>NZ_CP041253.1:1567500-1867500 GCF_006575665.1 Echinicola soli
AATCAACACGGATTCCCAGGGAAATACTCCCCAGAGGTTTTGCACTCCTGTAATCCGGGTCAAGAGGGTCGTCCTTGGCCGCCTTCCAGATGATGCCCAAGTTGTTGGCATAAACATAGATTTCTGTATTCTTGAGGGGCAAGCCCTGGGGGCGGTAGCCCAGCCTGATATCCTGTAGCCGGATATGGTCCCCCTTCTCCACCAGGATCCCTGCATATCGGTAGAAATTGTCGCGATCGGTGTCTAGTCCGTCCGGAAGTGATGGGATATGTGTCATGACCTCGTCACCTGGGCGCTTCCACCGAATGCCATAATCTGCATGGGTGACATTGCCACGCAACAGTTCGTTGTAATCCACCGAATTCCGTCGGTAATGGTAACCGGAGCGGAAAGAAATGTTGACCGAAAGGGAAAGGTTGCCATAGGCAATATCGTTCCTCAGTGCCCCAAACAGGGTTGGCCGGGCCGAGCCATGGTAGTTGACCGTTTCCATCGTGGCGTTCCCGGTGATTGATGCGTAATCGTCACTTTTTTCGCCGTTTACATAGCCCAGCGGCGCGCCCATATCCGGGTCCAGTCCGGCCCAGGGGTAGCTGTAAATGGCGTAGAGCGGCCTTCCCTCCATCGGGGTAGCTGGCCCGCCACCGTCACCGTAGCGAAGATAGGTGGAAACATTGCTCTGGTAGCCGTAACGTGTGACCTTTTCGGATACCGTGCTCACCATCAGGTTGGTCGACCAACGGAAGGTGTCCCCGGTGAGGTTTTGGGACCTGAGCTCCAGGTCCATGCCATGGGTACGGGTATCGGCAAAGTTTCCCCTGAAGTCCAGAAACCCACTGGAGGCCCCTACGGGGGAGTCCCCGATCAGGTCGGTTCCCTCCTTACGGTAGGCCTCAACAGTACCGGAGAGCCTTCCTTCCCACAGTTCAAAGTCAAGTCCCAGGTTAAGGATACCGATCCTCTCCCATGACAGGTCGGGGTTGGGGGGATTGATGATCTGTGCCATGGGGAGCCCGGTTATCCTGTTGAGGTTGCCGCCCCGGTAGCGCGCTGTGGTATAGGCGGTGACCGATCGGTCAATGTTCCCGTTGTAACCATAGCTGAGCCTTACCTTGAGGTAATCCATGGCTGTGCCGTCCATAAAACCTTCCTCGCTGACCGTCCAGCTGGTCCCCACAGACCACAGGGGAACCCCTTTTTGGTTGGCATCTACCCCGAAGAGGTTGGACGCATCCTTCCGGGCACTGAGCGAAAGGCCAAACCTGTCCCTGAAGTGATAGCCCAGGTTGAGATAATAGGAAACAAACCTGTCCGTCTTTCCGGAGATGGCTTCCCCGGAAAGGATATTGGAAAGCCTTCCGGGATTGTAATAGGTCCGGTAACGTGTGCCGTAATCAACCGGTTGGCTGATCCCCAGGGCATCATCATAACCATAGTAACGGGCGGACCTTCCGTTGGAGGACAGGTCCTTGGCCTCGAAACCGGCGAGGGCAGAGAATTCATGTTCCCCGAACGTCCTTGCATAATCCAGCTGGCCCCTGAAGTGGTGGCTGCGGTTTTCGGTTATCCCCCAATCCAGGATGTCACCCTTGGGGACGGGGAATGAGCGCGTGCCGTCCCCGTCCACTTGGGTGAACTGGTTGACAAGGTCACGGACATGGAAGGTTTTCCGGGGATAGCGAAAATAATCCGTTTGGTCCCCTTGCCAGTATTGGTGGAGAAGAGAGGCCTTTAGCCCGGGCAATATCCGGTAGCTGGCCCTTGAGTTGAGTCTCAGGTCCATAAACCTGTCCCTGCCGTCAAGGAGGCCGATCTCCTGCAACGGGTAATACCGCCAATCGAGCAGACCGTCATCCCGGACCGAGGAGATGAACCGGCTGCTGTATCCCCTGATGACTGGGAGGGGCACTCCGTTGTTATCCCCAAGGGCCTCATAGGGATATACCGAAGGAAGTTCCGTGCCGGTAATGTCCATGGTCCGTATATGGGAGATCCCGGCCATGATCTCCAGCCTGTCGTCAAAAAGCCGCCAGCTGTTTTTGGCCATAAGGGTCAGCCGGCTCTCACTGTTCCCGCGGATGTTGGCCCTGTTGCGGTCATATCCGGCGGAGAATGCGTAGCGGTAACCTTCCGATCCCCCACGTATCCCCAGGGAGTACTGCTGTCGGATTTCAGGCCTGTAATAGTGCCTTTCCAGGTCTGATCTGCTGTCATGAAGGGAGAGGGTACCGAGCTTTTCCTCCAGCTCCCCATCGGATATTTTTCCGTCCCTGTGGGCGATCAGGGCCTCCACCGCCGGGGAAAGGGGAGTTTGGTTCGAGGAAAGTTCATACCGTCCATAATAGCCCTCTCCGAACAGCCTTTGCTCAATATCGACCATATCTGCAGAGGCAATGCGCGGACGGTAGAACGGGTCAGGTTGTTGGGCAACCGTAACATTGGCATTCAGTGAGATGCGGGGCGTGCCCTTGCGTCCCTGCTTGGTCGTGATCACAATAACACCATTTCCTGCCTGTGCCCCCCAGATGGAAGCCGCTGCGGCATCCCTGAGAACGGTGATGCTCTCCACGTCATTGGGATTGATATTCTCCAGTGGACCGTCATAGGGAAAGTTATCGATGACCACCAGGGGATGGGTTTCGGCAAAAAGGGTCGATCTTCCCCTGATGCTGATAGGGTCGCCCTCTGCGGCCGACCTGTTGAATACCAGACCGGGGGTGACATCCTCCAGCCTGTCGATCAGGTTGGTGCTGACCTTCCTGTTGACCAGCTCTTCATCCAGGGCAACAAAGGAACCTGTTGCCCGCTCCAAGGGGAGTTGCCGATAGCCAGTGGATACTACCTCGACGCCTTCCAGGTCCCGTTCCCCTGGCATAAGTAGGATTTCCACCTGTTCGGGTGCACTGTCAAAGTCCACTTCCAGCTCTTGTTTGCGGTAACCGACAAAACTAAAGGTAAGGGTGGAAAGGCCCGTCCCCGAAATAGTGAAAAAACCCTCTGCGTCACTTGCTGTGCCGGTTTGCGTGCCCTTGACCTGTACGGTGGCCCCGGGTAGGGCAGAGCCTGTAACGGCATCTTTAATCCGGCCGTGGAGCCGGTATTGGCCATCCTGCCCATGGGACTCATGGATGGAAATCAACAACCATATACATAGTAACAGTTTCTTCATGTTTTTAGCGTTCAATAGTGGTAAGTGTGTCTTTTTGGGAACCATTGGCAATCCGCTCAATTATCGTGATCAATGCGTCGGGATCCTTGGGAATGCCCCCCGTACGGTAGACCCGATGGTCCTTTCCCACCAGTACCTGGTGGGGATAGCTGAAAACGTTGAAGTGCTTGACCAATGGGTGGTCGGTACCCAGGGTGCAGAGGTTCAGGAGCTTGTCGGAGGTGTATTTCCCCTGGCTTCGGCTCTTGTCCCAGCGTTGTTTGCCGGGATCCGTGCTTATGGAGACCAGCACAACATCAGGGTTTCCACCGAAATGTTCCTCCAGTTTGGAAAGGGTGTTCCTATGGTAGGAAATGCATGCCTTGCACCCGGTGTACCAGAAATCCAACAGGAGGGTCTTTCCCTTAAGGCTGTCAAGGTTGAACTCCCTGCCGGAAGTGTCCATCAGCGTAAAGGAAGGCAGCTCGGTACCCGTCTGTAGTCCTGATACAAGTTCCAGGAGCCTTTCCCTGTACCAGCCTCCCCTGATGGTTTCCAGGGAAGCAAGTGTCCTTTCCAGGCCGTTGTCCATCTTTTTGCTTTCCCTGAAGAGGTAATAGGTGAGCAGCCGTTCCCTTAGCTCTCCGGAATAGTCGTCCATGATCGTTTGATGGGCTGAGGTGCCTTCCAACAATTCGATGGATTTAAGGCGGTTGAACTCGTGGGATGCGAAATGCGCCGAATACAGTTGTGTCACCTTACTAATGTCAGGCAACCGGAGGTCCTTTATATCCCCAAGAACGACATCCTTCAGGTCGTTCACCATTGATGTTCTTGAAGGATCACCGGCATAGGAATACAGTAGGAAAAACCGGTTGAAAACATGGGCTGATTTTCTGTAAATATAATCCGCGGTGAGGATCTCCCTGCCTGCTTGGGAAATGTTGGACAGGGTGTCCAGGTATTTTAGGCCAGGCAGCTTGGAAAGGGACCGAAAACCTTCTTCAAGCTCTTTCAGGTGGCCCTTGAAGTCAAATGGGCCGATGTGCACCGGAATGCCATACCGGTCGGAGTGGGCTTTCAAAAGCATACGGTTGTTGTCCCTTGCAAGTAGCTCTTCGGGGTCGGCAGTATTGATAGATCTGGACTTCCCAAACCTTTCAGCATTGTCGATCAGTGAAAGCCGGTATTGTGCGGTGAACAATTGTTCGGAGGGTCCGTTGAAGATGACCTGTCGCTTCTTGTCGTCCCAGAGCGCCCGTACACTATCCCCGGGAAAAACAAGGTTGTCCTTGAGCAAATATCCATTCTCAGACTGGATACTGATATGTGAAGGCCTTGAAATGGGTGGGGTGGCAATGGAAAATACCTGTCTGTGGGAGGTGCCGGTGATAAAGGTACCCTCCTCAACAGGTACCTTTAAGGTTATTGGCCTGAACAGGGCCATATTGTCCCAGATATATTGTTCATATATCTGGACGGTCAGGCTGTCATAGTCATGGAAGGAGTTGATCTCCCCATAGATCACTGCCGGGGCACCTTCAGGTGAACCTCCGGCAGTGGGAGGTGAAGCAACTTGTCCATATAATTCGCTTCCAAAAAGGCATAGTAATGCCAGGAAGCTAATAAATGTTTTTTTTTTCATGCTTTGTCAGGGTTTTGCAGAAGACGTCAATTATCCAGCCCCAACGGGAAACAATGGATAAGCATGGACCTATTTATATGGCCATGGTTTCTGCATATTTAGAAAATGGATTGTTGTATCTCCTTCAGCCGTTCCGGAACAGGGTGAAGGAGGTGATTCCCCAGGGATATAAGCTTTTTGATGGACCGATTATTATTGCTGGTCATCAAAAGGAAATCCATACTTTATTCAATACCGAAAGGGGGAGGTTTAATAGGATCTATGGAACGGGATTGTAGTGGCTATCTCCTCAATGGGGATATATATCAGAAAGATCTTAGATCGGGTTTTTGGGCTTTCTTTCGAAGAGGATATCGAAGATGGTAATGCGGGACTGGATGTGATGAAGTTTGTGGACACGGGGTACATGACTTCTCCTTTCAAGGAAAGTGGCAAACAATTGGCAGTATGTGTTTTTGAATATGCCCATAATTTCCATATATCATTATGAGCCCCGAAAAGAAAGTAGAATTACATGCTCAAAATATGGAAGGGCAGGCTATTCCATTATCCTAATGCCACAAGGTTCTGGTAAACCTATACTATATGGATTATAGTTCCGCACATTAGAAACAAGGAGTGCCCGCCCTATTTTTAGATAGGTGACGGACCACTCTTTGAATTCTCGCGCGGAAAATTTACCAGATTTTGTGGCGAGACTCAGTGAGCAGTTCCATTTTAGGTACTGCATTAAAATTAGCTTATAGCTAAGTTATATCAATATGATTGATTCAAATATACGATAAAATTATCAAAATGAAAATTTATAATTCTAATTTAAAAATTTTTCTTTTAATAATAACTACGTATTCCCAGATTGGTTTTAATGAAACCAAGAGACTCAAAAAAGAAAATTCAAGAATTTAGCATAGATGAGGAATTTGAAGAAATTGGTGCCTTGTTTAATCAGGGATTGATTAAGAAACTTTCTAGGCTTGAAGAGCATAAGCCAACTAACCTTTCAAAGAAGCTTCAAATGGGGTATAATACTTATACTGAAAGGCTCAGAAATCCTGAACTTTTTTCTATTGAAGATTTGATCAAATTGTCTAAGTTGGTCGGTACTGACTACCAAATAATTCTTAGAATCGTTCAAAAGGAAATTAAGGAGAAATATGGTGTTTAAGTGCAAATAGCGATCAAATTGACCCCCTATTGCTCATTCGACTTCCTTGGCCCATAAACCACGCTTATCTTTCATTACTTGTCTCTGAAGCTTTAACATTGGGCTGTATGGTCATGACGGTAGCTCACCTCATCTTTACCAGGGGGACATTTAAGAAAGTGCAATCTTTCAAATATACATAAGCCTGTGTACGGCCATAGGGATCATAGCGGCCAGCATCATATTCTAGCCAGACTTTCTTACCATCCAATAATTTATTATCATTAGCAGATGCTTCTTGGCTGAAGTATTCTCTCTTTTTATAGCTGGTAGTGAGAGGTTCAAGGGTATTCATGCCGATAAACCGGATTTTTTCTAGTTCACCATCTGCATTGAATGTCCAGATCCTCCTTTATGACTGTTTTAAGTGGTAAATAAAGGTGAAGAACCTCTGCCTTAATTCTTTTCAAAAACAGTCCACTTTTCATTGCCACTAATAGTCTACTTATTTTAAAAATTTAAAATTATAGACTATTGTAGGTTTAATTTAAATTCTTTACATTTGTTTTATGATGGATCTAAATAAGATATTCCCACTAAAGCTCAGGAGTGCGAGACGTATTCTTGGACTAACTCAAAAAGAGTTGGCTGTGTCTTCTGGTGTTTCTCATCACTCCATAGGCAAGTATGAGAAAGGGGTGAGATTACCCAGTAGTGGTGCTATGATGGATTTAGCGAAAGCATTGAAAGTAGAAGTTGGATATTTCTTTTCAGAGTCGCATTATCCTATAGAAGATATTGAAGTAGAGTATCGGGAAGGGTTTAAGATTGGTACGACTGATGAAGGATTTTTGAAGTTAGAAGCTCAAAAGTTTCTGGAAAAGTATATAAGTATTGAAGAGCTGTCTGAGAGTCGAAAGGATTTCGAGAATCCATTAACACATAGAGTGGTAATTAATACGTCCGAAGCGGAACAATCTGCTATTGAACTTAGAAAGAAATTAAAGCTTGGAGATTCTCCCATTCATAATTTGACTGATTTTCTTGATCGTATTGGGATCAAGGTCTTAATGCTTGATTATGGAGATAACTTTGAAGGTTTTTCGGCCTGGATCGGCAAAGTTCCTTTAATCGTAGTAAATCCTTCTGGTAAGGTTGTGCCAAGATTAAGATTTACTTTGGCACATGAACTGGCTCATCTCGTACTAACAATCCCCAAAGGGATACAGGGGAAAGATAGGGAAGCTATTTGCGACGCATTCGCCGGAGCATTCTTAATGCCAAAATCTGTTCTTATTGACCGAATAGGAAGAAATAGAAAGACTATCTCACTAGAAGAGCTTAGAGCTTTACAAGAGTCTTATGGGATTTCAAAACAAAGTTTGGGGCTTAGGTTGGTTCATTGTAAGATAATAGGGTGGAATGATTATCACGAATTGCTGCAAGTTGAAGACTTTGGTAACTATTCCAAGAAGGAAGAATCTGCTCGTTACTTCCAATTGCTTTATAAGTTGATTCTTGAGGAGACCGTTGACCGAGAGCAAGCACAATATCTTTCAAATGTATCTCCACAAGATTTTGAGACAAGATTAAAGCAAGCCGAAACAATAAAAATAACAGTTGATGGGAATCTTGATTAATAATATTGCTGCGATTAATCTACTATACCGTATGGGATTATTGCGGTATATGGAAGGATATGGCATTAGACTCTATACAGTGGACTTTGCTTTGGATGAAGTTACTTACATAGAACGCTTTTTATTTAAAACAGTGAAGAAGAACCATAATGTCACCGTTTTAAATTTGGAGGGTGAAGATTTATCAGAAGCCTATAAAATTAAAGCTTCTCAAAATCATCAGATTTCTATTGGTACAGCTTGCTCTATTATTCAATGCATCAACTTTGACATAAAGTTTTTTAGTAGCGACAAAAGAGCAATTCAAGCAGCTAAGGTCTTTGGAGTATCGCACAAGAGTGTTGAGTCTATCCTGGATTTGATAATAGACGAATCTATTGGGATCACTAACGAATCTAAACTTGAAATAGCAAAAGTATTTAATGAAATAGGAGTAAAAATAAAATAACCAGACCCTTGGAAGAATCTGGTTGAGAATCGTTTACGAGAAAGGTTAGCAACCTAATCTCAGCTACTTAAAGCTTTATAGATTCGTTTGTCATGATTCAAATCTACTAGCTTTTTAAACGAAATCCAACCAATTAGATTATTTCCCAAATAAAGAGTCATAAACGAATATTGTTGCTAAGGTAAATTAAGACTTTTGAAGCGTTTTGTACTACGAATATAAAAAGTACAGTAGGACTCGTGCGTGGTTACGAAAAAACCATACTCATTTTAAAATTGAAAAATCAATGAAAAATAAAATTGATATAGAAGCCTTCTACTTAGAAGGCAAGAAGGTAGAAACAGGATGTTTCTACATGATTAAGGTCACTAGTGATATTACTGGTGAGAAGGATAAGTTTCTAGTAGAAAAAGAGAAAGTAACAGGCAGAGAGATTCTATTGCTTTCAGACCATACTCCCCCTAAAAACTTCATTCTTAAGATAAAAGGGAAGAATAAGAGAACTATTGAACTCGATGATATAGTTGATCTTACAGAACCGGGTATCGAGAAGTTTATCGTGTACCCTGCAAGCTGTACAGAAGGAAGCCCCTCCCCAAGGAGGGACTTCCATTTATTTCCTGACGATCAAAAATTTCTAAGCGAAAAACAGTATACGTGGGAAGCCATTACTGAGGGTAGAGTCAACTGGATTCTTATCAAAGGATTTAAACTACCTAATGGACTCAATCATGCATCAATAGATATAGCAGTAAAGATACCCCAGCAGTATCCTAGGGCAGAAATAGATATGATATTCTTCCCTGCTAAAATATCAAGAGATAACGGTAGAGAATTCTCCAGACAGACGCCTACAACTTTCAGAGGGAAACATTGGTATCAATGGTCTAGACATAGGAACAAGAGAATATCTCCTTGGAAGCCCGGTGTGGACAACCTAGAGACCCACTTGGATTTAATGTATCATTGTCTTCAACAAGAAGCTGCATGAGAATGTTGAAGCTGTACGAGAAACATTATGATGCCTTAAAGCATCATTTGTTTCCAGGTGATGGATTAGAATCCATTGCCTTTGTTTTATGTGGCAATACATTCTCAGGAAATCGTAAGGTCTTTACTTCCCACAAAGTCAAATGCATTCCCCATGAGAAATGTAATTTACGCGCTGAGGATAGAATTGATTGGGATGTTTCTTTGATTCAGGACTTAATAGAAGAAGCAGAGGTCAAAGGATTGTCACTATTTAAAATTCATTCTCATCCCGGAGGGTATAATGACTTCTCTGAAGTAGATAATATTAGTGATAACAGTTTCTTTCCTACTCTTAATGCTGAAATTGACCAAGGAATAGAGCACGGTAGCATAGTGATGACTCCTGACGGAATGCTTGTAGGGAGAATTGTCATTGGGAGCACGGATTATCAGAGAATAGATGTCTTTCAAGTTGTTGGAAATGTAATTCATATTCAATCTGATAACGGCGTTTGTGTTGATCTGCGAGAAGAATATCTTCGAAATAGCCAAGCATTTGGAAGAGGGACTCAAAGTCTATTGCAGAAAATGAAGGTTGCGGTTATAGGATGTTCAGGAACCGGTAGCCCTACAATTGAACAATTATATCGTTTAGGAGTAGGTGAGCTAGTTATTGTAGATTTTGATACGATTGAACGTAAAAATCTCAATCGCATTCTTCATTCTAAGGTAGAATTAATAGGAACAAACAAAGCTTATGCTATTAAAGAAGCTTTGGATAGCACTGGTCTTCCTACTAAGATTACAATCCATACTGTAGATATTACAGAATCAGAATTAGTTATCTCAGATTTGAGCACTTGTGATTTGGTATTCGGGTGTACGGATTCAGTTCTCAGTAGAGATTTGCTAACAGCTATATCCAGTTTTTACCTGATTCCATATATCGACATGGGAGTTAAGCTATCCGCTGATGGTCAAGGAGGAATAAAGTCTATTTATGGGGTAATAAATTATATTTCCCCTGGTGACTCTTTACTTGAACGAGGGCAGTATACTCAAGAAGATCTAAGAGCTGAAGGTTTATTTAAAGATGATCCTGATGAATATAAGGGTCAACTCGATAAAGGGTATATTAGCAATGTGAATGTTGAGAGTCCAGCAGTAATTTCTGTGAATGTGAATATTTCATCATTTGCGGTACTAGACATGCTAGAAAGGATACATCCATACCGAGATGATGGCCCAGAAAGAGTGAAACGGGTTTTCGTGTCATTGAGTGATCTTGATATTACCATTAATTCTAAATTCGATTCCGACAAGTATTTAATGGATAATAGAGGACGAGGTAACGTTTATCCGTTGCTATACATGCCAAATCTTTCTAGATGTGAAGAGGCTACATAATTGGTTTAGGAAAAAGTTGGGGTGGTTGCTACCACCCCAATATTCTGTAGAAGAAAGAGCGGAGGATGAGCCTCCTGTCAAGTTGAATGGTAGAAAGGTTTATCTATTAGGTAGTCCAAATCCAGATATAGCATGCCTTAAATGTCCAGGAGGCTGTGGAAAGCTAATATTCTTGGATTTAGATGAGAATGCCTCAATTAAGTGGAGGATTGTAAAAAAGAACCGATTAACAATTCACCCTTCAATATGGAATACTCTTGATTGCACCTGTCACTTTTGGATTATAAGAGGTGAAGTTAAATGGTGTAATGATATATAAACTATCACTAAACTACTTTCGTGTGGTTAATAATGATTCAAAATACAATGTGTAATAGTTATTTCTTAAACTATTGAAGTGTTAATAAAATTTGTCATATTTTAGAATAAAAATTGGTAAAATTTAATTAACTTATAATATAAACTTTAAAAAAGATAATTATGGGAATTAAACCAGGGCCAAAAAGAACTGCCAAATCAACGGGAAAACCAGACAGACGTCAACGAGATAATAAGGAAACTCCCGGAAATACACCATCTCTAAAGCCGCACAAGCACAAGAAAGGGGATTAAACAAAAATTTTTGTTAAAATTATATATTCCGTGTCCATCTGCCGAGATGGAAGGTCTTTCAGATCACAGAAGCCACCACTCCCGGAAGGAATATCGAATATATTAGTGGATTCAGCTGGCTGCGGAATATCCAGGGTATCCCGTTAAATAGCTAACGTACTGTTATCCAGGGCGAAACATAACATAAAAATAAATCAAAAGCCCCGAAAATCGCCCTTTCAGGCTTTTTCCGGGCTTTTCTTTTTCGTATTTTGAGTTTGCTGACCAAAATACGATGAAAGATATCATGCAACTGCCAATTTCCAAAGACTTTGACGGGTACTCTCCAAAGTATCACTTTTTCAAGAATTCATTATTGGACCAGATCCACGACAGCCTTCCCTGGGAAGCGCTTTCGGCCCTGCTCCCGGAGGTTTCCACCGGGTGCGGTGCCCCCGCGCTGGTTCGGCAGCAAGGGCATGTTTGCTCTGACGTTCCTGAAGGCTTATCTCAACGTTTCCGACCGCCAGCTGATCGAACGGTTCAATACCGAAGGAGCCTGCAGTACTTCTGGAACAAGGTACTGGCCGACAACCAACAGGTCCGTGACACGGGCATCATGACCTGCGTCAGGGCCCATATCGAGGAACACTGCAACTAGGAACATCCAGAAAGTACTGTTGGCACACTGGAGACAGGATGTGGAAAACAGCCATGTCCTCCTTATTTTATCTAAGCGATATTAAACACTCTTCTGCAGCTCAATTTCTGGCATTTCATCATAGGTTTGGCCATTAAGCATTCGCCCATTTTTCTTTTTGTTTTTGCCGCCCCATTGTTTAAAGAAAAATGCCACCTCCTTACGGACACATTGTTCTTGAATATCCAGCACCCAATCAGGATCCATAGGCCGGGGTTTGTGTCCGCTCTCTCCGCCTACGATCACCCAGTCGATACCTTTCAGGTTAAGATCTGGCAATGGGCCGATCAAAGGTTCACAGGAAAGGAACTTGACCCTGGCACCACTTTGTCGGAGCAAGTCAATACGGTCAGTGACCCTTTTATCTTCCACGGACACCCCCATCCAAATATTATGTGTCCATTTGAGCTGATCACTATATTGAAGTAAGATATCAGCTCTTTTGGTAAGTACTTGGAAGACATGCTGTGGATTATCATTCATCACCTTAAAGACCTTTTTGATAAAACTTAAGGGAACATCCTTATGAAAAAGGTCACTCATAGAATTCACAAAGACTACCTTGGATTTTTTCCAAGTGTAGGGTGTATTGAGGGCATCTTCATGTGTCCGTATTTTGAAGCCATCCTTGTATTTTTCTATGCCCATGGCCATTAATCGCTTAGCCATCACCTCTGCATAGCAAAACTTACAGCCTTGGGATACTTTATCACATCCTGTGGTGGGGTTCCAGGTCATTTCAGTCCATTCGATGCTTGATTGTGCCATTGGTTAAATATTACTTTTTACTAAAATCTTTGCTAAGTTATCTTTATAATAATCATGTCCCAAATAAAAGGCTCCTCTTCGCGTTTTTTCTCCGCCAACTGGTGTCACATTTATTTTTCCTTCTCTTGAAAGTCTTTTTAATACATCATTTCCGTGTACAGTCCTGAAACCTTCATGAAGGATAAACCAGTAAAGATCTACATTAGTCCTTGGTATTTTAAGATGAGAAAGTAGAGATGCTTCCAGTTTATTGACACGAGCTTGGGATACTTGATCCACAAACAGAGACATTGACCCATTTGCATTAAAATCCCATCCACGTCCTTCGTTTTTATCCACCTGCCATTTGGCCTCTAGCATTTTTTCAAAGCCATATATATGACTTGTGAAAAAGAACAAACAAAAGTACTGGTTGGCTTCTCTTTTAATTATAAAGGTATCCACATAATATTCATTTCCTAAATGGGACCTAAATGCAGACTTTAAATTTTCAATAAAGTCAATGCCTGTGTGACTATTTGGCCATTCTCTCTCGGGAAGCAATTCTCTAATAAACTTTTTGAGACATTCCGGAGCACCTTTTCGTTCAAACCGAAACATAAATTGAGTTGGCAGAAAAAGTAATACTTCACTCTTCTTGCTTTCCAGTAATTTTTTAATGTGGTTTAAACTAATGTTTTTGTATCCGTAAGGGTCTATAAAAACAAAAGCTTTTTCTCGTTTAAGTTTATTAATCTGTCCAATTACGTCGGGAAGAATAGCTTCATATTCCTTTGAACTTATTTTTAAGTCTCCAAATTGGGGGTAATAAAGCTTCTTATCGTTGATATATTGCTCAACTTTCTGAATCTTATCTGCATCTATGTCATTAAACCAACAATGATATGATGAATTCTCAATGCCTACACTTTCATTCCTAAAAAACATATTTTTAATGGCCCTCATAAAAATAACGGGACTTCCTTCACCTCCATTTTCGTAAACACCAGACCCGCAAAACAAATCATACAAGTAGATATCAGCCACATGTTGTGATCTGCTAAGGATATTTAAATATTTCTGGATATAGGTATCTAAAAGTCTGACCTTGGCTTCAGAATGGTTAAGCATTTGAGTTTGTGATTCCTTCATTTTCAAAATAATAGTTTTCGAAAATGTTAATTACAAAAAAACTAAACAAAAATAAAATACCCAATTTAGGGTATTTTTTCTATTGAATAAATTATTTCCACTAAGTATAATCTATGGCTATACATAACTATTGGTATTTATAAACTATGGTCACTGGGCCAATTTTTTACGCTGATATCTGGCCAAAAATACGGGGAATTTTCCTAGGGGCATTGGGCCATCTCTCATGAAAATGATTGTATTCTGATGATATTAATACTTTGGTTTCTGTGCTCGTAGATGGCAAAAGCCCCTTACCTTCTAAACCTACCTGAACTCCTCTCCCCTATGCCAATCCAAGTTTTCTTGACTTGGAGAATGCCTTTTATTTTCAGGCAATAATATTGGTCTTTCATGTAATTTTTTAAGACCATGATCCGCATTGGTGCTTTCATCATATGCATTGGTCACCACCATATGGTAGTTTTCATAGACAGTAATCAGGCCCTGGTCAAAGGCTCGGTGCATCGTTGGAGAGAGTGCCGGCCCATTAGTAATGCG
Source organism: Echinicola soli (assembly GCF_006575665.1). Lineage (NCBI taxonomy): Bacteria > Pseudomonadati > Bacteroidota > Cytophagia > Cytophagales > Cyclobacteriaceae > Echinicola > Echinicola soli. The sequence goes on from NZ_CP041253.1 coordinate 1,581,635, forward strand.
GTCATCCTGGGTTTGGCTAAAGGGTATAATATGACAGGCATCTACCATGCTTTTTACTTTGGCACCCGTGATCTGCATGCCAGTAAAGCAGCAGGTGTTTTGATAAACCCTCGGAATATGCTTTTTAAATAGGCCATTTCTCACAAAGTACTACTCTTCCTGCTGGATCTTGATCTTTAGTCTTTGCTGGGGCACATCATTGATAATATAGTTTTCTGAGCTTTCGTAATAGGCATCACTGTTATACCACAATTCTTTTTCAGGGAAATAATGTTAATCAATGCCTCCTGTAACTGGACTCTTGAAGCAGGGTCTTGCATAAGAAAAAACAGTTTTTCCTTGAGGTATCCGTAAGCGATGGTCTCTGCCAGTTTGTTGATGCTCTTGAACGGTGCCTCTAAGAGGCCTTGATAGGTAAAAGGGCTGTCCCTGGGCTTTGTCCTTTTGTAAATGATAAAAAGGCTGGGTAAAGTCTGCCCTGTGGTCACGAAATTCTACCAAATACTCTGAAAAGTAGCTACCAGATCGGCATCGACAAGGAATTGGTTTTGCGTGATCATTCCTCGCTCGATCAGGTCTATCAGCGTCAGCAAAAACACAGACTTATGTGGAGCAGGCCCTATTTTGGTACTGCCCTGCTTGATACGGTGGAATGCTGTTATGTATTTGGAAAGCCGGGTCATTCGAGGAATGAAGATAAGGGAAAGCGGTTTAAAATACTATAATCGCTTATTTTTTTGAAACTTGTATACTGAAGTAAAGTGGTCAGTTGAATTTTGAACATTTCTAAAAAAAAATCATAGTCCTCCGGGCAAGGAAACTGCTAAGGAGAAGGCAACCAAAGAGGGGCAAAGAGGAGACGTCTAGGGAAGGTCCAAATTTTATTTGGCGATATTGAAGGAAAAAGGGTAGGGGGCCCCTATGGATTCTCCCAGTCCTATCCCATACCTCGTTAGGGATACATTTACTTTTGGCTAAATTCTTAGAAAATGTGGTGTTACTTGGGGAGCGAGTTGATGGGCAATATACCCTATTTGGGGTGTTTTATATGTTTTGGGTATTCTTTAATTTAAGGGGTAAATTTTATAGAAATAATTATATAAGACATATCAAAGGTTAGGTGGAGATATCGAAGTTTTGGCTTCATTGCCACAATTTGCAAATTACAGATGAAAATAGAAATCTCAGCTAAATCATAATTTCACTTTCTATCTTACCCCAGGAAAATTCAAAAAACTCTAGGGACTTACATTAAATTTTTATTTTCCAGCATATTGTACAACCTCTCAATTAAGCGTAAATCCCTCAGGAAAAGGTTCGACATTTGTTCTGTTGGGGCTACAAAACCTCTTTCAATTGATTTTGGGGAGGTTTTTCTTTTAAGTGCCCAGCCCGCAACAGATGTTTAAAAAGAAAAATTACCCTTCCAGTATACGAATCAAATCCTCATTAATATAAAACACTTCACGTCCGTCTTTTATCGGGCTGAGTATTCTGGCATCTACCAATTCACTGAAATATTTGGTCAAGGTTGTTCTGGAGGAAATTTGCATCGCATCACCAATTAATTTTTGCTTGATGTAGGGTTGACTGAACAACAACTCATTTACTTCCTTGTTATACCACTTGATTCTTGATCTCGCATATTCCAACGTAGACTCCATTTGGTTAAGTATGCTGCTGATGAGTTGGTTCGTTAATATGGAGGTTTTCTCCACTGCGTCCAGCATATAAAGAACCCATGGCTTCCAATTTCCTCGCTGGGAGACAACACCTAAGTTATAGTAGTAGTCGTCTTTATGGGTGATAATATATTTAGAGAGGTATAAAACGGGCTGGTCAAGGAGACCCTTGTTGGCCAGATACAGGAGATTTATAATCCGCCCTGTACGTCCATTACCATCCGGAAAAGGGTGTATCGCTTCAAACTGATAATGGGCAATGCACATTTTAAGCAACGGATCTGTATCGAACTGTGCATCGTCGTTCAAATAGACTAGCAGATTATCCAATAGTCGCTCGATAATACCTTGCCCTCTTGGTGGTGTATAGATTACCTCTCCTGACCTAAATTCGCTTTGCCCCCTTTGGATAACGGTCAGTGAGTGGGGAGGTCGCAATCCGCTTGACGTGTTTTTGATCTGTCTAAAAATAGCTATGATGCTTTCCAAGTCAATGGTACGCTTTTCCTGGGTACGTCTATAACCCTCCCAAAGTGCTTCCCTGTATCGCAATACTTCCTTGGTCGCAGGGTTAGCATGCTCCTCCTTCACCGTGTCTGAGACGGCTTTATAGAGCTCGTCTTCGGTAGTAAAGATATTCTCTATAGCCGACGATGCCTTGGCTTCCTGAAGTGAAATCGTATTGATCAACATATACGGGTTTGGCAACCGCTGCACATTGCTGTTTGCACCAGCCAATGCTCGGGATGAAGTGACCAGTTTCTTTAATATATCTACGTCGTCGGTTATCCCTTTCGGAGGGAGTAAAGGTAGATCATTGAAAGGTTTTGTTCTATCGTAAACCATAATGTGTTCAATAATTACTCCTTAATTAAATACATGTGCAATGTAATGAAATAAAGTGGACACATTTATAGAATATGTTCATTTTTTGAAATAAAATGGACATACTTAGGTTTTCAGTCCATTTAATGAATAAGTCTGGTAGCCACCTAAAATCAAATCAAATCAACTTCCTTGACTTCAACATAACATACAGATTCTCCAGCAACCGCAAATCCCGTATAAAAAGGTTCGACATTTGTTCAACAGGGGCTACAAAAAACCCTTTATACGTTCAGTATTTGGGGTTTTTTCTTTTTGGGGGATGGATTGGGGGACGGTCTAGTAAAAAGGGAATGAAGCTAATTACCTAACCGCAGCTAATGTCTGCGGTTAGGTAATTATGAAATAAATTTTTTAAGTAGTCGTAAATGTTATATTGAAATCATTACTCATCATATCCTTTTGAATGTTAATGAGTTCCTGAATACTTTCATCAACCAAGTCAAACTCTTCGATTTCAAATCCGGAGCTTTCTGATTGCTCCCTTTTTGCTGCTTCAAGTTTGGAAAAAATTAATTCATAATTACTTGTTTCTGACATGTTCTTATTGGTTAAAATTGTAAAGGTTTTCTGAATTGAGACTCAATTTGCATCCTTAACTGACCCAAAATAGCAAAATTTCCACATCTTGGACAAGTATATTTGCTATTTTTTGGAAAAGGAATATTTCCATTTTTGATTGGAATATTTTTATCAAAATTACCTTGCAATATCTGTGACGATTTGCATTTTGGACAGGTGAATTTCACCTCAACGATTTGATTTTGTTTTTTCTGAGTTAACTCGGGAGGTGTTCCAGGGTTAACCGAGTATCGATATATTTGAGTGTTTGGAGTTTCGAATAGCTTATACATGTTAGTAGACTCTAAAGTCATTCTTAATAATGTATAATAATTTGTAATAGCATTGTCAAGTTCAGGAGTTTTGGAGTAATCGGTAATTAAAAGCCTCATTTTCTGAAAATCTTTAATTTTAATAGATCTTCCATGCGTTAACCAAGCCGAGTGATTGCAAAGCTTAGCTGCAATTTCTCTAGCTCGTTTTTCTTTCTCATCTGTTGTGACAGACTTTCGAGTTGAACTATGAGTTTCCCAATCTTGAAATTTATATTTTGATAGCCATTGGGTCACCAATTTTTGAGAGAAGTTTTGAGCATTTTCACAATGTTGTATTTCTCCCGGGGAAATGTTCTGTAATATAGGAATGTATGCCGGATTTAATTTTTTGGTTCTTTCTACTTCTTCTTTAATTTTATTGAGACCTGTTAAAAAGCCCTCTGCTGAATATCTTTTATTATGGTTCATTATCTGGGCATCAATTGGCCCCAGTGATGACGACGGGCCCATTAATATTTCGTCACCTGCCATTGAAAAAATAGTTCCAGCGCTTTTAGCCGAACCTGGTATTATTATTCCAACATGTTTGTATTTAGACCTAACTAAATCTACCAAATCTTCAACTACCTCAGCCGACCCACCAGGAGTTTCTAAAATAATATCAATAGCATTGCCCTTTAGGTTATTAAGCTGATCTTTGAATGGCATAATATCTGCGAATTCAATAGAGATTGGGGCATTGATTCTCGGGGATAGATCTGCTGCATAAACCAATAGATCTCTTCCTCCCCTCAACCTGGAAATCTCCTTTAACTGCTTTTTTCTTTCTTGATTAATTCCGTTAAAATCAAATCTCTTTTCAAGATATTCTGTATATTTGCCCATTGTAGTTTCTTTTACAAATAAATGTATGCCTATTTGAATAAAAATGAAATACCATGATCACGGTATTTTTTTGCTTTTTAAACCTCCGAAAACTCCGTTTTTACACCTTCCCAAAACTGGTTTCCCTATCCACTACCCAAATTGAATCGCCATCAAATACTACATGAAATCCCCAATCCCATAACCTTTTAATTTCTTCCAAGTTTTCCTGTATGTCCAACATCGTAACCTCTTTTCCTGTCCACTTTTTGCAAAAGTCTATCCTCTCCTGCATTTTATCGGATATTTCAACAGGGGAATCTTTACCAAGATACTCTTTATAATAAGCGTAGTTTTTTAGAAAATTAATCGGATACTTTTTCATAACAAACGATTTTGAATTAAACATTTTCAATGAGTATAACCCATTGATTTAAAAGGAAATATCAATTTAAGAATTTTTCAAAACCTGTTTGTTACCGCTGGTAGAACTATATTTTTATTCATCAAATAAGCGGCAAACAGCAAAAAGGGAGTAACAAGTCGTTACTCCCTTTATAAGGACGTCCACTACTACCGGCCCCTGCCGTCATTTAAAATGGCAGTATTCACCAAGCCATCAAATGACCATCAAACAAAAATAAATGTGCTTACTGGACACTTGCCCCGCTGCCGTAGTGAATCACTACAGCAGATATTCAGGTTTCTTCTATCTGGGGGACGGTGCAGGTGATCGAGTATCAGCTAATTTCCCCATTTAAGTCTGTCCAAGTTTGGTAATATGATTCAATATCTTTTTCGATTATTTCGAAGAGATTTTCGAATGATATAGCGTCAACAGGATGAACATACGTCTTCGGGTCAGAGAAATTTGTACCATTATCATAGAACATTTGACAATGCCATTGTTTTACTGATTTGGGAATCAGTTCAAATTCAAAGTTTAAATGAAGACTTTGTTCTCAGAATCCCTTTCTTCAGTGAACTTTAATTCAACTACATCAATAGGGACTTTTCCAATGGTATTTCTAATAGCTCTTTTTAATTCATCAAGACCATTGAAATTAGAAGAAATTTTTGCCGGTGTTATCATAGTTTTATTTTAAGATCTACCGCTTCCTCCGCAGCATGAACAGACTTCTCCGGAAGCCGCAAGAACATGTCTTTTTTCATTGAGCTTTTTAAGTTTTTCATCTATGTCATTTTTCCAAACTCCAGATTTTTTTTCCTTTAGGTCTTTTTCATAGCTTTCAACAGCCTCAAGAGCCTCTTTTAATTTTTGGTATACGTCTTGTTCTTTCATATTATAGTTTAGTTTGGGTTATTGTGTTTAAATCAGCGTTCTTCATTCCTTCGTAGGCCTTAGTGATTTCTGCTGTCATGAGACTTCTACAGGTTTTTTTTTGGCCTGGAATTAAATCATTAATGTTGATCAGGGTGTCGTATAAATCTTTATAAGAAGTCCAATAGGTTTGATACAGGATATTTTTTTCAATTATATCGTGGTTCCAAAGGGAAGCCGTTAGAGATAATGCATTAACTGCTTTAACAATGTCTGGACCTATAAGATTGTCTTTATCTATTTCACTTATATCTTGCCATGCCATGTGTAAATCAATTACTCCTTGTCGCCTGAACATATTTTTATTAGTGTTATTAGCTTTACCGGAAAGAAATACAGCTATGAGGCTAATGGCCAATGAAATTCCTGCTACAAACAAAGATGCAATTTCGAAACCTGTCATAATATTAGCCTAATAAATTATTGCTTTGATCTGTTTTCTTTAAGTCATCCTTAAATATACGTAGGGAAAGTAAATAAGGGAATACCCCTATTTGGGTATTTTTTTATTATTGGAGTTACTTTATATTGCACCGTCAATCTACTAGAAAAATAAAAAGAAACCTTAATGACTATTTCCGAAATATTAGAAAAACTTCCTAAAGTAAAGGAGGATAGAGGGTATTGGTTGGTTAGAACAAAAGGTGGGTTGTATTATGAGTCTTTCTTCGATGGGGAGTTTATTGCAGTTGGGTGGGAGAAAATAAAACTGTCTGATGTTGCAAAAGGAAAAACAGATAATAAAACAGGGTTTCAGATTTTAAGGGAAATAATTTCTAAACATTACCCAGACGAATCTAGGCCAGGTTATGCTGCTAACCAATTATTAAAGTTCGCCTATGATATTAAGAAAAATGACATTGTTTTAATTCCCAGTGAAAATTCGGATATAATTGCCTTTGGAGAAGTTGTTGAAACTCCAAGTTATTCAGATATATATAGCAACGATAAGTGTGCTTTTTCTAAGAGAAAGAAAGTTAGGTGGTTAAAAACCATTGGCAGGAATAAATTAGATCCTCATCTCTATAAATTGATGTTTTCACATTTAGCAATTTCTGACGCTTCGGGTTATGCCGAGCAAATCGATAAGGAAATAAGCTCTTTTTTTGTAAAGGGAGGTAAAGCCCATTTAGTTCTTGAGGTTCAAGCTGAGGAAGATATTCCAGCGAAAAACCTATTTGAGTTTGGACTTTATTCTCTCGATATATTAGATGAATTTTGCAAGGTTGAGAGCCTGAAAATTAAATCAGATGAGTTTAATGTCAAATTAGACGTGCAATCTCCAGGATTTATTGAAATATCTGGAATGGATATTTCTGGGATAGTTCTTTTAGGATTAATTATTGTTTCAATTGCTGGTGGGGGAGCTAGTCTAAAAATGAAGAATGTTAATTTTGGCATCAATACGGATGGAATTATTGAAAAAATTGGAGGATTTCTGAGGGTTAATTCGAATATAAAAGCTAAGAAAAAACTCTTGGAGAACCACACAAAAAATCTAGATATTAAAGATCCTGAAGAACTTATTAAGCTTTTTAAGGAGTTAAATAAAAAATGAATAAAATTCTTAACATACTGTCCCTTGTTGGTTCATTTATGGCAGTGTTTGGGGTTTTGTTCTTAATTCAAGACCTAACCTTAGGTAGCATAAATAGATTTTCTCGTATTATCATTTTGGAAATTCTCCCTTTAAAGTATTTGGTTTTTACTACTACCTCATTATTGTTCATCCTTAAGTTTATTGAGTTTTATACACCTAATAGAAATTGAGATCCTGAAGAACTTACAAAAAAAGGGCACTCACAAACTGAGCCCCCTTTCCTGACTGACATTTTAAAAAGTGGATTGATGTTTTATTTAGCGGTGGTGTGCTACAGATGAAGGAAATTCCACGTCCAATAAGTGCCATCATAAATCAAAAATGCCATTCTCCCCTTACCACTAGAAGAATCTAAGGGATATTGATTTACCAGACCTCCATGTAATATTTGTTTCCCGTTGCCCAAAACATCTATTGCCGCATTGTTATTCCTCCTAATCAACACCCATTTACCTGGATACGGGTTAGGTGGCAATGAAATGGAAACCCTTGATGTATTGTAGCTCGATAGGTAGGTGTCTTTATCTGAGCAGGTGTAATTTGTTGATACCTGTTTTACACTGAAATTTAATCCCCCTGCAAATAAGCTGTTGAACCAACCTCCGTAGCTTTTGCTGGCGTCACTTGATGTTCCATCCCATTACCCCTGCACTAACACCATTTGGATCTATATTTCTTTGATCTAATCTACCTCCAATACTGCAATTGTGTTTTGGTATACCCGCTGAAGCTGAAACCACATCTGATGCGCTACCGCTTGAAAACACCCCATTACCTGACATAACAGATGGTTTATCTATATCACCTGGGTTTGAGGCTTTAATACCAGCAATAGGATTTCCCTCAAAGTCACTGTCAATATCTTGATCGACCTCTACCGCCAAATCGCCATTTTCATTGAAGAACCTAATATTATGTACTGGATCATCGTTTTCATCATAAGCAATAATTTCGACTCTTTGGCCAGTATTTTCCGTTTTTAAACTTTCTACCCGAAGGTTTGTGATATCAGCATTTTCAGCAAACACAGCTCCCCTGACGGTTAATTTACCCGGCTCGGTAATTCCCCAATCAAGTCCAGTAGTTTCATCCCCTAAATTGAAAGTTCCCTGACTTAGGTCAAAGAACTGTATCCATCGGACGAACCCATGTATCTTCCTGTAGGAATTTTAATTTTTTATTTAGGCCGGTATTGTACCCAGTTTGAAGGGAGAAGCTGGTAGAGGTCTTTTTGCTTGTGGCTTTGAATTCTTTCAAAAACATCCTTGAGCCATTCAAACTCATTGACATTGTTCTTTTTGCAGCTGGCCATAAAGGAATACATGGCTGCGGTCATCTCTACGGCTTGGTGCGATCCGGCAAAAAGGAAGGCTTTTCTGCCGATTGCCAAGGGCCGGACAGCATTTTCCACAAGATTATTATTCAGCTCCATCTGTCCGTGAAGCGTATAGGCACTTAACCCCGCCCACCTGGAGCGGGCATAGTGTATAGCCTTGCCCAGCGGGCTTCCCGGCCTGTACCTGTATTGGTTTTCCTCCAACCACTTCCCAAGGTAGTAACTCCATATATCGGGATTAAACCCGGTGACAAGGTATCGACCGAAGTATGGGCGAAATACCTGGATCCGGAGACCAAAGATTGCTATCAAAATATGTTTATTTTTTTTAAAAAATGAACATATTAAAGGTTTCAGCCCATTTAATCAATAAGTCTGGTAGCCACCTAAAATCAAATCAACTTCCTCGACTTCAACATAACATACAGATTCTCCAGCAACCGCAAATCCCCCAGGAAAAGGTGCGACATCTGTTCTGGTGCGACTATTACCTTTTATCATAAATAGCAGTACATTAATATCTTATGGGCCTTTATTTTTTATATAGTGCCAAATAAGGCACACAGGGCTGGCTGTTCAGGACAACCCGAAAAAGGCTGGGGCGGTGTTCTCCCAGCTTTGTGACCATTTATAATCCGATGAACCTATGTCAAATCATTCCATTAGGCAAAGTCAGAATTGTATGTGTCATATAAGTAAGCGGATAAATTTTGGTAGGAGTGAAAAAAAATAGTTTTTATTTGGGGTCACTTCCTGAAGTTTACCCGTCACTTTTATGAATCGGTAGCATACCGGATTATGTTTAAAATAATCATTGACCCTAAAATTGTTCATGCCCGAACAAGTTGACCAGTTTGTTACTGGATCTTGCCACAGTTTTTAATTTCTAAAAATGATCAAAGGGTCGCCATTTCGACCTGATAGATCCCAATTGAGTAATTCAACCAATGACCATGCTGTTACAAATACATGTAGGGTAGGTCATGCTCAATCAGATCTATGAGGTTTTGTCATGCCGATTCCAAACATCCACTAACCCAAAATATCATGAAATACATCACTGAATGGGACACTTCTTAAGATGGGGAAAAATGCTTCTTGGCTTAACTGCCATGGAAAAAGCAAAACTTCCATTAAAGATGTTCTATCCCAAACACTTAAATTATGAAAAAAATATTACCCCGGCCTTTGCTAAAGCTGTCAAACTTTTTCTTGATCGGCTTTATTGTACAGCTGTTTATGTCGACTGTCTTACTGGCCAATCCAATCAATGCCCAAAGGGAAAGTCTTAAAAACATTGACATTTCCATTAAAGCAGAAAAACAGAAACTCAAGAAGGTTTTTTCAAACCTTGAAGCCCAATCCAATTTGAAGTTTTCCTATAATGAATCATTTCAGAATATCGAAGGTGGTTCGATCAATTTGGAACTATCGAACAGCAATATGTCAGATGTACTTAAGGCCATTGCACTTCAGTCTGATATCAATTTTCTACGGATCAATGATAACATCCATGTCACTGCAGCTGGGAATAAAAATAAATCTTCTGAACGATCGACACATGAAACTGTCTTGGAACAGGTCACCGGGACCATTACCGATCAGGATGGTCAACCAATTCCAGGGGTGACCATACGGGTAAAGGAAACATTGAGGGGGACGGTAACAGATATCGACGGAAAATTTAAAATAGAAGTTGCTGAAGGTGAAACGCTTACCTTCAGTTTTGTTGGCTTTCTCCAGCAGGAGTTAGTCTATTCTGGACAACAAAGCCTTAGCATTGAACTTAAGCAGGACCTTCATGCCTTGGATGAAGTGGTTGTGATCGGCTACGGAACCACGAAAAGAAGTGATCTTACCGGAGCAGTATCCTCAGTGGATATGGAAGAGCTGAAGGACATTCCAGTGGTATCCCCCCTACAGGCGATTGCCGGAAGAATTGCCGGGGTGAATGTGACCATTACCGAGGGGTCTCCGGATGCCGAAATGAAGGTACGGATTCGTGGAGGCGGGTCCATTACACAGGACAATTCTCCTTTGTACATTGTCGATGGCTTCCAGGTAAGCAGTATCAACGATATTCCACCTGCGGATATTAAGACCATAGATGTACTGAAGGATGCTTCGGCCACAGCGATTTATGGTGCACAGGGGGCCAATGGTGTGATCCTGGTCACCACCAAAAGCGGAAAAATCGGAAAAACTGAAGTGACTTTTAATTCCTATGTGGGCATGAGAGAGGTCTATAATCTTACTGATGTACTCTCTCCTTATGAATATGTCCATTACCAAAAAGAATTGGATCCAGGGCCATCCGTCACGGGAACTTCATTCTATGGAATGTACGGACTATGGGATGACGTGGATATTTACAAATCCAAGGGGGGTAATGACTGGCAGAAACAGCTTTATGGCAATACAGGAGTCCAGAAACATTTTGATGTAGGATTGTCCGGGGGAAATGAATCTCTCCAGTACCTGGTAAACTATACGCGGGATGATGAAAATTACATTATGCTGAACTCTGCCTATAAAAGAGACAATATAAGTATAAAGATCAACAAGCAAATCAGTGACAGGTTAAAGGTTGACCTGTATTCGAGAATGTCCAATACCACTATCACTGGCCCTAGTGTATCCAGTGGAAGGATGTTGCGGGATGGGGTGAAATATGCCCCGGTGAGGAGTCTTACCTATATCCCCGAGTCTTCCCTGGCCGGGACTGAGGATATCAATTCGGCGGAAGCATTGAGCTCCTTGAACGATCCCATTTATAATATTACCAATGAGTATAAAAAGCAATATCGGTTTAATAACATCTATAATCTCGGTGTCACATGGGACATTGTGGAAGGACTAACTTTTAGAACCCGCGGGACTTACAGTTTTAGCAAGGATTATACGGATAATATCTGGCTGAAGAATACTGGGGAAGCCAGTGCCAACGGCGGACAGCCTGTAGCCAGAAGAACGGATCAGAAAGGTCAGCGATGGAGCATCCAGAATACCTTGAATTATGATTTTTCCACTCAAGACGGGAAGCATGAGTTCAATTTCCTGATCGGTCAAGAGGTATACAATACCCAAAGGAACTCCATGAGATCAGAGTCTAAGTTTTTTCCAGGTGATTTTAATGCAAACAATGTGCTTGCAATGTGGAATTATGGAACCCCTCTGCCGACTTATACCGATATAGGAGAGCCTTCCCGTACCTCATCGTTTTTCGGGAGGTTTAATTATCTATTGTCTGACAAGTACATTTTTACCTTTACCGCTAGGGAAGACGGGAAGAATGTATTTGCTCCGGGAAATCGGTGGGGATTTTTCCCTGCTGGGGCCTTTGCCTGGAAGATTTCTGAAGAACGTTTTTTGAAAGGAAAATTGGATTGGTTGAGCAATGCCAAACTGCGCGTAAGTTATGGTGAAGTGGGCAATGCAAGGGTAGGATCCTACTGGAGGCAGCAGTACAGTTTTCAAAGTGGGGATAACCGCTTGATCTATATCGGAGAAACTGCACAAAGTGCCTTGCAGCCTTCATCGGTATTGAAAAATGAAAACCTCACCTGGGAAACTAAGGTGTCCAGCAATATCGGCCTTGACATGGCACTGTTCAATAACCGCCTAAATCTGACCATTGACATCTATAGGGATGTCACTAGGGATTTGATACTGGCAGTAGTCCTTCCTGCCAACTCGGGCTATTCATCCCAGTACCAAAATGTAGGAAGTACATCCAACAAGGGAATAGAAATTTCAGCTACTGGATACATTATCGACCGGGGTGACTTCCAGCTATCGGCAAATTTCAATATAGCATTTAACCGGAACAAAATCGAACAATTGGACGGTTCGGATTACCTGATCGCTTCTTCTGGATGGGGACTGGACCTGGGATCAGATGATTTTAGGGCACAGGTAGGAGAGCCCATAGGCCAAATTTATGGCTTCGTGGGTGATGGCATGTATTCGTTTGATGATTTCACCTTTGACGAGACCCAAAAGAAGTGGATCATTAAGGAAGGGGTGGCTGATGTGTCATCGGTCATTACGACTTCCGGCAATTATTTTGGGCCAGGACATATCAAGGTGAAAAAATTAAGCGGGGAAGGCTCCCAGATATCAGCGGATGAAGACCGTACAGTCATCGGCAATACCATGCCCAAACATACCGGAGGTTTTACCCTTAATGCAGTTTTAAAAGGTTTTGACCTATCGGCAATGTTAAATTGGTCCTATGGCAATGATATTTATAATGCCAACAAGGTCGATTATACCACTTTTACAGGAGCCAAAAGGTACCAGAACCTGAGCAGCCTGATGAGCTTGGACAACCGTTTTACTACCATCGACCCGGTAACCGGTTATAATGTAATGTTTGGAAACGAAGCTGATCCCGAACGACTCCAGGTACTGAACCAGGATGCAACGTTATGGCACCCGATTACCAACCGTTCTATCTTGACCGAGTGGGCAGTCGAGGATGGGTCTTTCTTACGGCTCAATACCCTTACGCTTGGGTACACCTTGCCCGAAAGTCTGACTACAAAGTTCCTGGTGCAAAATCTCAGGATTTATTTCTCGGGATATAACCTTGCCATCTGGACCAATTATTCCGGACAGGATCCCGAAGTGGATACCAGAAGGTCAACTCCGCTTACCCCTGGGGTGGACTATTCTGCCTATCCCAAGGCCAGAACATTTTTGGCCGGTGTAAACATCACATTTTAAAAAAGAACCAGACCATGAGGAAAATAATTATTGTTCTGTTTTCAACCTTCATATTGACATCATGTGAAGAGTTTCTGACCACTGAGTCACCTTCGTCACTAAGCTCCGAGGTGGTTTTTAACACCACTTCCATGACCAAGGCCGCTATTATGGGCGTATATTCCAAAATGACCGATAGTTATATCTATGGTCAGAAACTATCGGTAAATTGGCAAGGAGTATCAGATATCGAGAGCAACGGCTCCTTCAGTACGACAAACTACAATTCCAACTCCAGTGACTATGGAGCGGGGAATTTTTATGATGACAGCTATAACAGGACCACCATCTGGCAGAGGTTGTATGAGTTTGCCGAACTGGCCAATACCGCTGTGGACGGTATCAGGAATTCACCCATATTGGAAACCTCTCCAGCAGTAATGAAGGCCTATCTTGGGGAGGCCCTCACCATGCGGGCTATGGCTTATTTTGAGCTGGTACGATATTGGGGCGATGTGCCTTTCAAAACCCAAGCCTCCCAATCTGATCTCTCCAATGTATATATGGAAAAGACCGATAGGGATGTGATCTATGCACAGCTGCTGAAAGATCTTCAGGAAGCGCAGGAATACTTGCCATGGTTAAACCAAATGCCGGAATATTCTACCAGTGAGCGGATCACCAAGGGATTTGCAAAAGGCCTATTGGCTCGTGTGGCCTTATTTGCTGGGGGATGGTCTCTTCGTGACGGCAATACTTTTCCTGATCTCGACGTGGAGCACCATCCGACCATTCCCGAAACGGGTGGGTATTTTGTGGGCAGGTCCAATAATTGGAAGGAATATTATCAAATAGCTGCCCGCCAATGTGCCGAGATTATTGGAAGTGGGGAGAATCCACATGCCTTGGATTCCGAATATGAAAATATATGGAAATCGGTCTGTGGCCTGGAGCCTAATGCAGCGAATGAAAATCTCTTTGAGGTGGCCTTTGGTCTGGGCAACAATGGAGATATCGGGTCACTAATGGGGTATCCAGTGGATGGGAATTCCAAATACGGAACCCGTGGATTTGGGGGAGGTTATGTAACTTCTACAGCCTATTATTTCTATTCCTTTGATGATCAGGACAAAAGAAGGGACGTGACCCTGACATGGTTAAGGTACACCTCAGAAAACAAAGAGGACATGAGTACCAATCCGTTGGATGTCAAGTTTGCAAAATGGCGTATTTATTGGATGAGCGACAGTTATTTGAACCTGCACAAAACAGCTACGTCCAGGGTATCTACAGGCGTCAACTGGATACTGATGCGGTATTCGGACGTTTACCTGATGTTTGCAGAGGCCATGAACGAACTGGAAGGCCCTGACGCGGTGGACCCTATTGCAGGGATCTCACCTAGACAAGCATTGGAAAAGGTCCGTGAACGGGCATTTGGTGCCGGCTCGGACAAAATCAAAAATTATGATTCGGACTTCTTTAGGGCAATTGTTAATGAAAGGGCCTGGGAGTTTGGATGCGAATCTATCCGTAAACAGGATTTGGTGCGCTGGGGCTTGCTTTACGAAAAGATAGAGGAGATGAAAAGGACGTTATGCCTGATGCTCGACCACAACCAATCCGTAAACATCTTTGACAAGGTTTACAGTCCAAGCGACTTTCCGTCGACCGTCTATTTTAAGATGGAAAATAATGGTGAGTATATCGATACCGAGTCGGTCAACTATTATGGAGACCTTCCGGCAGATCCAGGAGGGGATTTCCAATCTGTGAGCTGGTTTCCAGAGCAGGCTGCCAAGCCGGAGGAAGGCAACAATACCAATTATATCGATTGGCCGGTTAGGACCTTGCTGGCAGCCACTGGGCTAAATCCGTCTTATGACTATAGTGATTTTATGGGTCAGCTTCGCCATGGTGATGAAATTCTATCTAATCTGGTGCAATTTGAGATGGGCAATAATACCTGTTATTATCGCCACCCATTTGCGATATACTATGAGGATATCTACGAGTCCAAAGGGTACCTGCAAAATTCCTTTGGCTATTGATGGTACATATTGGGAACCTAAAGATATAAAACGATGAAACTGAAAAATATAATGCTAGGGGTAGTGGCATTGCTATCTACCCTCATGTTTTCCTGTATGGATGACATCAATGACTGGCCAGTGGACCCAAGTCATAACAGGCTTTTCCGTTCTTTGGTGCTTGATGTAGTAGAGGCCTTGCCCACCGCGGTAGAGCTCAAGTACAATCAAGTGGTCGATGCCGATAAATATATTTTCGAATTTAGCGAGGATAGTTTGCAGTTCACTGAAATTGTGAAAACCGTGGAGGTACTGGCCGATACGCTGACTCCTTTTTCCGCTTCTACCCAGTCGACCAAAACAGAATACCGGACGGTTTTCGAAGAGTTGGACGGAACTACAGCCTATTCGGTGCGCATGTATGCTGTGGACATCAGCACAGGACTGGAATCAGGTTTTAATGAACTGTTTTTCGAAACACCTGCCGAACAACTGTTTACCTCTTATGTGGCCTATACTAATCGTTTGGAAATGGTATGGGCTCCTTCTGATCGGGTGACCACGTTGATATTGAGTGATCCATTGACTGAAGAAGTTTTGATCGAGAAGAGCCTTTCTCCTGAGGAAATTACTACAGGCAGGGCCGTATTTGAAGGACTAAGTCCTGGGGTGGAGTATATGGCCCAAATTTATAACAATGAGAAAGTAAGGGGGACCCTTTCGGTACAGACCAGTGGAATTGCCGGAGGGTTTGTGATCGATGTAAATGTCGGTGATGACTTGTCTACCGTCATAGAAAATGCAGTAAGCCAAGGATATTCAGAACTTATCCTTTCGTTCGCTGGGCAAGCGCCATATGAACTGGGTTCGTTTACTATTCCAAATGGGGTGACAGGCTTGAGTTTTACCGGTTCTCCTGATGTAAACGGAGAATTGCCCCATCTTAATTTAGAAGAGGTTAGGCTAAGTGATCTGAATTTTGACGATCTTATTTTCGAGAATGTAGAAGTCACTGGGGACTACGGACGGTATTTTATCTTTATCGGTGATGATGGGACTGAATTGGACGAAATAATTTTCAGAAACAGCAGGTTAAGTGATTTTAGGAGTATTGTGCGCCTGGGCAATAATCAGATTGATATAACCAATGTGTTGTTCGAAAATTGTCAGATCGACAATGTGGGAGGCTATGGAGTAGTCAATATTGGCGGCAGCACTCCTACGCTGGACACCTTGTCCTTCACCAACAGTACCCTGACCGAACTGGCTACCCAATTAATGGATGTCCGGAACAGTATTGGTGAAGTCCATATTGGCAACTGCACTTTTGTGAACCTGTCCACCTCAATGAGCCAATTGCTCCGAATGGACACCAACAACCTTCTACTATCAGTGACCACGACCAATAATATATTTGCCGGTAATAATGGAGGGGCGTCTGTCAATTCACTGAGCTTTGATATGGGACAGACCGGATTGAATGTTTCCTTTGGGGGAAGCTATATTACGACTGACCTTGAGATCAACAGGTACGATTTTGCCAATATTACGCTGTTTCAAGGGACTACCTACGAGCTGTTCTTGGACCCTGATAACAGAGATTTTACCCTCAATCCAGATTCAGGATTTGGCGGCAGAGGAGTAGCAGGAGATCCAAGATGGTGGTACAGTGAAGAGTAGACAAGATCCTGATCAGGGAAGTTCTTCATTGATCAAAGTAATGTGGTGTGTTTCGGGATTTAGCACGCAATTCATCGAGACAGGATGGTAACATTTTGATTGGGTTTTGAAAAGGAAAGGCTATCCGCATCTGCAGGTAGCCTTTTTGATTTTCTTGGCAGGAAATCATTGTATTGGATTATTATTAAGCATATGGGGTCATTGTAATAATTTATCCCGTCCTATTCCTGAGAGAGGGGATACATAAAAGTTCTCCCTAATGGGCCATAAAATCATAAATAGAACCATAAAATGACATTGTCAAAAAAATATGCTCCAGGCACAGGATATCGGAGAAAAGCATCCGGGAAAACAGTGGTTGGGATGGGGGCTCTCTTAGCTGTTTTTCTATTCCTGAACCAAGGCAGGTGCCAAAATTTATATAATCATTATGATGATGGTAAGGTAAAGGTCATCAAGGGAACCGTCCAACAGGATGTTGTCGTAGCCCGGGACGGGAGCGGAGATTTTATTTATCTGGCTGATGCCATTGAAGCGCTGAGGGTCTATCTTCCCCATCCGGTGACCGTAATGATCAGGCCGGGGATTTATGTAGAAAAGGTAGAAATCCCTGCAACACTGACCAATGTCACTTTCAAAGGAGCAGGAGCTGATCAAACGATCATCCGCTATGATGATTACGCAGGAAAGGCTAAGATAGGCACCTTTGATTCCTATACCTTAAAAGTGTCGGGAAGTTCCCTTAGATTTGAGGATTTAACCATCGAAAATTCAGCAGGTCCAGTTGGCCAGGCCGTTGCCCTCCATGCCGATGGAGACCGGTTGGTTTTCGAAAATTGCCGGTTTATAGGGAATCAGGACACCATGTTTGCCGCTGGTGAAGGCAGCCGGCAGTATTTCCGCAATTGCTATATTGAAGGAACGACAGATTTTATCTTTGGAGGGGCCACCGCGGTTTTTGATCATTGTATTATCCACTCAAAGAAGGATTCTTTTATTACAGCAGCATCCACACCCAAGCATGTCAAGTATGGCTATGTATTTAAGAACTGCCAACTTACATCAGAACATGAGGTAAAGAAAGTTTATCTTGGCAGGCCTTGGAGGCCTTATGCCAAAACGGTTTTTGTGAACTGTGAAATGGGAGACCATATAGTTCCCCGGGGATGGCACAATTGGGGAAATCCTGAAAATGAAAAGACCGCTTTCTATGCGGAATTAAATTCAAATGGCCCCGGTGCAGAGCAGGACCAAAGGGTGGCGTGGTCGGTCCAATTAGACGGCCAACATAGTACTGCCTATAGCCTTGATGAAATATTCAAGAGGGTAGAAGAGCGTTCGGATGGTGAATTACAATGGTATAAATGAAGTTTGAAACAAATAAACAATATCCAGGATTACATGGAACACGTAAAGAATATGATACTGGCAGTAAGTGTACTTTGCACAGTCAGCCTAAGCTGCACTACCGCCAAGGAAGAAGGTAATACCGATCATAAGGACTTAAAGCTATGGTATGACAGGCCTGCTGAAAATTGGAATGAAGCCTTGCCCATAGGCAATGGACGCTTGGGAGCCATGGTATACGGCACACCCGAAAAGGAGCATATCCAATTGAACGAAGAGACTTTTTGGGCCGGAGAACCGGGCAATAATGTACTTCCGGAACTCCAGCCACTTTTGCCTGAACTTAGAAAACTTATCTATGCAGGAAAACACAAGGAGGCAGAAGCATTGGCGATGAAAGCCCTCCCACGTCATGCCGATGAAGGGAATAACTATGGAATGCCTTATCAAACGGTAGGGGACCTGTACCTTGACTTTGGTGCACTTGACGGTTTTACGGACTACTATCGGGACTTGGATCTGGAAAAAGCGGTGACCACTACCCGTTTTACGACCAAGGGAACCCAATTCAAAAGGGAAACTTTTGCATCGCTTTCTGATGATGTTATTGTCATTCGGATTACGGCCAATAAAGGCGGGGCCGTCAGCTTCGAGATCGGTGCAGACTCTCCGCAGAAGAAATTCAATGTAGAGGCGCAGGACCAACAGCTCATTCTCACAGGAACTTCTGGAGGAGTGGACAACAAAGAGGGAAAGGTAAAGTTCAGGGGAGTCGTCAGTATTCTTCCGAAGGGAGGGGAATTGGCCAATAACAGCCACTCCATTGGTGTCAGCAATGCCGATGAAGCCTTGGTTTTTATTTCCTTGACGACCAACTTCGATAATTACAGAAATCTGGATGACAGCACCCTCGACAATGCCAGTCAAAAATTGAAAAATGCCATGTCAAAGGATTATGGTGAACTCAAATCCTCCCATATCGAAAAATACCAGGGATTTTTTAATCGGGTGAAATTGGACCTTGGAACAACGGATTCGGTAAGGAAACCCACCAATGTCAGACTGGAAGAATTTGGCCAATCAAATGATCCATCCTTAGTAGCGATGTATTTTCAATTTGGTAGGTATTTACTGATTTCAAGTTCGCAACAGGGAGGACAACCTGCCAACTTACAGGGAATATGGAACAATATGGTTTCGCCTCCCTGGGACAGCAAGTATACCATTAACATCAACACGGAGATGAACTACTGGCCGGCAGAGGTGACCAATCTTCAAGAAATGCATGAACCGCTTTTTGAAATGGTAAATGAGCTGTCCAGAAGCGGAAAGGAAACAGCCAAAGGCATGTACGGAGCCAGAGGTTGGAACGTCCACCATAATACCGACCTTTGGAGAATAACCGGGCCAGTGGATGGCGCTCACTACGGGCTTTGGCCAATGGGGGGCGCCTGGCTTTCCCAGCATCTTTGGCAACATTATCTCTATTCGGGCGATATCCAATTTTTGGAAGACAACTATGATGTATTTAAGGGAGCGGCCTTATTCTACCATGATATCCTCCAACCGGAACCTGAAAAAGGTTGGTCGATCGTAGTGCCGAGCATGTCTCCGGAGCATTCGCACCATGGAGGAACAACCATTGCGGGAGGGACTACCATGGATAACCAATTGGTTTTCGATGTGTTTACCAACTTTATCAAGACCGCGGAGCAGTTGGGAAAAGATGAGGAATTGGTAAAGGCCGTTAAGGAAAAATTGGGCAAATTACCTCCCATGCAAATCGGCAACTGGGGCCAGCTTCAGGAATGGATGCACGATTGGGACGATCCATCCAGTGGACACCGTCATGTTTCCCATCTTTATGGTCTTTACCCCAGTAACCAGATTTCGCCTTTCCAACATCCGGACTTGTTTGAGGCAGCAAAGACTTCTTTGGTAGCAAGGGGAGACAAGTCCACTGGTTGGTCTATGGGATGGAAAGTCAATCTTTGGGCACGACTGTTGAACGGCGATAGGGCTTACAAGCTTATCCATGACCAACTTACCCCAGCCATTACAGAAGATGGGGAGAATGGCGGCACCTATCCCAATCTGTTCGATGCGCATCCTCCATTCCAAATTGACGGAAACTTTGGATGTACCTCTGGGATTGCCGAAATGATTGTACAGAGCCACGATGGGGCTGTCCATTTATTGCCTGCACTCCCTTCCGCTTGGGAAAATGGTTCTGTGAGCGGTCTTCGACTCAGGGGAGGCTTTGTTTTGGAGGAGCTTACTTGGGAAAACGGTCAGGTCAAAAAATGCGTGATCCGTTCGACGATAGGAGGAAACCTTAGGATCAGGTCCGAAGGATCCCTTAGCATTGATGGTGGAAAACTTGCACAGGCCAATGGAACCAACACAAACGCGTTTTTTGAGGTAGCCCAAATAAAAGAACCATTGGTCCATTCAGGGGAAGGAGACGGTAAAGCGTTCATCAATGACACAAACCTGTATGACATTGAAACGGTCAAGGGAGAGGCCTATACCTTAGTTGGAAGCTAATATAGAAAGTGATTAAGTAAATGACTTTGGGTAGTTTCGTGTAATTATGACTATTTTTACTGTAAAAGGTGCCAATTCAATGGTACCTTTTACTTTTATGATTCAGGTCAATAAATCCTTTGGAAAATATATGGAGCTAATGGGGTCATTTTATCCAGGATAGCTGTCATAATGATACAAGGGAATGAATTGCAGAACTACCAAAAATGAAAGATACCCAAGATAACCGTCTGCGCCCGGCCCTGACCGAGAAGGGAACCACCCAATTTTATGGTCAAAAGATGATGACGTATTACGAAGAAAAGTCTGATTTTGACATTTGGAGTGCCTTTAAACTGGGCAATGAAGCAGCCTTTAACTACATCTACCGGAAGCATATGAAGGGGCTCTATAACTATGCTTATCAAGTTTCTAGGGACCAGGATATTGCCCGTGATGCGATCCATATCCTTTTTATAAGAATCCGGAACAAAAGACGCTCATTAGCGGATGTTCAAAATATCAAAGGGTATTTGATGAGGGCGATCTATAGGATTGTACTTGATGAGCTCGAAAAAAAGAAAAGGAAATTCCAAGTTATCGATAATTGTATAGAGGAACATTTTCCAATCGAGCTTTCGGCTGAGACCAAAATGATCAACTTTGAGATATCTGAGGAAAGAAGGGTACAGTTGGAGGACGCCATGAACCAATTGTCCAGTAGACAGCGCCAAGCTGTGTTGCTGATGTATAAAGAAGATCTTTCCTACAGGGAGATTGCTGAAATAATGGGAATGGAACAGGTGAAGTCTGCCAGAAAATTAATTTATAGAGCAATTTCAAGCCTCAAGGCATTCTTCTCCAATTGATGGAAGTTATGCCAGTAGTTGTCTTCTGACCAATTAGAGAACACCGAATTATGAAAAAGTACAGTGAGTTTGAAATAGAGGATTTCCTGACCGACGAATTTTTTGTGCGATGGGCCAAGTCGTCGGACAAAGAAGCGGCCCATTTTTGGGAAAAATGGATGGAAAACAATCCTGCCAAACGTGAAGTAGTGATGGAAGCCTACTATGTCGTGAGTTCGGTAGGCTATAAGGAAGAAATCCATGCATCAGATCAAGAAGAAATCGAATGGCTTGAAGGCATTCTGAAGCAGAGCAGAGGGGATGAAGAGGTAGTGGGAGATGTAAAACACGGCGGATGGGCTTGGTTCAGAAGGATAGCAGCAGGGGTGGTACTTTTTTTCTGTGCATTTTTTGGTTACAAAATGGTCACTGCACCTAAAAGGGTAGTTCCAGAGCCCATAGCGACAGAATTGATTTATAAGGAAAACCCAGCCGGCCAAAAGTCCACCTTTAAGCTGTCCGATGGTACGGTAGTTTACCTGAATGCAAAAAGCGACCTGAAATTTCCGAACAGATTCAGTGATTCCATAAGAATGGTAGAGCTCACCGGGGAAGCTTTTTTTGAGGTTTCCGAGGACAAGGAACGTCCCTTTATTGTAAAGACCCAAGGTGTGAACGTAAAGGTGCTGGGGACTTCGTTTAATGTGAAGAGCGATGCAGAAGTGGCGGTGGCCTTGGTAGAGGGTAAAGTCACTGTAAGTCGTGATACAGGTGGGCAAGTCCATTTATCCCCCAATGAAATGCTGACCTATAAGGAGGACGGGAAGGTATTGAAATCCTCATTTGATCCATTTGAGATAGTGGGCTGGAAGGACAAATACCTCGTGTTTAGGGAAGACAGCTTTTTGGAGGTAAAGAATAAAATTGAGAAGTGGTACGGTGTCAAGATCCAATGTGCCCGGGATTTCCAAAGTGATTGGTCTTATACGGGGCAATATTACCAAGAAAGCCTGGACCGTGTGATGGAGGGCATAAGTGCGACTTCAGAATTCAGTTATCAAATTAAGGACAAAAAAGTAATTCTTATACCTAATCCCAAATAACCATGGAAACAAACTATATGACCATACAGGCTTTACCTAAGAGGTAGGCAGCAATTTAGTGAATTGCTGCCTCCCCAGTCATTGTCTCAATCGCCAAATCTCGAACAAAGACTGGTTTAAATCCAAAACTTAAACCAAACCAATGTATGGAAAATAGAGTACTTAGGCAATTAATTATGCTATCAAAATATTTTGTACTGGGTTTTTGTGTGCAGTTGTTCTTTACTGCGTTTTTGCTGGCCAGTACAAGCAAAGCGCAAAAGGAGAGCCTTGAGGATATCAACGTATCCTTAAAGGTGGAAAACCAGCAGGTCAAGGAGGTCTTTCAAAAACTGGAGCAACAGTCCAACCTTAAGTTCTCTTATAATGAGAAAATACAGAACCTTACCCATGATGCCATTTCGATAGATATGCGAAACGGAAAGATGTCCGATGTACTGCGGGAGATTTCCAGTCAGACCAATCTTAAGTTTCTAAGGATCAACAACAGTATCCATGTGGTCAACAAGGACAGAGGGGATAGCAGTGTGGATGAGATTATTTCCGAAAGGCCTGTTTACCATGTGACTGGGATGGTGACCGATACAGAAAATTTTCCAATACCCGGTGCTACTGTCAAAATCAAAGATGGAACCCGTGGAACTGTGACGGATATTGACGGGAAATACCAAATTGATGCGGTAGAGGGAGATGTGCTGGTATTCAGTTTTGTAGGCTTTGTCTCCCAAGAGATACAGATCACCAATCAGACGGTAGTGGACATTGTCCTTGAAGAAGACCTTAAGGCACTGGAGGAAGTGGTAGTCGTTGGATATGGTGAACAGAAGAAGGAAACGTTGACCGGTTCGGTGGTCAGTACCAAAGGAGAGATCATCGCCAAAAGTCCAGTCCCCAATGTGACCAATGCCCTTCAGGGAAGATTGCCCGGGGTGATTGCCACCAATACGACTGGAGAGCCGGGCCGTGATGATGCCCAGATCCTCATTAGGGGCCGAAGTACCTTTGGTAATTCACAACCACTTTTGGTGATTGATGGTGTGCCACGACCAGGGCAAGGGCTGGGCCGGATAGATCCCAAGGAGATCGAAAGTATTACTGTGCTAAAGGATGCTTCCGCAGCCATTTATGGAGCGAGGGCCGCAAATGGAGTGATATTGGTCAAAACCAAACGCGGCGGAAAGGCAAAACCAGAATTTAATTTTAGCTACAACCAAGGTTTTAGCCAGCCTACGCGCATATTGGATGTGCTTGATGCGCCTACTTATGCACAGGTACGGAACGAAGCTGAATTCAGAAACGGCTCTACGACCCCAATCTATACTGAAGAGGATATCCAAAAATACAGTGATGGCTCTTCACCACTGACCCATCCCAATACAGATTGGGTAGGAGAGACGCTGAAAAACTGGTCCCTGCAAAACAAGGTGAACCTATCAGTAAACGGGGGGAGTGAGGATATCCAGTATTATATGTCCCTAGGAGTCCAAAACCAGGATGGGCACTTTGTCAATAACCCTACCCAGTACAGCCAAGTCAATCTCCGAGCAAATTTAGATGCAAACATTACCGATAATTTCAAGGTGTCTCTAAATTTGGCTGGAAGAAAGGAAGACAGGACCTATCCTTCTACCGGTACCTGGGTAAATTTTGTCAATATCCTTTCTGCCCCACCAGTATTGACTGCCCAATATCCAAATGGGTTGATAGCTGCCGGTAGGTTTGAAGAAAACCCCTTGTTGCGTGACCAGGCAGGCTACCTAAAGCAGGAGAGTTATCCTATTCAGACGACCTTGCTTTTGGATTATGAACTTCCCTTTATCGAGGGATTGACCTTGACAGGGTCCTACAGTTATGATTTTAGGAACGATTTTGAAAAAACCTTTCAGAAACCCTATAGCTATTGGGAGTATGACCCGGCCACAGGGCAGTACAATGAAGAAATGTCGAGTTATTATGCCAGTCCTACAGTAAGGGATTACTTTGATCGATATTTTGTTACTACTTATAATCTACGTGCCAATTATACCAGAACGGTTGCGGAAAACCACCATTTTAACCTACTGGTCGGAGTAGAGAGAGCAGAAACTAAGGGAAACAATGCCTCAGCGTTTCGAAGGAACTTTCCCACCACCGTCCTTACCGATATAGATTTTGGGGGAACGGATCTATCTGATCAGAGTACAAGCGGTTCTTCTTCCCTGACCAGAAGGGACAATCTGTTTGGGAGGTTAAACTATGACTACAAGGAAAAGTACCTGGTGGAATTTTTGTTCAGGTATGATGGGTCTCCAATTTTCCCTGCCGGGGACAGGTATGGATTTTTTCCTGGATTGGCTTTGGGTTGGCGTTTATCTGAGGAAAATTTCTTGAAAAACAGCGCTGCCGTAGACTTTATGAAATTGAGGGTTTCCTATGGTGAGCTGGGAAATGATAATGTAGATGATCCCTATGCTTACCTTAATGCTTATTCCATAGGAAATGCCTATACATTTGGCGGGAGTGATGTGTTGGGACTTACCCCGGAGGTACTTCCCAATTACGATTATACATGGGAAGTCCTTCGGACGGCAAACATAGGCTTGGAAGCCACTTTTTGGAATGCCAAATTGGGTGTGGAGCTGGATGTCTTCAAACAAAACCGTTCCAATATCCTTGCCCAGCGCCAGGTAAGCATTTCCAGTACCTTTGGCTTCCCGGGGCTTCCTCCAGAAAATATAGGAAAAGTGAGCAATCACGGATTTGAACTGGTACTTTCCCACCAAAATCATGTTTCCGGACTGCTTTACCGCATAAAGGGAAACATGTCCTTTGCGAGAAACAAATACGAATACTTTGATGAAGTTCCGGCCGGAGAAGAATACCAAAACCTCACCGGACGTCCCATAGGGTCACTGCTGATTTGGCCTACTAATGGCGTTTATAACACACAAGCGGAAATTGACAACAGCCCTCACCTGGACAATGCCAAACCGGGAGACCTTAGGTATGTTGACTATAACGGAGATGATGTCATCAACGGTGATGACCAATACCGCTTCGGGAAATCCACTACACCGGAAATTGTATTTGGTCTGGACCTGAATTTCCAATACAAAAATTTTGACCTGAGCACTTTCTTCCAAGGACAGGGAAATGCGGCCTATTTCCCGGGAATTACCAGTTTGGGCGGGCAGAGCAATGGCGCAGTGATCAGGGCAGAGGATCGGTGGACGACTGAAAATACCGATGGGGCGATGCCTGCAGCTGGAGGGAATTTTGCCCAGTTCAGCGAGTTTAATCTTTATAGTGCAGCCTTTGTCCGGTTGAAGAACCTGGAGCTGGGCTACAGTTTTCCCGAACACTTATTGGAAAAACTCAAGCTGAACAGATTGAGGGTATATACCAATGCATTTAACGTATTTACCTTCAGTGAAATCGACTTTATGGATCCGGAGGGAAGGGGGGACGGAAATGATCCCAATTCGACCAGGACCGATGCTAATTACTATCCACAGCTAAGGGTGTTCAATATCGGCGTTGATTTCTCATTCTAAAAACAAAACAAGATGCAACCAACAATCAAAAAATATAGTCTGTTCGTTATTGTGACTGCACTTTTGGTTTCCTGTAATGGGGAGTATCTGGATATTAGCCCTAGGGACAGGATCACAGAAGACCAGGTGTGGAGTGATCCCAGCTTGATCGAATTGTACGTCAATGGAATCTATGCGGGAGTGCCCCATGGATTTGAAACCCATATGTGGTCAAAGTATACAGATGAGGCCTATGGCGACAATACCTGGCTGAGAGGAGAGTGGAACCCGGACAACATTAGTAGTTATGGACAGTCCAGTAACTGGATCGATTATTATGAACAGGCCTATAAGTATATCCGAAGGACGAATGTGTTTTTCTCCGAATTGGACGGGACGCCACTGAGTGATTGGGAAAGGGCCGCATTGTCCGGTCAGGTGAGGTTTCTCAGAGCCTTTATCTATTCGCATTTGCTGTGGAGATATGGAGGGGTGTCCATTGTGGAAGATGTTTTTGAATTGGGGGATGAATATACCTTCCAACGGGATAGTTATGGAGAGGTGGTGGAGTATATTATTGGAGAACTGGAAAGTGTTTTGGCCAACCCTGAGGTGCCAGAGTACATCAGTCCGGGTGCAGACAGTTTTGGCAGGGTCACCAAGCATGCGGCAATGGCTCTTAAATCAAGGGTATATCTGTATGCAGCCAGCGCCCTGACCAATACCGGTAACAATATATCGTTATGGGAAAAGGCAGCATCCTCTGCCAAGGAAATTATCGATCTGGGAGCTTACCAGCTCCATGACAACTACTCCGACGTGTTTCTGGATGTGAACGAAGAGCTGATATTTGCCAGGACATTCAATAGCACCACCGGTCATGCGGCCACCTTCATCAATACCAATCATGTATATGGAGGATATGGTGGATGGGGCGGTAGAAATGCTCCCTCCCAGAATTTGGTGGACGATTATGAAATGGCGAATGGTCAGCCTCCCTATTTGTCTGATGGAAGCATCAACCCAGCGTCTGGATTTGATCCACAACAGCCATATGAAAACAGGGATCCACGTTTTTACCAGACGGTTATCTTTAATGGGGATGAATTCAGGCCAGCCGACAGGGGAAACGCAGGGCCAAAGTATGATGTCACTCAGGAAGCAACGGCCATTAACAATGGTGAGCCGGTAATTACAGGGACAGTGGGACCGGACAATTATAAATTGAACGGGGACAATTCCAGGACTTCATATAGCCTCAAGAAATTCATTGACCGTAATTTGGTAATCAGTAGATCCCAGGCCTATCCCCAGCCATGGATTTTCTTCCGTCTTGGTGAGGTATATCTCAATTATGCCGAATCCAGCTATCACCTTGGCGAGGAGGCAAGTGCAAGGAATTATGTTAACCTGATACGGGAAAGGGCAGGGATACCGCCATTGAGTGATGATGTCGTTGGGGAGGAGCTCCTTGGCAGGATTCGCAATGAAAGAAGGATTGAACTTGCTTTTGAAGGTCATCGGTTTTTTGATGTCAGGAGGTGGATGATTGCTCCGGAAACGGAGTCTAAGGATATCATGGGCGTTGACATATTCGAATTGCCGGACAATACCCTTTATTTTAAGGAAAAAGTATTGATCGAAAGACCGAAATGGCAGGACAAGTTCTATTGGATACCCATTCCAAGAGCTGAAATCAACAAGGACAGCGGCGTGGCCCAAAGTCCTGGTTGGGACTGACCTCTCACTTGTCTTGAAATATTGGTATCTTTATGAAAACCACTGAAAGGATAATTCTCTTTTTCGGTTCTATATGGAATACTGTGGGTAAATTATCCACGGGACTGTCCCACTTGTGCGGATAGATCAGGGGAATAGTTTTGTTCCTACCGCACAAAGCCCCTTGGAGGCAACCTGATTTTACCAAGCTTAAATGCCCAGCGGCATTGGCCAGGACTCCCTTCTCACTATTTTAGCCGACAGAAGTGTCAGCAGGGATGCTCCGTTAGGAGCATTAGCTTGGTAACAGAAATTGGATACAGCATCCTAACAGTGCCGTAGGTACTGACCATGAGCAAGGAAAACATATATCATTATCGACTGCATCAGGAGCATGGGCACCCAAATTCATCCGTCCGCGCGATGCTTCGATCTCCATAGCCCGCTAGCGCTCAGTTTACCCATAGTAAATCATATAGAACCTCTTTTTATAACATTTCGAGCAAAAAATCGCTCTTCGATTTGACTTTTTTCATGATTGTTTAAGGGAATATGTGTATCCGTAATGTAGCACGTAAGCAAATATTATAAAGGCTCTTATTGTTTTCTGTTCTTTTATTCAGGTGTGAAAATGCTTTCAAAAGGTCTTCATGAATGTAACGCATTTCCATTGATGAAAAGAACCAAAAATCTAGGCCCTGGAGCCTTTTTCAAATTGAGTGAATTTGGTATTCCGATTACAGTTTCGTTTGGCTCAATTTGATTTTGTGCCAATTGCCGTGGGCTAAAAATGGGTGGGTCTTGCTTGTCCACTGCGCGAGCTAACGCATTTTTTTAACGCCCCCATTCACTGTCCCAATCCCGGTCGACCGGGACCAAAGGCCGAATAATGGCTTCCCGATGAATATTTCGTTTCTTCGAGGCTACGTGCAAAGTCGCGGAAAGTCATATTAGGGAATAAAACTTTCAAGGTGGCGAATTAGAGATTGACAGAAGTCTTCCATAATGGGTAATTTAGTATGCTCTCCCAAAATACCTGTCCCGAGAACTTTTATAAAACTTGACTTTGCTGGCAGTTACTTTCGTTTCTATGATTTGGTATAGATGTAAACAGTTGTCAAACTACCCGCCCTGTAGTGAAGGTGATTTCTTTCTGGAACAGAAGGCTCGCATTTGGTCAAAGTTAATTTTTTTGGATTGATTTTAATGGGAACTTGTACCTGTTTCATGTTAAAATAATACTATTCGGTTTTTTAATTATTTGGGATTATAGTGTTTGTTTTGTTTATTGATATTTATGCAAAGGAATTGTTTTTTTAACAGATAATTTGGGTTTTTTATTGTCTGATTTAATGTTTATATATGTTTTTTTTATCTTGAGTACATTTGAGTGTGTTTGATATTCCAGTTTGCGTATATATGCGTATGCAAACCTTCTTTTAACGGTAATTTAATCCATTATTTTGTGTGAAAGGTTGTTTGGTGTAATTAAATGGTTTTCAGAAGGTAATAAATGACAGTTTATAACTAAATTAATAGAAGTACGCTGAATTGATTATTGCTTTTTATGAAGCAAATAAAATTGAATTCAGGTTTTGAGCAATTTGAATTATGGGGAAATTATTTAAAATAGTCGTATTTTTTGTGATTGTCTTGGGCATCATGGAAGGTCATGCCCAACAGCTTCCCCAATTCAGCCAATATATATTCAACGGCCTTCATATTAACCCGGGCTATGCGGGGTATAAAGAGGAAGGATATTTACAGTCCACATACAGGTCCCAATGGGCAAACTTCCCAGGTGCCCCAAAAACCATGTCGGTTACGGCGGATTTCAGTGCCAATGAGGGGACAATGGGTTTCGGCTTTTCTTTTTTGCACGACCAGTTAGGTCCCTCTAAGACAATCGGCGGAATGCTGACTTACGCCTACCATATTCAGGTGGGGTATGATGGTTTTTTTGGCTTGGGCATTAGTGCAGGGATAACTGACTATGGGATAGATTATAGCTTACTGGAGGCGGTGGATGAAGATGATGATATTATTCACCAGGGAATTGTCAATGTGCTTGATCCTAATCTTAACCTTGGGCTATTTTATCACACCCCCAATTTTTATGCGGGAGTCAGCGCCTATAATGTGATCAATAATAAAGTATTTGAAAAACAGGGAATTGGTCGAGGCTACCAGGCATTTCATTTTTACCTGACTGCTGGAATGATGGTACCAATTTCTGACAATATATCATTTAAACCTTCGGTCCTTGCCAAGGAGGTAAAAGGGGCTCCTACCAATGTAGATCTGAACGCTTTGTTCTTGTTTTATGAAAGACTTTGGCTGGGAGGATCGTACAGGACGAACACAAAAGCATGGAAAAGTAATCTTCCAGAGAATTTGAGCAATCGGAATGCGGTGGCACTTATCGTGGAAATCTATGCCACGGAAGACTTCAGGGTGGGTTATGCCTATGATGTAAATATGAATGTCCTGCAGAATCACAGGCATAACTCGCATGAAATATCCCTAGGATATTATTTGTCCCCAAAAACGGTCAAGATGAGGAACCAAAGATGGTTTTAAATATGAAGAAAGTCATCGCACTTATATCGGTTTTATTGGTGACATTGACAGCCAGCGGCCAAAGTTCAATGCTTAGGTATGCTGAACAGCAAAAAGAGCAAACGAACTACAAGGTGGCTGCAGAGGTGTATGAAAAGGCCTATAATAGAAGGCCCACCTATACTTCGGCCAAAAATGCTGCCTATTGTTATTCAAAGAATAATGAATACAACCTATCCATTGAATGGTGGAAAAAGGCATTTGTTTTTACGGATGAGTACACGGATGAAGACATCACGGGTTTCCTTTCAGCTGCCCAAGCCCTTGGCAAAAGGGACCAAATGGTGGATTACCTGACAAAAAATGGGATATCCCAAAAGGGATATGGACAGGAAGCCCCAAGGCCCACCACTGCCCATGGGAGTGAGGACAGGGTACAATACCTGGAAGCGATCAACAGTACTGCTGCCGATTTTATCCTGGCCAAGGATACGTATGGCAACCGCTACTTTGTATCGGACAGAGGTGAGCTGTTGGATAATGTTAGGGTGAAGAAATTGAGGTTTGATGTCAAATCCAGAGTGTACGATAGAGACATTTATGAGTGGACTGGCCGTGAGTATCTTAAGATTTATCGTCAGGATAAGGATGGCAACATTGGGGCGATCAATATGGCTGGAAGTGGGTTTATGCACATGAGTGATCCCAGCATCGTAAATATTGAGGGAGTGGATTATATGTTCTTTTCTGTCACAAGAGACTTGAAAGAAAAAAGGAAGTCCCGTGATTTTGTGATACATCCCGAATTGTATTATGGCCCTATTGATGAGAAGGGGAAGCTTCTTTTTGTCCAGCCTTATCCGCGAAATTTGCCATTATCATACGGATTGATCACCCCATACGCTGATGCAGAAACCAGCCGCCTATATTATGCTTCAAATATGGAAGGGGGCTATGGGGGCTACGACCTGTATTATGTTAATTATTACAAGGAAGGAGATCGATTGATTTTTTCCGCGCCGTCCAATTTGGGCGAGAAGATCAATACAACATCCCATGAAAGGGATCCGTTTGCTTATAAGGGGGACTTTTACTTCGCCTCAGAGGGGCATTCCAATTTTGGAGGAACAGATATTTTTAAGGCCAACTTGCTGTCAGGTGGGGTTTTTGGCCAAGCTGTAAACCTCGGCGAGAAAGTCAATTCAGTAAGTGATGATTTTGCTTACCGACAGTTTGGTGATGAAGAAATTTATATAAGCTCCAACAGAAAGGGAGAGGAGGGGCTGGATGATATATACAGGTTGCTTCCTGGCCGTAGGAGGTTATTGGTGAAGGTAATGGACTGTAATGGAAATGTTTTGGAAAATGTCCAAGTGGCCCTTCATCAAATCGACGGGGACAGTGTGGAATGGGAGAAGAAAGAGGAAGGGGAATTTCTAGCGGATTTGTCAGCGGAGCAAAGGTATAAGGTTGAAATAGATCTAGAGGACTACTTTCCGGTGGTCGATAAGAGTATCTCTAGTGTCGGATTGGATTCTGGGACAATCAAAAGAGCGTATTATTTGGCCAAGGTACCTACAGCTGATATAGCCATCACAGACATCATCTATTATGACCTTGATAAAAGCCTTATCAGAAGGACTGAGCATGAAATCCTTGACGATGTCGCTGAAGTTATGGAGATGTATCCACAGCTGACATTGGAAGTGACTTCCCATACGGATTCCAGGGCTTCTCATGGCTATAACCAGCGACTGAGTAAAAGAAGGGCAAAGGCCGTGGAGGATTATTTGAAAGGAAAGGGAGTTCCCCTAGAGCGGATAAATGCCAGGTGGTTTGGTGAAGAGCATTTAGTGGTAGATTGTCCAGATGGTAAGGATTGTAGTGAAGACCAGCATCAACTGAACAGACGAAGTGAGCTCGTCCTAAGGGTTTCGGTAGAGGATTGGGTAGATAACGAAAAGACGTACAAGGATTATTGTTCACTTACCAGTTCACTTGACGAACTGCTAAGCAAAGCCGAAGCCGACAAGCTGAAGTTTAGAGGAAGGGAAGTTCGCTTGAAAGGAGAGCAACTAATGACTTTGGAGCGTCTGAAGCTGTTTTTGGAAAAGAACAAGGAGGTAGCATTGCTATTTGTGGGTTCATTTGACCAAGAGCTTTTTGAGGACAGAGTATCCATGGCTTTGGTCTATTTGACAGCAAAGGGGATATCCCCACAAAGAGTGTCCAGGAAATGGTTTGAGGATGAAGATGAAATTGAGGCTGCCAAGTACCGATCCCGAATGGCTTCTTTTGATAATGGACTTAAGGAAGTAATAATTGAAATAGAATGATACCGCATAGATATAAAATATTGCTTGTTACGAACCAGGCTCTGATGATCTTGTGCATGATTTGTGGAATTGTCAATGCACAAACCATCAATTATGGTAAGGTGGTCATTAAAGAAGGAACCACAGTCTCCACGCTGTTTGCTTTAGAGAATAAGCCGGAAGCTACCTTGGTCAATGATGGAACCTTATATGTGTATTCCCATTTTAAAAATGACGGGATATTCAACTTTACCCAGGGAGGGTACGCTGGAATGACGAGGTTTGTAGGGCAGACTGGAATTCAGAAAATTACAGGCAGTCAAATTGCTGAATTGAACGATGTGGTTTTTGATAATGCCAGTGACCCATACGCCTTTCAATTGGAAGGTACACTTAGCGTAACGGGAAATGGTGATTTTTCACGTGGTATTGTCCAAAGTGATGGATACGGAGGCTTGATCATTTTTGAAAAAGGAGCCTCACACAGCAATACCTCCGACATCAGCCATATGGATGGATTTGTTCAGAAAATTGGAGATGAATCTTTTATTTATCCCGTCGGAGATGGTGGGTTTTATAGGCATGATGGAATATCCGCTCCATCAAATGACCAATATTCCATAGAAACCAACTATTTCTTTGAGGATCCCGATCCAAGTTACCCCCGAGCCCAGAAAGAAGCTAAAATCCAGGTCATTGATGACTCGGAGTATTGGGTTTTGAACAAAGTCGAGGGAGGGGATGAAGATGTGGACGTAATACTTTCTTGGCGGGATGTGACGACACCGGCATTTATTTTAGGAGAAGAAAAAAGCCGTCTTCATATCGCAAAATGGGACGAGGAAAATGAGCAGTGGATAGATATGGGAGGAGAGGTAGATCTGGCAAACTATACCGTCACCGCACCGGCAAAATTAGCTGCCACCGGCGTGTATACTTTTGCTTTGGTGCAAGAAGGGGCGACAGATCTTCAAGTCACCAAAACATCATTTGAAAAAGTGGTGTGGGAAGGGGATGATCTGGAGTATGAGATCCGAGTTCAGAATAACAGTGATATCAATGCCACCGATGTAATGGTGGTGGATAACCTGCCACCTGGAACACGCTATAAGGAAATGGTGGTAGAGTCCGCTTTTGGACTGTTGGAGTATGAGTTGGAAGTTAGTGGTCAGACCTTGATGTGGAGTGTTCCGGCATTTCTGGCCGGCGATGAAATGGTCATTACGTTGACCATAACCACAGAAGGAGAAGGAACCATTATGAATTCGGTAAAAGTGAATTCAAACGAAGAAGATACCAATCCAGAGAATAACGAAGACCAGGATATTAACAAGGTCAATAAGTTTTTCATTCCAAATGTCATTACGCCGAATGGAGATATGGATAACGACGTCTTCAAGATCAATGGTCTGAATAGATTTAAAGAAAACAGGATCACTATCTTTAACAGGTTTGGCGATCATGTTTTTGAAGCTGAAGATTATCAGAACGATTGGGCAGCAAAAGGCTTGGTGGATGGCACCTACTTTTATATGCTGGAGGTCATGCTTGAAAATGGCCAAAAAGATGAGTTTAAAGGATGGATCCAGGTAATCAGGACTCCAATTAAATAATTTGATAAGTATAATTAAGAAAATATACCAAAACGATATGAGCATGAAAAATTTACTTTTAGTGTTGTTGTTTTGCTTGGGGGCAAGATATGCAAGTGCTCAAGTAGGGATTGGAGCCGATGTACCAAATCCATCATCTCAATTGGAGATAGCATCATCAGATAGAGGTGTTTTGATTCCAAGAATTGGTCTAACGAGCATTACGGATACCGAGACCATAACAGGAGGGAATGTGGAGAGTTTATTGGTTTATAATACTACGGACAATGATTTGATTTCTCCAGGCTATTATTACTGGTATGAAAATAAATGGAGAAGATTGGGGGCTGATGACGATCATCCAAGTAATATAGTCTATGATCCGGAAAAGAACCAGTTCTTCTATATCAATGAATCTGGCGAACTCGTCGAAATAAGCATTGAGGAATTGTTAAATGAGACGGTGACGACGCTGGTGGACAACGGAGACGGCACCTATACCTACACCTCGGAGGACGGTACGGCGACGTTGGTGGACGTACCTTCGGAGATCATCAATCAGCTCACCACTGGCGAAGGAGACGTTTATGAGAGCATCACGAACCTTATAGAAGAAGTGGGCGGGAACGTGCACTATGACGGGACGACCAACGAGTTCACGTATGTTGATGCGAGCGGCGATGAGCAGGTGATCAACATAGAAGAGCTGGTAAAGTCAAACGAGACGGTGACGACGCTGGTTGATAATGGAGACGGCACCTATACCTACACATCGGAAGACGGTACGGCGACGTTGGTGGACGTACCATCCGAGATCATTAATCAGCTCACCACTGGCGAAGGAGACGTTTATGAGAGCATCACGAACCTTATAGAAGAAGTGGGCGGGAACGTGCACTATGACGGGACGACCAACGAGTTCACGTATGTTGATGCGAGCGGCGATGAGCAGGTGATCAACATGGAGGCGCTGGTAAAGTCAAACGAGACGGTGACAACGCTGGTTGATAATGGAGACGGCACCTATACCTACACCTCGGAGGACGGTACGGCGACGTTGGTGGACGTACCATCCGAGATCATCAATCAGCTCACCACTGGCGAAGGAGACGTTTATGAGAGCATCACGAACCTTATAGAAGAAGTGGGCGGGAACGTGCACTATGACGGGACGACCAACGAGTTCACGTATGTTGATGCGAGCGGCGATGAGCAGGTGATCAACATAGAAGAGCTGGTAAAGTCAAACGAGACGGTGACGACGCTGGTTGATAATGGAGACGGCACCTATACCTACACATCGGAGGACGGTACGGCGACATTGGTTGACGTACCTTCGGAGATCATCAATCAGCTCACCACTGGCGAAGGAGACGTTTATGAGAGCATCACGAACCTTATAGAAGAAGTGGGCGGGAACGTGCACTATGACGGGACGACCAACGAGTTTACCTATGTTGATGCGAGCGGCGATGAGCAGGTGATCAACATGGAGGCGCTGGTAAAGTCAAACGAGACGGTGACGACGCTGGTGGACAACGGAGACGGCACCTATACCTACACATCGGAGGACGGTACGGCGACGTTGGTGGACGTACCTTCGGAGATCATCAATCAGCTCACCACTGGCGAAGGAGACGTTTATGAGAGCATCACGAACCTTATAGAAGAAGTGGGCGGGAACGTGCACTATGACGGGACGACCAACGAGTTCACGTATGTTGATGCGAGCGGCGATGAGCAGGTGATCAACATGGAGGCGCTGGTAAAGTCAAACGAGACGGTGACAACGCTGGTTGATAATGGAGACGGCACCTATACCTACACCTCGGAGGACGGTACGGCGACGTTGGTGGACGTACCATCCGAGATCATCAATCAGCTCACCACTGGCGAAGGAGACGTTTATGAGAGCATCACGAACCTTATAGAAGAAGTGGGCGGGAACGTGCACTATGACGGGACGACCAACGAGTTCACGTATGTTGATGCGAGCGGCGATGAGCAGGTGATCAACATGGAGGCGCTGGTAAAGTCAAACGAGACGGTGACGACGCTGGTAGACCACGGAGATGGAACCTTTACCTATACCGATGAAACGGGAATATCCGTCACTTTTGATGCCAATACCACCTTAGTGACCGACAACGACGACGGAACATATACTATCACCAACGACAATGGAACAGAAGTGACTATAGATGTTGCCGGTGATGTTATCGAGAATATTCAAAATGAAGGTGGTATTTATAATGAGATCACTGATGTCATAGCCCAGAACGAAACGCTTACCAGTGCCACCTTTGATGCTACAACAGGCATCTTAACCTACAATGATGAAGATGGGGTTGCTACTCCGTTAGACTTAGGAGCGATGATTCCTAATTTCGAGACGTTGACTTCCATAACACAGGATGCAGCAGCCGGAACCATTACCTATGTAGATGAGGATGGAGAAGAAAATGTATTACAAGTCGGTGATTTAATCGCCCAGAACGAAACGCTTACCAGTGCCACCTTTGATCCTACAACAGGTATCTTAACCTATAATGATGAAGATGGGGTTGCTACTCCGTTAGACTTAGGAGCGATGATTCCTAATTTCGAGACGTTGACTTCCATCACTCAAGATGCAGTAGCAGGCACAATTACTTACACCGATGAGGATGGAGCAGAAACCGTTTTGCAAGTGGCAGATTTAGTCGCCCAGAACGAAACGCTTACCAGTGCCACCTTTGATGCTACAACAGGCATCTTAACCTACAATGATGAAGATGGGGTTGCTACTCCGTTAGACTTAGGAGCGATGATTCCTAATTTCGAGACGTTGACTTCCATAACACAGGATGCAGCAGCCGGAACCATTACCTATGTAGATGAGGATGGAGAAGAAAATGTATTACAAGTCGGTGATTTAATCGCCCAGAACGAAACGCTGACCAGTGCCACCTTTGATGCTACAACAGGTATCTTAACCTACAATGATGAAGATGGGGTTGCTAACGATTTGGACTTAGGAGCGATGATTCCTAATTTCGAGACGTTGACTTCCATATCACAGGATGCAGCAGCCGGAACCATTACCTATGTAGATGAGGATGGAGAAGAAAATGTATTACAAGTCGGTGATTTAATCGCCCAGAACGAAACGCTGACCAGTGCTACCTTTGATCCTACAACAGGTATCTTAACCTATAATGATGAAGATGGGGTTGCTACTCCGTTAGACTTAGGAGCGATGATTCCTAATTTCGAGACGTTGACTTCCATATCACAGGATGCAGCAGCCGGAACCATTACCTATGTAGATGAGGATGGAGCAGAAAATGTATTACAAGTCGGTGATTTAATCGCCCAGAACGAAACGCTTACCAGTGCCACCTTTGATGCTACAACAGGCATCTTAACCTACAATGATGAAGATGGGGTTGCTAACGATTTGGACTTAGGAGCGATGATTCCTAATTTCGAGACGTTGACTTCCATCACTCAAGATGCAGTAGCAGGCACAATTACTTACACCGATGAGGATGGAGCAGAAACCGTTTTGCAAGTGGCAGATTTAGTCGCCCAGAACGAAACGCTTACCAGTGCCAACTTTGATCCTACAACAGGTATCTTAACCTATAATGATGAAGATGGGGTTGCTACTCCGTTAGACTTAGGAGCGATGATTCCTAATTTCGAGACGTTGACTTCCATCACTCAAGATGCAGTAGCAGGCACAATTACTTACACCGATGAGGATGGAGCAGAAACCGTTTTGCAAGTGGCAGATTTAATCGCCCAGAACGAAACGCTGACCAGTGCCACCTTTGATGCTGCAACAGGCATCTTAACCTACAATGATGAAGATGGGGTTGCTACTCCGTTAGACTTAGGAGCGATGATTCCTAATTTCGAGACGTTGACTTCCATATCACAGGATGCAGCAGCCGGAACCATTACCTATGTAGATGAGGATGGAGAAGAAAATGTATTACAAGTCGGTGATTTAATCGCCCAGAACGAAACGCTTACCAGTGCCACCTTTGATGCTGCAACAGGTATCTTAATCTACAATGATGAAGATGGGGTTGCTACTCCGTTAGACTTAGGAGCGATGATTCCTAATTTCGAGACGTTGACTTCCATCACTCAAGATGCAGTAGCAGGCACAATTACTTACACCGATGAGGATGGAGCAGAAACCGTTTTGCAAGTGGCAGATTTAGTCGCCCAGAACGAAACGCTTACCAGTGCCACCTTTGATGCTGCAACAGGTATCTTAACCTACAATGATGAAGATGGGGTTGCTACTCCGTTAGACTTAGGAGCGATGATTCCTAATTTCGAGACGTTGACTTCCATCACTCAAGATGCAGTAGCAGGCACAATTACTTACACCGATGAGGATGGAGCAGAAACCGTTTTGCAAGTGGCAGATTTAGTCGCCCAGAACGAAACGCTTACCAGTGCCACCTTTGATGCTACAACAGGTATCTTAACCTACAATGATGAAGATGGGGTTGCTACTCCGTTAGACTTAGGAGCGATGATTCCTAATTTCGAGACGTTGACTTCCATATCACAGGATGCAGCAGCCGGAACCATTACCTATGTAGATGAGGATGGAGAAGAAAATGTATTACAAGTCGGTGATTTAATCGCCCAGAACGAAACGCTAACCACACTAGTTGATAACGAGAATGGCACCTATACATATACCTCCGAGGATAACACCAGTACAACCTTTGACGTAACTCAAACAGGAGCTGGTAATCCAAATGATAACGGTACAACTGGCGAAGCCGGTGACATCTATGTAGACGAGGGCACAGGCGATATCTACGCTCATAACGGGAGTGAGTGGGTACAGAACAGTGATGAAATCGATGTATTCGGGGGACAAATTTTCCATACTGAGGTAGATGGAGGTTCTACTGTTTTTAATGTAACCCGTACAGGAGTAGGAGACCCGAATAATATTACCGAACCTTCATTTGTTGCCACCGCCGGCGATGTGTATGTAGATGAGAGCACAGGGGACATCTATACCCGTGACGGTACGTCATGGTCACAGGCCTCTGGTCTCAGCGATATTTTGGAAGACAATGGGGACGGTACGTTCACGCACACGTCTGTGGACGGGATGGATATTACCTTTGATGCGAACACGACAAGCGTGAGCGAGGCTGACGGTGTGTATACCTTTACCGATGCCGCGGGTGTGACGATCACGACGATCGACACGAACGCGTCGGCGCTGGGCTTTGACAACGCTGCGAGCGGTTTGGCGGCAGATAACGTGCAGGCGGCGATAGACGAGCTTGTTGCGGGTACTGACGGCCAGTTTTCGGTGATCGACCTGGTTGACAACGGCGACGGAAATGTTACGCTGGTTAAGCCCGACGGCACCAGTGCGACGGTAGCCAAGTCCGACCTGACCGATAATGCCGACGGTACCTATACCTTTACCAACAATGACGGCATTGACGTGACGATAGTCACCACGTCCGTAACGGACAACACTGACGGCACGACGACCATTACCGATGTGAACGGTGGTACGGTGACGGTGGACAACGACGGTGTAGATAATGTGGACGATGCCGATAACGACCCAACAAATGAGATCCAGGACGCCGGGGGCGTTGACTACGACAATACGGCTTCCGGGCTTACGGCGACGGACGCCCAGGCAGCGATAGACGAGCTTGTTGCGGGTACTGACGGCCAGTTTTCGGTGATCGACCTGGTTGACAACGGCGACGGAAATGTTACGCTGGTTAAGCCCGACGGCACCAGTGCGACGGTAGCCAAGTCCGACCTGACCGATAATGCCGACGGTACCTATACCTTTACCAACAATGACGGCATTGACGTGACGATAGTCACCACGTCCGTAACGGACAACACTGACGGCACGACGACCATTACCGATGTGAACGGTGGTACGGTGACGGTGGACAACGACGGTGTAGATAATGTGGACGATGCCGATAACGACCCAACAAATGAGATCCAGGACGCCGGGGGCGTTGACTACGACAATACGGCTTCCGGGCTTACGGCGACGGACGCCCAGGCGGCGATAGACGAGCTTGTTGCGGGTACTGACGGCCAGTTTTCGGTGATCGACCTGGTTGACAACGGCGACGGAAATGTTACGCTGGTTAAGCCCGACGGCACCAGTGCGACGGTAGCCAAGTCCGACCTGACCGATAATGCCGACGGTACCTATACCTTTACCAACAATGACGGCATTGACGTGACGATAGTCACCACGTCCGTAACGGACAACACTGACGGCACGACGACCATTACCGATGTGAACGGTGGTACGGTGACGGTGGACAACGACGGTGTAGATAATGTGGACGATGCCGATAACGACCCAACAAATGAGATCCAGGACGCCGGGGGCGTTGACTACGACAATACGGCTTCCGGGCTTACGGCGACGGACGCCCAGGCAGCGATAGACGAGCTTGTTGCGGGTACTGACGGCCAGTTTTCGGTGATCGACCTGGTTGACAACGGCGACGGAAATGTTACGCTGGTTAAGCCCGACGGCACCAGTGCGACGGTAGCCAAGTCCGACCTGACCGATAATGCCGACGGTACCTATACCTTTACCAACAATGACGGCATTGACGTGACGATAGTCACCACGTCCGTAACGGACAACACTGACGGCACGACGACCATTACCGATGTGAACGGTGGTACGGTGACGGTGGACAACGACGGTGTAGATAATGTGGACGATGCCGATAACGACCCAACAAATGAGATCCAGGACGCCGGGGGCGTTGACTACGACAATACGGCTTCCGGGCTTACGGCGACGGACGCCCAGGCGGCGATAGACGAGCTTGTTGCGGGTACTGACGGCCAGTTTTCGGTGATCGACCTGGTTGACAACGGCGACGGAAATGTTACGCTGGTTAAGCCCGACGGCACCAGTGCGACGGTAGCCAAGTCCGACCTGACCGATAATGCCGACGGTACCTATACCTTTACCAACAATGACGGCATTGACGTGACGATAGTCACCACGTCCGTAACGGACAACACTGACGGCACGACGACCATTACCGATGTGAACGGTGGTACGGTGACGGTGGACAACGACGGTGTAGATAATGTGGACGATGCCGATAACGACCCAACAAATGAGATCCAGGACGCCGGGGGCGTTGACTACGACAATACGGCTTCCGGGCTTACGGCGACGGACGCCCAGGCAGCGATAGACGAGCTTGTTGCGGGTACTGACGGCCAGTTTTCGGTGATCGACCTGGTTGACAACGGCGACGGAAATGTTACGCTGGTTAAGCCCGACGGCACCAGTGCGACGGTAGCCAAGTCCGACCTGACCGATAATGCCGACGGTACCTATACCTTTACCAACAATGACGGCATTGACGTGACGATAGTCACCACGTCCGTAACGGACAACACTGACGGCACGACGACCATTACCGATGTGAACGGTGGTACGGTGACGGTGGACAACGACGGTGTAGATAATGTGGACGATGCCGATAACGACCCAACAAATGAGATCCAGGACGCCGGGGGCGTTGACTACGACAATACGGCTTCCGGGCTTACGGCGACGGACGCCCAGGCAGCGATAGACGAAGTGGTCACCAATCAGGGGAACGACAATGACGGAGTGATCGGCAACGAGGTACTTGACGCAACGGATGGCGGCTCGCTGGAAAGAAGCGGAGCGGGGACGAATACGGATCCCTTCACGCTAGATGTTTCCGACGGTGGCATCGGTACTACAGAACTGGGGGACAATGCTGTGACCTCTGCGAAGATCGCAGACAATGCTGTTGGATCATCAGAGATCGCTGCCGATGCGGTAACGTCTGCCGAAATTGCGGACAATGCTGTTAATACTGCCGAGATCACGAACAAGGCAGTGAGCTTGGCCAAACTGGCAGACGGTACTTCTACAGGCCAGTTGATGCAGTGGAATGGTACCTCTTGGGTGTTAGTCAGTAGTGAGAGCCAAAATAGTGAACCTTGGTTTGACCAAGCAACAAATACCGAAGCGACTGATAATACCCAAGATATTTACCAAATGGGAAAAGTAGGTATTGGCACGGACAATATGCTTGGAACCACAGATGATGATGTTGCTTTGGCGGTGAACGGTAAGATACTGACCACTTCCAATATTTATGCGGATTATGTGTTTGAAGATTACTATGAGGGACGGTCTGTTTTAAATGAAGATTATACGTTCAAAACCTTGGAGGAGATCGAAAAGTTTATCAACGACAATCGCCACCTCCCTGGTATTACCAAAATTGATGGACTGAATAAAACGGAGAATGGAGATTTTGTAATTGATGCGACTAAGCTTTCCGTTCAGTTATTGGAGAAGGTCGAGGAATTATACCTGTATGTCATTGAACAGCAAAGACTGATAAAGGAAAAAGATATGGAGATCCAATCGCTGCGGAAGAATTTAGAGAAAATGGATAAGCGCTTGGAAAAACTAGAAGAAGCTTTTTTTCAGGAATGATCAGATGGGTTGTAGTAAATAAACATCCATGATAGGAGTGAAATTCAAAAATATTGTAATGGGGGGGTTCATTACTATCCTTGAAACATTCGCTTAAAAAGGAATAGGTACAACAAACCCTTCTTAGTGCTAAACACGTCCGGCACTAAGAAGGGAGTACTGATCCCCAGACTTACCGAAACTCC
The DNA here is from genome assembly GCF_006575665.1 of Echinicola soli. Taxonomy (NCBI): domain Bacteria; kingdom Pseudomonadati; phylum Bacteroidota; class Cytophagia; order Cytophagales; family Cyclobacteriaceae; genus Echinicola; species Echinicola soli. The sequence continues at coordinate 1,624,830 of NZ_CP041253.1, forward strand.
GGTGACGGCCTTGGAAAAAAATTCCCAACTGAAGGATTGCTTATCTACAACACTGATAAGGGCTGTGTACAAATATATTTAGGAAGTGCTTTTGAATGTCTAACGATAGATTTCAGAGCGGAGCTTACAAAAGATGTTGGGGTACACGACAATGCCAACACCCAGGTAACTTGGAACCCTATAAGATGGGGCTACCGCTCGTACAGCCGGGACAGATTTGTGATAAAAGATGATGGAAATGTAAGCATACAGGAAGGTGCCGAAGGCTACTCTTGCAGCACTGAAAGGATATTTCCGGCAGGATCTTTAAACCAGGCGATTTGAGGGCCTTCTTCATTTCTACAGATACCCTTTGAATCAGTTTGAATGTGACCGGTATATTGTTCGAAGCGAATGCCCCTGGCAATGAGTTCGTCCACGGTTTTTTCGATATTGTCTACCGTAAAATTCAGGACTGTAAAGACGGCAGGCTGGTGGTCGGGTTTAGGATAGATAATGATGGGTTGATTGCCGGAAGTCTTTACTTCCAGTATGCCCATGTTGTTTTTGGTTACCTCGAGCCCTAATACCTCCTCATAGAATTTCTGGGTTTTGGCGAGGTCCTTTGCAGCAAAACTACTGAATGCAAGATTGGATTGTAACATGATTGGGTAGATTATTGGTTTAACTGACTTCTTGGACAAAAGAGACCATTTGTTTGATCTTAGGATTTTTGAATCCGCTGAATACGTAGGTGTCACAGAAGGCAAACCTCCTGACCTTATCACTTTCCATGATGATCGCCCCACGAACAGCAGCCTCTTTGCCATGGGTGATGACTTGTTCGATCTCTGATTTGGCGGGTGTGCCATCTGTCATTTTTTCCAAGGCATCTATAAATGCTGCTTTTCCAGTGAGTGTTTTATCTCCCATAATGGTCCATTCGATATCATCGGTAACTTGATCGGCAATATAGGTTACATCGCCGCTGGCGAATGCCTCGTTAAACTTTACTAAAATTTTTCCTTTTTCTGTCATGGTTATTTGGTTTTAGATTGTATTTGGAGCTGCATAGCGCAGCAATACGTTCCCGCAGGTAAATGGCTTACTTTCCAAGAGCTTTAGCTTCATGGCGCTATCCTGAAATAATGGCACCCCTTTTCCTAATATAACGGGATTTACGATGATTCGATATTCATCGATGAGATGGTATTTCATAAAGTGGTGTGCCAAATCAGCTCCTCCAAAAAAGACCATGTCTTTCCCTGGCCGCTCTTTCAGCTGTTGAATAGTGACTGGATCCACTTTGTCCATGATAGTGGCATTCCAACTGGCCTTTTGGAGTGTTTTGGAAAAGACCAGTTTGGGGGTTTCATTCATCACCTGTGCAAACTCCCCTTGCTGCTCAGGCCAATATTCCAGCATCAGCTCATAGGATTTGCGGCCATATATAAACGTATCCAGTGAGTTGAAGAAATCCATCATATAGGCATCCATTTCGCGATTCCATACGTGCCAGCTGATATCACGATGCTCACCTTCTATATATCCATCGAGTGAGATCATCATGGACAAGATGATATTACGTCGCGCTGGTGGATCAATGGACATTTGTATAGGATTTTTTGGTGAGCTTGCTTATGATCCGTTCAAGCTGGTAGACATGCCGGCGGGTATGGAAAACCGTAAACCAAAGCCATTCGAGTCGGGTAAAATCGCCATATTCCGGAATGGCAAATTCCCTGCAAATCCTCGTGACATCGACTTTTTGAAAAGCCATAAACTGTTCTAAACGCTTTTCGATTGCTGGAATCAATACCGCCTTGTCGATGGGGCCTTTATCAGGTAAGATTTCCACTGGAGATTCCATCTTGATGGTGAAATCCAAGAATAAGTTCTTTACTTCCCAGACTTTTTCATCAGGTTTGCGATGGCATTCCGATGTTTCGCCACTGAGGATGTCAGCAGCAGCGTAGGATTTTAGCAGATGATTTCCCACCTGTCCGGCCGTCCAGCTGCCTTCAAAAGGTACTGTGTTCAACTGCTCTTCAGATAGTGTGTTGAGCATGGTGACCAGTTGATGGCTGATTTCCTTGAGTGATTCAAATACGTCTTTTTTAGTGCTCATAATCAGTAGGGGTCAAGTGTATGGCAATGTGGTCGGTGTGATTTTTTATTGTGGCTGGAGTCTGAGATAGTAAATGCAGGACAGGTCTAAAATACCAAATTTTGCGATAGGAAATATGACCTGCCTTCCAAAACCATCTACTGCCCAATTAATGATTTTATACTTTTTCATGATCCGTTAATTAGATGGATCAGGTAAAAGCACCTGCCATTTTTTACCAAATTTGTCTCGGAGGACCCCGAAAGTATCGCCCCAAAATTGCTTCCTTACCGGCTCGTGCACTTTTCCGCCGTTAGCAAGTCGGTCAAAGCATCGATGTATTTCAGTTTCATCATCAAAGGTGAGGTGAATGCTCATGTCATTCCCAGGCTGGTGACCGTCCGGGCCTTGCATGTCAGTGGCCATCAGTACCAAGTCACCATTGCGAAGTTCGGCGTGCATGATTTGGTCCAGTTGGTCCTTTGGGGTTTGTTCGGCCATGGGGCCTTCTGCCATGGTCATTAGCTGGAGATCGCCTCCCAAGCATTGTTGATAAAAGATCATGGCTTCTCTGCAGTTGCCGTCAAAGCTTACGTATGGGTTTATCTTGATCATGATATTTATTGTTTTAGGTTCAATACAAACTTACAAGACTATTTATATAATACTGGTGTGTAAATACGACGTACTAAGGGGTTGAATACGACAGGTTTACTGACTATCTTAGTGGTATGAAACATGTAACTATCCTTGTCCCCAAGGGACACTTCAGCATGGTCAATATAGAAGGGACCCATCACGTTTTTAGCTGGGTAAACGAATGGTTGGCCCAGTTGGGGCGTCCGCCGTACTTTGACCTTCAATTGGTAGGCCTCTCCAAGCCTACCCTGCAAAGTACAGGTCTTTTTGAAATCAACCCTGGACGGCTAATCAGCGAAGTGGAAAAGACCGACTTGATCGTGATTCCAGCGATCCATGGAGATATTGATCAGGTATTGGAGGCCAATAGGCCCTTTATTCCTTGGATTATCAACCAGTACAAGGCAGGAGCTGAAGTAGCCAGTTTGTGTATTGGCGCATTCCTGCTGGCCGAGACGGGCCTTTTGGATGGTAAAAAAGTGGCGACTCACTGGCATTTTGCCAATGACTTTCGCAAGCGCTTTCCCAAGGCCATCATGGTGGATGATAAGATCTTGACGGACTCAGATGGTCTGTACACCAGCGGTGGAGCATTTTCTTTTACCAATTTACTGGTCTACCTTATCGAAAAATTCCAAGGCCGGGAAACGGCGGTGCTGGCAGCCAAGTCATTTATGATCGATATTGACCGAGACAGTCAGTCTCCTTTTATACTCTTTAATGGTCAAAAAGAACATTATGACGATGCTGTGCTTAACGCGCAAAAGTACATCGAGGATAATTTTCAGGAAAAGGTCACTGTGGATGATTTGGCCAGTAAGTTTGGCGTGGGCAGAAGGAGTTTTGAGCGGAGGTTTAAGCAAGCTACCAGCAATACAGTGGTGGAATACATGCAGCGGGTAAAGATCGAGGCAGCGAAAAAGGAGTTTGAAAAGGCCCGAAAAAATGTCAGTGAGGTAATGTACGATGTCGGCTATAGCGACACCAAGGCCTTCAGAACAGTGTTCAGAAAAATCACAGGACTTTCTCCCGTCCAGTACCGTAACAAGTACGCTCCCCAAGAGGTAAAGAAGACACTATTGTCCAAATAGCGAGCGTCAATTGGAGTAGGAGAATAAGGGGATCAAGTGAAAAGTTGGGATAGGCAGAATCGTTTTTTAATGGGACGCTGGTTAGGCAGATTTTCACTGATGTTTTTGGCTTTAAGTGCTCCCAAAATATAGTAATGGACACTTTAAATACTGGCGTCCGACTAAATTTCAAATATGATTAAAACTGTTTTTAAATAGAAATTTGGGGTTTTTATTCCAATCCCTAAAATGACGCCCATCCCCCCTTTAGGGGATTTAGGGGTGAAAACAGCTGGTTTTTTCAATTTGACGATTGTTTTCTCGGACTCCAGTACTTTAAATAGCCTTTTTGGAATACATTTAACCTGAGCGTCTATATTAAATCGAACTGAGGTTAGAACCATGATTTTCTCAATGACGGCTCTTGGTATGCCTGTTTTTCATCAGTTGGCATTGACTCCCGGGTTAAAAAAACTGTCATTGCGATGAGTATGCAGTAAAAGGGATATCTTCCATCCGCTAATTTTTCAATCGTACAATCTTCAAATTTTCAACCTTTTCACCCGTAAATTTCATTGAGGATGCCGGCCAACCTGATCCCACCAGCTAGCAGCTGCTCTTCGATCACAGGGAAGGTAACATAATCATATTCGTATGATAATCGCTTGCTCTCAGGGAGATCGTAAACAATTCCCCGTAGGTGTACTGCTTCTTTTAACCAATTGGCATAAGGGGCAGCCTGAAGTTCTCTTACAGTGGCTTTATCAGCTTTGCTGTTGAGGTGATTGGCAAGCTCGGTATAGCTCAGTTTTTGGCGGTCAATGACCTTGGTGTCCCACACCGTATGCAGGTTGGTGCTTTGGCCAAAATAGGACACTTCCACTTCGTTGCCACCTTTGTCCTCTCCGGTGCCTACATGGAGCGGTTGGTGGAGATCTCCCACGATATGGATAAGCATTTTTAGGTTTTCTTGCCTTTTGGTCAAAGAAAGGGGCTTGTTTTTCAGCTCATCGATAAGCTGCAACATGACGCCATAAGCATTGCCGTCTTTTTCCTGGATCTCAGGTTCATAGCCTTTGCTTTCATGGACGGTCAAGAAATGCCAGGTATAAGTATAGTCATATGTTTGGTCCGAACGGACTTCATCCATCCAGTTGGCAGCCATTGCCAAGGATGTTGGGCCAAGGATGGCCGCAATATTTCGATGCGCCTTTTTGCTGAGATGCCATTCGGCAATTTGTCCGACTACCCGGTGTCCTGTTTTTCCCCAACCAAAAGAATGGGAACTTATTATTGTGCACAGCACAAGTGCAAAGAAAAGTTTTTTCATGGTTCCCAATATTATGATTCCGACATTAGCTCATTAATGGCGATCCAGGCCATTAATCCTGCACCTACTTCCAATGCACTTTCATCAATGTCAAAGGTGGGCGTATGTACACCACTGGTGATACCCTTTTCTTCATTTCGAATTCCCAAGCGGTAGAAACAACCGTCCATTTCTTGGGTGTAGTAAGAAAAGTCCTCCGCTGCCATCCAAATGTCCAAGTCTTCCACATTTTCTTCACCAAGGTATTCTTGGGCGGCTTTGTAAGCCCTATCCGTTAGTTCAGGGGCATTTTTTAAGAAAGGATAGCCTTTTCTCACTTCAAAATCCACCGATCCTCCCATGCCTTCGGCAATACCTTCAGCTATTTTTACCATTTTTTTATGGGCCTCGGCGCGCCAGTCTTCGTCCAATGTACGGAAAGTGCCTTGGATATTGACTTCATTGGGTATGATATTGGTGGCTCCCAGTGCTTCGATACGGCCAAAAGACAATACAGAAGGAATCTTTGGGCTGGCGTTACGGCTGATTATTTGCTGTAGTGCTACGATGATGTGGGAAGCGATCAGGATAGGATCCACGAGGGTTTCTGGCATAGCACCATGTCCACCTTTTCCGATGACTTTCAGGTAAAGCTCGTCAGCACTGGCCATGTACATACCTTTGCGAAAGCCTACCTTGCCGGCATCGATCAGCGGCATGACGTGCTGGCCTACGATACCATTTGGTCGAGGGTTTTCAAGTGCTTTGTCCTTGATCATTAGTGAAGCTCCCCCAGGGATTTTTTCTTCACCGGGCTGGAAAATCAGCTTTACTGTCCCCTCAAATTGGTCTTTTACAGCATGAAGGATCCGGGCAGCTCCCAAAAGGGAAGAGGTATGCACATCGTGTCCACAGGCATGCATAACTCCTTCATTCTTGGATTTATAGGGGACTTTATTTTGCTCAATGATGGGAAGGGCATCCATGTCCGCTCGCAGTGCGAGGGTTTTTTTGGAAGGATTCTTTCCCTCGATCAGTGCAACCAGCCCCGTATTGGCCTTTCGCTGAATATCGGTGATGCCGATTTGCTGCAAATGCTCTTCCACATAAGCGCAGGTATGGTGTTCTTCGAAAGAAAGTTCCGGGTTGGCGTGGATATGTCTGCGGATTTCTATCGTTCGGTCAAGCTGGTCAGCAGCCAGCTTCTTGATGGTCTCTTTCAGCATACTGATTATTTCGATTCTTGGATTATTTCAGCTTCTTCCTCTTTGCCAAAGCGCTGTTGGATAATCCTGGCGCTGGGAAAGTCTTGTTTGATGGAGTGGAAGAGTGATTGGGCTTCGATGCGATTTATATATCTGCCGACCTTTACCAAGTACCGGGGCTGTTCGTATTCCATTTCTGCTTTTACCTGTGAAGGCAGCGTATTATAGAGCTTGTTTCTGGTAGAAAAAGCCTTCTCCCTGTCCACTCCACTATAGACCAAAATCGTAAAGCCGTTATAAACACCTCTATTGGCATTGCTTCGGGCAAAACGAGTCAGCGAAGCTTGGAGGTCACTGTCCACGGGATCTCCTGCTTCCGCACTTACGGGGCCATTGCTTTGGTCGGGTGCCAGGCTTTCCTCCTTGGGAAGGTCTGGATAGGTGGCTCGGTAAGAGGACAGGTTTTCTTCGTAGTTATTATAGCTAGCTGCTGATTTACTCATTTTGCTGCCGCCTGCACACCCTGCCAATAGGGTGACTACGAAGATGGAAAGATAGGCTATATTCTTTTTCATAGTGGTTTTTTAATCTTCTATAACAACACACTTGCCAGAACTGATATCCTGCTCAACACTTTTATATTTTACGTCCTTTTTAACGTTTCCATTGGAGTATTGTACCGAAACACGGTCATTTCGACCATAGGCTTTTTCTGACTTCCGTGGAGCAACTACTTGCTTTTGGGCGCCTCTGTTGGCGGCAGCAGCGGCTTGTGCAGCCCTGTTGGCATGAGGGTTCAAGGTGCTGTTGGCCTCTTCCTTGGATGCTTGGATATTTGGTTCAGCCTGTTGCGCTTGTGCGGCCCTTACCTGATCCGGGTTTTGCTTAGGGAGTTCTGCCTTGGCCAGGAATGAGATGACATCCTCGTTTAGTTTGCCCACAAAGCGTTTGAACATTTCAAAAGCCTCAAATTTATAGATCAACAACGGATCTTTTTGCTCATACACCGCGTTTTGTACGGACTGTTTCAAGTCGTCCATATCGCGGAGGTGTTCTTTCCAGTTTTGATCGATGATGGCCAGGGTGACATTTTTCTCAATTGCACGGATCAGGTCCCTTCCTTCATTTTCGATGGTGTTTTGCAGGCTACATACCACACCGATTTGTTTGATGCCATCTGTGATGGGTACCATGATTTCCTTGACAGTGGCGCCCCTGTTTTCATGGACATCCTTCAGTACAGGCAAGGCACGGTCGGTGACCCGCTGGTTTTTGGAGACATAATTTTTGTAGGAAGCATCGAAGAGCTCTTGGCTCAATGCAGCTGCTGGCTTGGACTTGACATCGTCTTCACTGAATTTGTAATCAATGCCCAGCGAGCTGTAAATGTTCATGCGGAGGCTTTCCATGTCTTCGGTGGATTTGGCCACTTCCACGATACCCTCACATACATCGTACATGACGTTAAGGATGTCCAGCTCCAGTCTTTCGCCCATCAAGGCGTTCTTTCTTCGCTTGTAAACCACCTCACGCTGGGAGTTCATGACATCATCATATTCCAGCAGGCGCTTACGTACACCAAAGTTATTTTCTTCTACCTTTCGCTGGGCCCTTTCGATGGATTTGGAAATCATGGAGTGTTGGATCACTTCACCTTCTTCCAGCCCCATACGGTCCATGAGTTTGGCGATGCGCTCAGAACCGAACAGGCGCATCAAGCTATCCTCCAGGGATACGAAAAATTGGGAGGAACCTACGTCTCCCTGACGACCGGCACGTCCACGGAGCTGTCTGTCCACCCGTCTGGATTCGTGGCGTTCCGTACCGATGATGGCCAGACCGCCGGCTTTTTTGGATTCTGGTGTCAGCTTGATATCCGTACCACGACCGGCCATGTTAGTAGCAATGGTCACCGTGCCCGGTTTACCGGCTTCGGCTACCACTTCGGCCTCTTTGGCGTGCTGCTTTGCATTCAGGACTTGGTGTTTGATTTTTTTGAGGGTCAACATCCTGCTGAGTACCTCGGATATTTCTACCGAGGTAGTACCCACCAGTACCGGTCTTCCGGCATCGGTCAGCTCATTGATTTCATCCACCACCGCGTTAAACTTCTCCCTGACGGTTTTATAGACTTTATCATCTCGATCATCTCGTTGGATAGGCTTGTTGGTAGGAATCACCACCACATCCAACTTGTATATTTCCCAAAATTCTCCAGCTTCCGTTTCAGCAGTACCGGTCATACCGGATAGTTTGTGGTACATCCTGAAGTAATTCTGCAGCGTGATGGTCGCGTAGGTTTGGGTGGCGTCTTCTACTTTTACGTTTTCCTTGGCTTCTATCGCTTGGTGAAGGCCATCGGAGTATCTTCTGCCTTCCATCACACGGCCTGTCTGCTCATCGACAATTTTCACTTTGCCGTCCACCAAGATATACTCGGTGTCTTTTTCGAACATACAGTAAGCCTTCAGCAGTTGATTGACCGTGTGGATACGCTGGGCTTTGACACCGTAATCCTTGATGATCTCTTCTTTGCGAATTAACTTTTCTTTATCATCTATGGATTCATCTTTTTCCATTTCGGCGATTTCTGTACCGATGTCCGGAAGGATAAAGAAACTGGTGTCTTCGTTTTTCTTGGTGATTACCTCGATACCATTGTCGGTAAGGTCCACGGTGTTGGACTTTTCGTCAATTGTAAACAACAGCGGTTCGTCCGCTTCCGGCATCATGCGTTTGTTGTCCTGGAGGTAATAGTTCTCGGTTTTTTGCAGGATTACCCTGATGCCAGGCTCAGAGAGGTATTTGATCAACGGTTTGTACTTTGGCATACCGCGGAAAGCTCTGAAAAGGGCCAGGCCTCCTTCTTTTTGATTACCTTCGCCGATCAGTTTTTTTGCAGTAGAGAGGTAGCCTTGTATCAGTTTTCGCTGCTCATCCACCAGAGTGGAAACCCGTGGCTTCATCTCATAAAATTCATGCTCATCACCTCTCGGTACGGGGCCAGAGATAATCAGTGGCGTTCTGGCATCATCGATCAGCACGGAATCGACCTCATCGATCATGGCAAAGTGATGTTTGCCCTGTACCAGGTCGTCCGCATTGCGGGCCATATTGTCACGCAGGTAATCAAAGCCAAATTCATTGTTGGTGCCGTAAACGATATCCGAGTTATAGGCTTTTCTTCTTCCTGTGGAATTAGGCTTGTACTTATCAATACAGTCTACCGTCAAGCCGTGAAACTCAAATAATGGTGCGTTCCACTCACTGTCCCTTTTGGCAAGGTAGTCGTTTACCGTTACGATATGCACCCCACGTCCGGCCAGGGCATTCAGGTAAGCAGGAAGCGTAGATACAAGCGTTTTACCTTCACCAGTGGCCATCTCGGAGATTTTACCCTTGTGAAGGGCGATACCACCGATCAGCTGCACATCATAATGGAGCATGTCCCAGATGATCTCAGTGCCAGCAGCTAGCCATTGGTTATGCCAGATGGCTTCGTCTCCGTTGATTTCCACATTATCTTTTCTGGCAGAAAGCTCACGGTCATAATCATTGGCCTTTACGACCAGTTTACCGTTTTCTTTAAACCTCCTGGCAGTTTCTTTCATTACTGCAAAAGCCTCTGGCAATACTTTTTCAAGTACCACTTCCAAGGCTTCATTACGGTCCTTTTCGACTTTGTCGATCTGATTAAAAATGGCGTCTTTTTCATGCACCTTATCCGGCGCTAAAGCATCAATTTCCTCCTTCAGGGAGGCTATTTTATCATCAAAGGTCTTTAATTCCGAATCGACTATTCCCTTGATTTCTATGGTTTTGTTTCGTAGTTCTTCATCCGTGATCGACGAAAGCTTATCGAAGGCTGCATTGATCGTTCCTACGTAGGGGTATAATTCTTTTATATCTCGGTCTGACTTGGTCCCGAAGACCTTGGTCAGCCCTTTTGCGATAAAGTCTAACATAGTAGTTATTATATTGTAATTGGGCTTAAAATTACTTTCTTTTTATAACAATCGGTAGTTTTTAACCGTTCGATTGGTGCTTGTTGTGAAATGTATTGCAAAAACCTGGAAGTTAGATGACCACAGTGCCTTTAAAAACCTGTTCAGCAGGTCCTATCAAAATGATATTTTTAAAACTTCCGTTTTCCGCTGCTGTAAATTTAACGGCAAGGTTTCCCCCCAGCGCTTTGATGTTAACTTGATTGATGTTTTGCTGAGAGCCAAAGACAAGGGCGCATGCGGTTACGCCTGTGCCGCATGAGAGTGTTTCGTCTTCTACTCCTCGCTCATAGGTGCGCACATAGATATGGTCATCCCCCAGGATCGAAATGAAGTTGACATTGGTGCCGTTTGGCCTATAGTCATCGCTGTATCGGATGGATGCTCCCGTATCCACTACGGGGTAATTTTCTACATCTTCCACAAAACGGACGTGATGGGGAGAGCCTGTATTGACGAAGAAATCGTTACCGGTATTTTCTATGGAAGCTACATTTCCCATGCCCAGCTCCACTTCCCCATCAGCAATGCGAGCATCATGTGGGCCGTCGATGGCCATAAAATGAGCTTGCTCCCTGACGATTCCAAGGAAGCTGGAGAAAGCAACGGCACAGCGGGCTCCATTTCCGCACATGCTCTGAGAGCCATCGGCATTAAAATAAATCATTTCAAAATCATAACCTTCCTTGTTCCGGATAAGGATAAGTCCGTCGGCACCAATCCCGAATTTACGGTCACAAAGTTGGCTGACGAGTTCCAGGTTTTGCTCATCAAAATACTCCGCCCTGTCATCGATCATCACGAAGTCATTCCCTGTACCTTGATACTTGTAAAATGATATTTCCATATCCTCCTTATAAATTGAATAAAGTAATCCTGCTTTGTCAAATTAAGAAAGTGCCTTAAAGAGATCCCTTCCCGATAGCTCGGGACAGGCTGTTCCTCGGGATGACAACGTGTTTTGTCCCCGATACATCGGGAAGGAATCTCCTAATATAACCGTAACATGACAAAGTAGGAGTAAAATGGATGGCTCAAAAACCAATCCATTTCCCGTTTATCCTACAAACATAACCAACTTGTCATTAATTCAGACAAATGGTCTGATTATTGGTTTTATTTTATCATGTAAATAGTTAACTTGCTGAAATAGCAATAGAAAATAAATAGAAATAAAAGTACTGAATTACAAAATATTTTCGAAACAAAATTTTATCAGTAATGAAGAAAGTTTCATTTAATCCTTCCAGAAGGACTTTTATAACACAGAGCACCAAGGCCACATTGGCAGTAGGAATCGGCAGTAGCGCTATCGGGTCGGCTTTCTTGACGGCCTGTGGGGCGTCCAAGGAGGAAGAGGAAGCTGTTCAGTTGAGCACAGGTTTTTCCCAAGCTGGCTTGGCCTACGACTATGCCGCCCTAGAGCCGAATATAGATGCCACTACCATGGAAATCCACTATACCAAACATGCCGCAGGCTATGCCCGAAAGCTGAAGGCGGCCTGTGAAGCAGAAGGTGTGGACATGAGCAAGCCACTGGAAGAGACGCTTATGAAAGTGTCCAATTACACCACTGCCATGCGAAATAATGGTGGAGGACACTATAACCACGAACTATTCTGGAGCATCATGTCTCCTGAAGGTGGCGGAAAGCCAGCAGGGGATCTTGCAGCAGCTATCGATGAGGCGTTCGGTAGCTTCGATGCCTTTGTGGAGCAATTCGAAGGTGCCGCCAAAGGGCGTTTTGGATCAGGTTGGGCTTGGCTGGTAGTCGATGCCAATAAGAAACTGAAAGTGGGTTCTACCCCAAATCAAGATAATCCACTGATGGATGTTTCAGAACTCCAGGGGATCCCATTGATGGGGATCGATGTGTGGGAGCACGCCTATTACCTTCATTACCAAAACGAGCGTGGCAAATATGTTTCGAATTGGTGGAATGTGGTTAATTGGTCTGCTGTGCAAGAGCGTTACAATGCTGTTGTGTAATGTAAACTCAATTCATGTTGATAATAGAAGCCGAATAGGAAGTGTCCTGTTCGGTTTTTTTTTGGGTGAATGGTGAACTGCTTGGTAAGGTGGGATCAAGCAATATTTTTGGGGGATGAGAGATTTCCAGGTGGTTTTGATAAGCATGTTTCTCTTTAATGTAGCAATAGGAATGTGTACCCTATTGACCTGATTATAAAATCAGTATAAATCCTTCATTGCGAACGCAGAGCAACGGAGTGAAGCAATCTCGTTTTCTTAATATGGGATTGCCACGGCTCCTTCCCCAAATCCCACCCTACGCCCTGTTTAGCACCAGACAAGCTGGCAGTGACGGTATTTTAAATCGAGTTTATTATAAAAAATCAGCGCAAACCTTATTAATCTGCACCATCTGCGTGCTATCGAAACCAACCCTAATCTCCCCAACTTTTTAGCTTAATCCGTAATGCGGGGCCAGATGTCCAGGGATAGAGTACGTGGTACAAAAAAACTGAAAGAATGGAGAGCGGAAAAGGAAATCCATATAGCCGCCAGACAGGTTTAATAGTGGTGACCACTGCGGAGGCTGAGCAGTTTCAATGTCTCCGGGTTTAAAAGCACCAACTCTCCCCATATTAGCCACTGGGAGATATTTTTTTTTAAGATATAAAAATGGTCGTTTATATAGATTGTGGCAAATCGTTGATGAAATATAATTTTTTAATTCAACTGTTTTCGTATAAAAAAAATGGTTTTTAACGGGTTGTTTTTGGCATTTTATTTGCGCAATACGGGACATTGCAAAACCAACTATTATGATAATCATGAAAAGTACAATGAAAAACTGCGCCAAATGGATAATGCCCTTAAGTCTTGGGCTTGTAATGATGGCCTGCTCTGATGATGAAGAAACACCCAAAGAGGGGTACAGTCAGGTAACCTTGAAATCTACAGCTGAGGGCAATTCGGAATCCACTTCAGAAAACAACCGAGTGGATGTAAGCGGAATGAGCATTACTTCATTTCAGGTGGGAACCCGGGATATGGAGATGAAGTATGTGTCTCAGGCGGGGATCGATGCCGGGATCAGCATTGGCAACGGCATTCTGGAGACTAATATCAGTGCCGAACTGGGGAGCCAGGTCTCGCAGGAGAAAAGCCTCACCCTTGTGGCTGATGGCGAATCCCAGGTATCGGTCATCGGTGAAGGAGAGACGCCAAACGGAAGTTACACAGAGGTGATTTTCAAACTTTACCAGCACTCCGAAGCCAGTGCCGAAAGTGAAATGAAGGACAAATCCATGCTCATCCAAGGTGAAGTGGAAGGGAAATCCACTCAAGTGTGGTTTGCGGCTGAGAAGCAGCTGAGGGCTGTGGCCGAATCGTCTCAGGGGTATGAAGTGAATGGCAATACTGACATGACAGTGGTATTTGATCTGGAAGCAATGTTTGCCGGTGTGGAAATGGATGCTGCCTTGGATGCCAATGCCGATGGCGTCGTGGAGATCGGCCCGGATAATGTGGACGGCAATGCCGCCCTTTACAGCAAGATTGAGAGCAATATAGAAAGTGCGATAGTACTTAAAAATCAATAATTGGATAATCGGTTTTTTAACACACCAGACCAGAGACCGGTAATTTTGCCGGTCTCTTTGTATTTGTGCATTATTTGCCTTTTTTTGTTTCCTCAATTATACTAACTGTTGACTTTATGAAAGATCCCAAGACGCTCAGTGCCGTAGCGGCATTTCACGAAACCTTTAAACATCCAATTCTAGAAGTGCCTACTATTCCAGATGAGAAGCGGTCCAAACTCAGGGTTTCCCTGATTGCCGAAGAGCTGAAGGAATTGGAAGAAGCCATCAAAAATGATGACCTTGTAGAGGTAGCGGATGCCTTATGTGACATACAGTATGTATTGGCAGGTGCTGTGCTGGAGTTTGGGCTGGCGGATAAGTTCAAGGAGTTATTTGATGAAGTGCAGCGCTCCAATATGAGCAAGGCCTGTAAGTCTGTCGAAGAAGTTGAGGCCACCCTTTCCCATTACCAAAATCAAGGTGTCGAATGTTATTATGAACAAGAGGGAGACCTTTATCTGGTATTCAGAAAGGAAGATCGCAAAACCTTGAAGTCGGTCAACTATTCTCCAGCAGACCTCAAGGGCATTCTTTCAAAATAGGCCTATACGCCAAAATCACTTTTACTAACCATTAACACCACTTAATGATGATCTGTTCTTCTAAATCCATGTATGCGCTGGTATGTGGTTTATTAATAGCTTTTAGCAGCTATGGCCAAGAAAGGGCCAGAGATTATGGTTTTACCTTTGGTGTATTAGTACCAGGAAAATGGAATGCCATCACCGATGTAACGGGTGTGAAAGTGGGGCATCAGACACTGGTCAACGGTGATAGTGTTCGTACCGGAGTAACCGCTATTTTGCCCCATGGGGGCAATGTTTTTCAGGAAAAAGTACCCGGAGCAGTGTATGTGGGCAATGGCTTTGGCAAGTTGGCGGGCACTACGCAGGTGGAAGAATTGGGGAATATCGAAACGCCAATCGTGCTGACCAATACCCTGAGCGTGGCCGCAGGGATCGAAGGCGTGATCGACTATACATTTTCCAACCCAGAAAATGCTAATGTCCGGTCCGTCAATGCTGTAGTGGGAGAGACCAACGACGGTTATCTCAATGACATTCGTGGTCGTCATGTAAAACCAGCCGATGTCGTCACAGCCATCCAATCTGCCCGGTCAGGGGAAGTGAAGGAAGGGAATGTCGGCGCCGGAACAGGCACCATCTGCTTCGGCTTCAAAGGCGGAATTGGTACTGCGTCCAGAAAGCTGCCTACTGAGATGGGAGGGTACACTGTAGGCGTTCTGGTTCAGACCAATTTTGGAGGAGTCCTGCAAGTCGATGGGCTTCCCGTGGGAAAGGAGCTTGGCCAATATGCATTTAAAAACCAACTGGAATCGGCTGATGGCTCTTGTATGATCGTCGTGGCCACCAATGCACCTGTCCATGCCCGCAACCTAAAACGAATGGCGAAAAGGGCCATTATGGGGTTGGCCAAAACCGGTGGAATTGCCTCCAATGGCTCTGGAGATTACGTAGTGGCTTTTTCTACCGCTGAAAGCTTGAGGATTCCCTATGATTCCAATGGTGAAGAGCGGCTGTCAATGGAAGTGATCAACAACGATTATATGAGCGGACTTTTTCTCGCCACCATCGAAGCCACTGAAGAAGCCATCATCAATTCCCTTTTTGCTGCAGAAACCATGAAGGGCTATCAAGGCCGTGAGATCGAGAGATTGCCAGTGGAGAAGGTGTTGGAGATAAAGAGTGGCAGTGATCGGTAGGCAGTGGTCCGTCAACAGTAGCATTACCTGGACATGGATGTTTTTTCATAATAACTACTGAAGAAAACCCAGGAAAAGACCTGTTGTTCCGATAGCTGTGCTGCGGAATCACGAGCCTTGAGTTTTTACACAACAGCACCTGCGTTGGTCATTTCTTTGGAAAGGAAACCAAGATTATTACGGGGCAAACAATATTTCCGGAGAGCGGTTTGGCATTCACCACATAGGACCAGTAAGAGTGAATTCTCCTTATCGGTTTATGTGTGCTTTCAGTGCTCTTGGGTCTTGGCCAGTTGACTTGTAGTTGCCTCCTGTTTTTACGTTTGCTCAAAAAAGTGCCAGCGGCACGAATGATTTTGAAGCAATTTCAGGTCGCAACACTTGTGCGCTCCCGAAATA
The DNA here is from genome assembly GCF_006575665.1 of Echinicola soli. Taxonomy (NCBI): domain Bacteria; kingdom Pseudomonadati; phylum Bacteroidota; class Cytophagia; order Cytophagales; family Cyclobacteriaceae; genus Echinicola; species Echinicola soli. Next base: position 1,640,873 of record NZ_CP041253.1, read on the forward strand.
GTTCGGGACAGGCTGTGGTGTAGAGGCTAATGCCTATTTCGGGTTTAATGCTGTTTAGATAAGGGGATTTTCCAGTTCGAAAGGCGGTCATTGAGGGAATCATGGTTTTAATTTTAAATTTTAGCACAATAGATGCACCGCGGCGGGGTTTCCTCCATAGGCGGACAGGTTTGGTTCTTTTTTGACCTGTAGCAAAAAAGGGGCAAAGGTAAGGGGATGAAAACCACGCTGGAATTTAGCAAGAGAAATAGTAAACAGCCATCCCAAATACTTACTAACTAAACGGTATTAGTTTTGGGTTTAGGCCATTTCCCTGTCCCAAATCCCTCATTTTATAATTTTTAACAACCCCTCTATTTGTTTTTACAAGAAGCAATTCTATATTTACTTTGTAATTCAAAGTACTTTCTATGGATCAGCAAAAATACATCGATGACTTGCGGGAAATTCGCGAGATCATGAACAGGTCTTCTAAGTTTATTTCCCTAAGCGGCATGTCGGGCATAGCTGCGGGGATTATTGCGCTTATTGGAGCATATATAGCCAATACAATGGTCTATTCTCAGCTGGATGAAGGGGCTATCAATGATGTCGCCACGGATAAAATGCCCTTACTGTATCAGTTAATGTGGGTAGGTGGCTTGACACTGGTGTGTTCTGTGGCCGCAGGGGTATTGTTTACCAGAAATACGGCGAAGAAGAAAAAACAAAAGCTCTGGGATCATCAGACTAAAAGACTGTTGATCAATCTGGCCATTCCGATTTTGTCAGGTGGGATTTTCTGTGTGATCCTTTTGCTGCACGGACAATTGGCGTGGATTGCTCCGCTGACCCTGGTGTTTTATGGATTGGCTTTGGTCAATGCCAGTAAGTACACCTTGGGTGAAATCCGTGGTTTGGGATTAGCAGAAATAGCTTTAGGTTTGCTTGCTGCCTGCTTTACGGGATATGGAATTTGGTTTTGGGCGGTAGGTTTTGGGGTGCTTCATATTGTTTATGGATTGGTCATGCAATTAAAATACAAGTCGTGAAAGAGCTGTTAAAGGATCTTAATAAAGCCTTTGAAAATAAAATCAGGTTAGGAATAATGTCTGCCCTGGTGGTCAATGACCATTTGGACTTTACGGCATTAAAGGATTTGCTGGGGGTGACGGACGGTAACCTGGCCAGTCACCTTAAAACCCTGGAGAAGTACCGTTATATCCGCTACACCAAAGAGTTTTTGGACCGTAAGCCTAACACCAAATATTCGGCCACGGAAGAAGGGATTGAGGCCTTCGAGAAGCACATTAGAGCCATCGAACAATTATTAAAATAAAAAAATTTACCTATGTACTTTGTAATTCAAAGTACTTTTAAATCTAATTTATCATGAAAAACGAAAACACAGTATTTGAGAAAATTGGCAACTGGGTCAGTCATTCGGTTACCTTGAAATTATTGGTCATCACCATTTTGGTTTTATTATTATTGATCCCATCATCTATGATAATGGATTTGATAGCAGAGCGGGAAGCCTTAAGCCAAGCTGCGACTGAAGAGGTAAGTATGAAGTGGGCAAATAATCAACAGCTAAATGGCCCAGTGCTGACGATTCCTTTGGTATATGAATACAAGGAAAAGGAAGAACTCAAGGAGGTCGTAAAGTACCTATATCTCTTGCCTAACAACCTTCAGGTAGACGGAGAGGTGGTGCCGGAAAAACTAAAACGGGGGATCTATGAGGTGATCGTGTATAAGTCACAACTGGCAGTGTCGGGGAGTTTTGACCTGATGGAAAAAGTAGACCGCACCAATCTGAAGCAAATTCAATACGGTAAGGCATTTTTGACCATTGGTATTTCGGATTTAAGAGGGATCAAAGAAGAACTTGCCGTGGATTGGGGTGGAGTGGACTGTCAGGTAAAGCCTGGCTCAAAAGTCCCTTCCATTATCACACAGGGAATTACGGTGGATTTGCCCAATCTGGAAAGCAGCATGGGCACTAAGGTTCCGTTTCACTTTTCCCTTAATTTGCAGGGCAGCAGAAGCATATCTTTTGTGCCTGTGGGAGGAACTACGGAGGTAAATGTCAATTCTCCCTGGCCTTCTCCGAGCTTTTACGGCAATTTTTTGCCGGATCAACGAAAAGTTACCGGTCAAGGTTTTGAGGCCAGATGGAAGGTACTTCAGCTAAACAGAAACTTTCCGCAAAGTTGGGTAGACGAGATGCAGGGAAGTAATCTTCAGGCAGCGGCCTTTGGGGTGGATTTGATTTTTCCAGTGGATGATTACCAAAAATCCATACGCTCTGCAAAGTATGCTGTGATGACTATTTTGATGACGTTTTTAATTTTTTTCTTAGTTGAGGTCCTGAATAAACGCAAGATTCACCCTTTCCAGTATGCGCTGGTCGGTCTTGGGCTTTGTTTGTTTTATGTCTTGTTGGTATCGATTTCAGAGCACACTGATTTTAATACCGCCTACGCCATTGCAGCGTTTGGTGTGGTGGCCATGATTGTGCTTTATTCGTTGACGGTGTTCCGGAAGAAGAAGCTTTCGCTGCTGCTGTTGGCCGTATTGGTGGGGGCGTATAGCTTTTTGTATGTGACCCTGCAGTTGACAGATTATGCCCTGCTGATGGGAAGTGTGGGGCTTACCGTGATGCTGGCCATGACCATGTATTTCACGAGGAATATTGATTGGTACCAATTGAGCATCGGAAAAGAGGAAGAGAAGGGCTAGGGCTAGCGTGCCATGAATACAAATGCCAAGGTGTTTAGTACCTGTTGTATTTTTTCCATTTCTAAGCTGTTAGGTCTAAGCTTAAACAAAGCGAAGTGCTGCCCTTTGCGAATCAGGAGGGCAGCATTTTTTCACTTCTTCCTTCCTTCGTGGAATGTAATCCAAATATGAAGGCTAATTCCCCATTCTTATGTGCAATACAACCATAAAAACCTTTTATAAGGTCTTTTCATGGAAAATAATTTTTTATCACTGATGGAATCAATAATTTAATGGGTTCGAATCAAGTAATACCCTATAGAATATGAATAGACGCGAAGCAATGAAACGGACTGCCCTGATGTTTGGCAGTGCACTTTCGGTGTCCACTTTTGCTGTATTTCAGCAGGGCTGTACCCGTTCAAAAAATGCCATAGCGGGAGTTTTCAGTGATGAAGACACTAAGATAATGGCAGAGATTGGGGATATCATTATCCCGGAAACACCCGATTCCCCTGGAGCCAAATCCGTGGGAATTGGAGCTTTTATGGTGAAGATGCTGGAGGATTGTTATTCCCAGGAAGACCGGGAGAAGGTCTCCACAGCATTGAATTATTTTGAAGGCGAAAAGGATTTCTCTTCATTATCAGCAGATAAGCAAGTGGCGGCAGTAAGTGACTTGGACAGCCAAGTATATGGCAAAAGCAATGAGCTGGATGAAGGTCTTATGAGGGGCTATAAGATCATGAAGGAGTTGACTCTCTTTGGCTACTTCAGTTCTGAGGCCGGCGCCACGCAAGCCCTTCGCTATGAACTGGTACCTGGACGCTATGACGGCTGTGTCGATTTGAAGCCTGGCGACAAAGCCTGGGCGTAACCAAAAAAAAACAATCAATATGAATCTTAATATCAAAGCAGATAAAGAAAATACCTATGATGCTATTGTCGTAGGGTCAGGAATCAGTGGCGGCTGGGCTGCCAAGGAATTGTGCGAAAAAGGCCTGAAAACGCTGGTTTTGGAGCGGGGGAAGAATGTGGAACACATCAAAGGTTATCCCACCGCCAACCTGAATCCTTGGGAACTCGATCACCGTGGTTGGGCCACCAACGAAAGCAAAGAACAGCACCCGATCCAAAGTAAGTGTTATGCATTTGGAGAAGACACCCAGCAGTTTTGGGTCAATGATCTCGAAAATCCGTACAATGAGGTGAAGCCATTTAACTGGCTCAGAGGCTACCATGTAGGTGGCCGATCCCTGATGTGGGGAAGACAGTGTTATCGGTTGAGTGACATCGACTTCGAAGCCAATGCAAAGGATGGCTATGGGGTCGACTGGCCGGTGAGGTACAAGGACCTGGCCCCTTGGTACACCTATGTGGAGAAATTTGCCGGGATCTCCGGACAAGCAGAAGGGTTGCCTCAATTGCCAGACAGCCACTTCTTACCTGCCATGGAAATGAACTGTGTGGAAAAGCACGTGGCAGCACGTGTAAAAGAAAAGTTTGATGACAGGATCATCACCATTGGTAGGGCCGCACATGCCACAGAAGCTATCAATGGTCGAGGCCCATGTCAATATAGAAATCTCTGTGCAAGGGGCTGTCCTTTTGGGGGCTACTTCAGTAGTAATTCCGCCACGCTTCCGGCTGCCATGCAAACGGGAAATATGACGCTCAGGCCTTTTTCCATCGTGACAGAAGTGCTATATGATAAAGAGACCGGCAAGGCCAATGGTGTCCGTATTATGGATGCAGAAACCAAGGAGTACACCGAATATTATGCTAAAATCGTCTTTCTAAATGCCTCTACCTTAGGGACTGCGTGGATCCTGCTCAATTCTGTTTCAGATGCCTTCCCCAATGGTCTGGGCAATGGCAGCGAGCAGGTGGGACATAATTTAATGGACCATCACTATGGAGTAGGCGCTTCCGGGACCATCGAAGGATTTGGGGACAAATACTATTATGGACGAAGACCAAATGGCATCTACGTGCCGCGCTTTAGAAACATCAGTGAAGCCACCAAGCGGGATGATTATGTTCGCGGTTTTGGCTATCAAGGAGGTGCCGGGCGTGGGCGCGGTCAAGGTGGCCCAGCAGGAGTTGGAGCTGACTTTAAGCTTTCCAAGACACAGCCTAGCGATGACTGGAATTTTGGGATTGGATCTTGGGGTGAGCATTTGCCTTATTATGACAATAAAGTAAGTCTCAATCATGAGAAGTTGGATGCCTATGGACTTCCAACATTAGACATTGATTGTGAATTTAAGGATAACGAGCAGGCCATGCGTAAGGACATGCGCCAAAGTGCCATCGAGATTCTGGAAGCCGCTGGTGCTAAAAACATCAGTTCTTACGATAGCGCACCCCCTCCTGGACACTGCATCCACGAGATGGGTACGGCCAGAATGGGGAAAGATCCAAAAACGTCTGTCCTCAATGCCTACAATCAAATGCATGAAGTGCCCAATGTATTTATCACTGATGGCGCATTTATGTCATCTTCAGCCTGTCAAAACCCGTCACTGACCTATATGGCATTTACTGCAAGGGCCTGTGACCATGCGGTGAAAGAACTGAAAAAGCAGAATTTGTAAGCGGAGTTTCCTATTTGGCCATGGATAAAATAAATGAGTATGCCTCCTGCTTTTTATCCATGGCTATTTTTATACCAAATAATAAATAGTCTTTACGTCCAATGATCCAGTTACTCATGAAAATCCTTTCGGCTACATTGATGATATTCCTGAGTATTTTAGGGATCGTGGTGGTGAAAGTAAGCGATGACCCGACGATCGTACTTTCTTCGATTAGAGGTGAATACAGTAAGTTGAAATCGGTCAATGTCCCATTGGATGATGAGGTTTCAGATGAGGTGGAGGTGACCTTTTTAGGTGATCATGCGGATTTTTTTTCCATCAAAAAAATGGAAACCTCAAAGGGTGCTTTGATGGTGGACGTCCAGTTTACGCCAAGCATGGAATTTATTGGTCTTGCAGAAGCGGTCATGGAAGTAACGTCGGGAGATGAATTATTGACAAGCATGTCGGTTCGCGGCTTGAGTACAAAAGCCCTGGAAGGAGAAAATGAACCGCCTTTGGCTTTGGTAGTTCAGGCTCTTGGCTGGAACGTCGACTTAGGATGGACTGACCTTGCCAATCATACCAAATCTGAACTGCAAGGTGATGAATTGCTTGTAAAGTATTTTAGAAAAGCAGAAGGTGCAGAGATGGTAGAGATGATACCGGTAGCACGATACAGTCCACCTTTTATGCTTCCGTTTGGGTATTATGAGATGGGCAATGAAGCTCCTGTTTTGGAAGAGGTAGGGGTGTTGGCAAATAGTGGCAGCTATCCGGAGCACCAAACCCTATTCCCATCCCTCGAAAAAGGACAAACTTCATTTGATCCGGGTACGCTGTCTTTTGGTTTCTATACCACCAGTCCGAGCCATGTGGCCTATTCTGAGGATAGCTGGAATCAATCGCTTCATCCGGATCATGCCGTACATGCATGCAGAGTATATGCCGTAAAGGATCATGAAGGGAAATTGGTGGATAATCAATATTTGGTATGCTTTGAAGAAGCCGCCAACGGGGATTATCAAGATTACGTCTTTTTGGTGAAGCATGTGGTTGCAAAATAATTTTTTAGTATCATAGTCCTTTTAATTTCATGAGAGAGGGTATTTGAATTCGACTAAATTGTCCGTTTGACCTAGGGAAAAGTTTTCATTTTTAACTTTATTGACTCAATGGCATGTGACTGGTTTTTTTAGATAGATGATTCTTTTGGTTTTCACTTGTTAATTGTTAAAATTACTAAAACATTAAACGTTTGTTTAACAATTTTATCAAATGAACTTTGCATCATGGAGCCCAATGAAAAAAAGGTAAAAATCATGGAAGTAGCCGAAAAGCTCTTTGCTAAAAATGGCTTTTCGGCTACTTCTGTTAGGGAAATATCCAAAAAGGCAGATGTGAACATCGCTATGATTTCTTATTACTTTGAGAGCAAAGAAAAATTGCTGGAAGCAATATTTCACTATAAGGGGGACTATCTGAGGGTTATGGTAGAAAACTTACTTCAAAAGGATTCCTTTACCCGTTGGCAAAAACTGGATTGGCTGGTAGATGAATATGTGGACAGGTTTTTAGAGAATCAATACCTGCACAGAATTATCCTACGAGAGAGTGGCTTGCACAGCAAAGGAAGCTTGAGGGAGTTTATTGACAAGCAACGTTATGGACATTATAAAATGGTGAAGGAGTTTATCGAAAAGGGCCAAGTGGACGGAGAATTTAAAGAGGGTGTCGATTTATTGATGCTCTATTCCTTGCTACCGGGAACCACGAAGCATTTGCTTTTTCATGAGTCATTTATGAGGCATGTAGTCAAGGCAGAGTCAGGCAGGGAGATTGATCTGGAGGATCTCAAGATCAGGACGCAGTCATTTCTGAAAATGACCCTGCGAATGCTCCTTCAAAAAGAATAATGGCCATTGTTCAGGCCCTGGCATTGGTGATGAATACTGTGTTTGCCTGAAATGTGGAAATTGACTTATCGACCGGGTAAAGCATCAGTTATGTTACTGGTACTAATTTTATAACCTATTTTGCCCTTCACTGGTTAGGGAAATTTACATGTTTAAGTGTATTTTTTATAATATCCATATAGCCTAAATTTGGAGTAAATGATCTATTAGTGTGTATAAACTTTTTTAAAATGAAAACATTAAAGAAACTACTCCTCCTTACCATCGTGCTGCAGGTAGCCAGTTGTAGTATGGTCAGGGATGAAGATGGATCGGATCCCACTGATCCCGAAAATCAAACGGAAGCTGAAATTCCGAGCAACCTTCACTTTGCCTTTAAAACAGAAGATTGGGAAAGGCAAATAGACTGTACACATCTGGACCTGGATGCTACCAGCAGTGAGCTATTGATGGCTACTTCCCAGTCCACCGGTTCGAAGTTTTATTTTGTAGTACCGGCTAGCAGTAGCGAAATGGCAAAGGCTGCAAATTTGGGGAAATATCCCATTGGAATAGAGGAATATTTTTCCATGGCGCTGATTTTACCCATGAGCCAAGGCAGTGAAACAAGATTAAAATCTGAAATAGGATCTAGTGAATCCGATTCATTTAATGAGGTCGTATCGATTACCCTGGACAGTTCAGAAGGAGCCTTTGATTTTTATAGCGTTAAGGGCAGGTATAAAATGAAAATGGAGGGCATTGAAGATGAGGCATTGAACAAGACCTGTTCCGGTACCTATCACTTTAAGATTAGGACGGCAAGAAATTGATTTTGCGATTGTTTTGATTTTACCTCTGCTTAAGGCCTAGCGGTCTTGGGCAGGGGATTTTTCATGATGTAACTAGCTTTTGAGCCCAGACAATATCCTGGCCTTGCCTTGTAGATCTTGATGTACTGTGACCTGTTGATAGCCCAAATCACTAATCAGTTGCTCCATTTCCGAGGCAAAAGCCTCGTTAATTTCAAAATATAGTTTACCACCTTGCTTTAATGCTTCCAAGCCTTTGGTGGCAATTGTGCGATAAAAGATCAAGGGATCCGCGTCTGAAACAAACAAGGCCAGTGAAGGTTCATGCTCCAGGACATTTTTATGCATGTAGGCTTTTTCCAGTTCACGCACATAAGGTGGGTTACTGACCAGGATATCCAGTTCTCGGGCAGGAATAGGATCAGTTAGGATGTCCACGGCTGAAAAAGTTACCTTGGCGTTCAGTTTAAGGGCGTTGGTACGGGCGATATGTAAGGCTTTCTGGCTGATGTCTATCGCAAAAACTTCAGGCTGCGGCATTTCTAGGTAAAGCGTAATGGGGATACAGCCGCTACCAGTTCCAATATCCATGATGCGAATCCCGCCTTTGGGATTTTCTTGCAGGATCAAATGGACCAGCTCCTCGGTTTCATTTCGGGGAATTAGCACTGATGGATTTACCTTGAAATCCCTGCCATAGAAAGGCGCTTCTTCGAGAATATACTGGATGGGTTTACCCGTCTGAAGTTCATCTATGGCAGTGTAAAGTGACTGTGGGACATGCTCAAGCTTCTTGTCTTGGATGATATCTCCCCTCTTGACTTGCAGGAAATGTTCCAATATCCAAAAAGCAATGGATTGCGCTTCTGTATCTGGATAGTCTTTTTTTAATCCGTCCGAAATGGTTTGGTAAAGGGTTCTTGAACTGGTCATGTAAAAGGAATGGAGAGATAAAGTGAGCAATTACTAATTTATAAATCCCAAAGAATAGCGTTAATCCACATTGGATGATGATTTCAGTATTGACCAAAACCTGGTGACCTTTGGGCACGGTTATGAGAATAATTCCAGCAAGGAGTCTTTGGTCAATGTGCTCAATATGCTGCTTCCTTCGCCGATGATATCCTTGGATAGTTTCATTTTTGCTTCTTGTAGATGGAGGATTTTTTCTTCCACGGTGTTTTTGCAGACCATCCGGTAGGCGAAAACATTTTTTTTCTGCCCCATACGGTAGCAACGGTCAATAGCCTGGTTTTCTGTAGCGGGGTTCCACCAAGGATCCACAATATAAACATAATCTGCCGCGGTAAGGTTTAGCCCGGTCCCACCAGCTTTGAGGCTGATCAGGAATACCCTGTTTTCTTCGTTTTCCTGGAAGATTTTCACCCTTTTCTCGCGTTCCTTTAAGCTGGTTTTACCATCGAGGTAGGTATAATTTACATTTTCTTCCTGTAGCTTATCAGTGATCAGTTCCAACATTTTTACAAATTGGCTGAAGATGAGTATTTTATGCTTGCCGGTTTTTTCCAGAATATGTTCCAGCAGCAGGTTGATTTTTGCAGACTCTTGGACGGGTTCCCCATTTTTTACCAATGCGGTCGAATCACAGATTTGGCGAAGCCTGGTAAGCCCTTCCAGCACGTAAAAATTGGTGTTATCTTCACCATCTTCTTCAAGTTTTCCCCTGAGAAAATCACGGTATTCATTTCTATAGGCATCATAGAGCTTGCGTTGGACAGCTCCCATTTCGCAATATAGGTATTCCTCAGTTTTGTCCGGTAGTTCAGTGAGCACTTCCTCCTTGGTACGTCTTAGGATAAAAGGAGCGACTTTTTTGCGGAGTTCTACAGCCAAATGGCTCTGATCACCTTTTTTCAGTGGGTTGGCGTAATCCCGCTTGAAGGCTGCAAAAGTGGTAAAGAATCCCGGGTTTACGAAGTTCATCTGGGCAAAGAGCTCCGCGATATTGTTTTCGATAGGCGTGCCGGACAGGGCGATTTTAAGGGGGGATTTAAGTTGGGTCAGGGCGCGGTGACGTCTGGAGGAGACGTTTTTGATGGCTTGGGACTCGTCAGCCACGATCAGCTGAAACCTGATGTTTTTAAGTAACTCAATGTCGTTGATCACCACGCCGTAGCTGGTGAGCACTACGTCATGTTTCTTAAACTCCGCCGGATCATCGTAGCGCTGTCCATGATGGATAAAATAGTCCAGGTGTGGGGCAAATTTGTCAAGTTCATTTTTCCAGTTGAACAAAAGCGTGGTGGGCGCCACTACCAGAACGGGGGCGGATTTTTTGCCTTCTTTGATTTGACATATCAGGGATATCAGCTGCAGTGTTTTGCCCAGTCCCATATCATCTGCCAAAATACCTCCCCAGCCGTAATCCTTCAGGAAATTCAACCAGTTCAGTCCCTCTTGTTGATAATGCCTGAGTTGGGCATTTAGCTTTTTGGGCGGGGGGGTGTTTTCGATTTCCTTAAAGGAAGCCAGTCGTGCTTTTTTTTCTGCGATTTCTTGAAGTAATGCCTTGTGCTGCTCAGGATCTGCAAGTTCATCTACCAGTGAAAAGTGGGTTTTGGCCACTTTTAGGGTGTTTTTGTCTTGCAAGGAGGAGCGAAAGAGCTTTGCGAATTTCTCCATCCACTTTTCGGGAAGTATGCCGATGGATCCGTCACTGAGCTCGATGTAGTTTTGGCCGGATTCCACGGCTTTTTTGAGATCTTTGAGTTTTACCTTGTTATTTCCAAAGGCCACTTCCAGGTTGGCCTCAAACCAGTCAGGCTTAGTGTCCAGGTTGAAGTCTACTTGGGCCGGGTGGGGAGAAAACTTAAAGCCCTTTAGCTGGTCCAGCCCAAAAACCCTGACGCCGGATTCTTTCAGCTTCTCAAATGCATCAAGGAACCAGTAGTTGTCCATAAACTGGTCAAAACTCAAATAAAAAAAGCCTTGAAGCCCTTTGTGGGCAAAGGCCGGGTGCATTTTTTGGATGTCCTGGACGAGTTGTTCTTCCTCTTCCAAATCCGGTAAGTACACCTTATTGTTTTCATGATCTATGAGTGTGCCGTTTTCCAAGGGATAGGAAAGCAGTCCTTCCTTATAGCGGACGGCTGGTCTGAAAAGGACAAAATTGCCCATTTCTGAAATATAGAGGTGCCTTTGTGGTTTTTCTGTAGGTTCATCGATTTCGATTATTCCCGCTTCGTAGTTTACTTTAAAATCTTTTGCCAGTCGATGGATAAGGCCTCGTTCCATTTCGGGTCTGTCTTTTTCGGTAAAGCGAATGATAGGAGTAGACAGGAAATACAGTAAAGCCTTATGCTCCTTTGGGGTTGGGAAGTAGGCCAATCTTTTCTGATGAATGAGTAAAAATAAATCATAAATAACGCACTGCTCATCCAGTTCATCGACAAAGAACCGTTCGTTTTCTACTAATATATAAGGACGTAAAAGGTAGGTAAATTCTTCACGGGAAAGATTGAACTGCAAGTTTGCTGTTACTGCAGTGATTTTTTGTAGGTCTTTAGGCCTGGGCTTGTAGTTGTAATAATGGACCGATGGCGCTAGGAGATGAAAAGGCAATTCCTTGCCTATACTTAGGATAGCGAGGAATTTTTCATGAAGTGTGATTAACGTGTTGTCATCATTGCTTTTAGCCAACAACTTGTTCATGCTGGTCAACTGCGGAATTAGCTCCTTGATCCCAGTGGTAGGTGCCAATGATGCATCCTCTGGATCGTACACCCAGTCAAGCTTGGTCTTTAGTTCCTCCGGAGCACGTTTTGTTCCCTTTCCTTTGATAGCCTTGATACAGGACAGTTTACTTGAGTAATTGTTGATGAAAAATGCGATTCCGGCATTGTACGTCCCGGTGTCACTGGACGTGTGGTTCAGTAACTGCTCGCCCGAGCTCATGCTGTTCAGCGCCGAAAATAGCTCCTTGTCCATCGACTCAATCAGTGGTGAAGTATTGAATAAGCCTTCTAGTCGGCCTTTTGGATATACATTGAGCAAGTCCCCAGACAGGTTGATCTCAAAATAATCTTCAAAGCTTCCTGTTAATTCTTCCAGACCGTGTTCTGCCAGTACATATTCCATTATTTTGGCTCGTTTTGCAGGAATCGCGTAGTTTAGTTCTTTTGAGGATTGCTTCATTCGCTGATAAAACCATACCAAGGCGTTTTTTATCAGGATATCCTTTTGATAATTGCAGGATAGGGTGATGTTATCTTTATGAATCTGGATTGTAAGTTCGTAATGGTGGGAATAATCGGTCAATAGATAGACGAGACGATTGGTGGAGATCTTCACATCTTCTACTTTACAATGCCATCCCCTGTAGTTTTTGATAAATTCTAAATTTGAAAGGAGGACATTTGGGGCATCAGGGTCAAAGGCAATCTCCATTGGGCTCAGTGGATTTTCGGATTTTACTTTTGATGTTTGGGGGAGTCGGATATTCCCTTTCTTCTGAGCCGAAAGGTATAACATTGCCGCAGCAGTATGCTTGCACTCACCATTGTCCTCAAAATAGATACATTCACATGAGCCCACTTCTTTTCCCAAAAAACCTCGCTGAAATTGGCTGGCTTCTTCGAGGTTGATCTTAACCTCATAATGAGGTTGGATGTTTCCTTTGACGAAAAAATTAAGCTCCCGATTATGTGTATTAACACTAACTAATTCACAATCATCATTCCGAAAAAGTTGCTCTCCTCTTTGGTATATAGTGGGGTCTAGGAGTCTCAATTCCTCTTCCAAACAATTAATTTCCTGTCTCGATAGCTTCATTTTTTTTAAGATAAGACTGAAAAATCTCTAGATGGTTATAGCTTGCAAATTAAGATGAAAAAACGAGCTGGAAAAGTAGCGTCAGATCAATAATTCCCAGAATTGGATGCAAAAATATCCATACCACATCTCATAAAGGCAGCAGGCCTAAGCCTGCTGCCTGGAATATTGAGACTTCATGAAATGCCTTCCATGTTGTGTTGATAATAAAGAAAATACTACCATTTGCCTTTTTTCTGATCCTTGGGATGTATCCCATAGTGCTTTTTTACTTGGCCTGGAGGCATTTTCTTTTGACTTTTCTTATAATGGTGCCCATGATTTCGGTGGTGGGCCACACAGGAAGTCGTCAGTATTGCGGACCCTGTAAGAAAGAGCCCTGCAAAGCAGATGTTTAGTATAAACCGTTTCATATTTGCTTAAAAACCAATAATCAGGCCAATTTGATGGTTTTTGCCTGATTATTGGTTTATGGGTCACTCATAATCTTCCCTAAGACAGACAAATTGAAAAATATCACCGACTTTATCATTTTTGATAAAACCTCCTTTGAGGATGGCTTCTTCTTGGAATCCTGCTTTTTGCAAGACTCTCATGCAGGGAATATTGAAGTCATAGACCGTGGCAAAAACCCGCTGGACTTCAAAGTTCTTGAATAGATAAGGGACAAAACGTTTGACTGCCTCCGTGGCAATTCCCTGTCCCCAAAACTGCTCTCCAAGCCAAAATCCGATTTCCATATTGGTGCGGAGTTCATTTTCTCCTTTGTGGATGCCTATGGCGCCCACGAGTGTACTGTCTTTCTCGATGGCAAAATTTTGTGGAGGATTGAATTTAATGTTGTGCTCGATCCAGAAACGGGCATCATGAAGGGTGTAGGGCTGGGGAAAGCTATCTTTCAGGTTTTTGGCGATGGCAGGATTGTTGGCCAATGGGTACAGTTTGTGGAAATGCTGTCCGCCCCAGGTATTTAGCGTGATACCATTTTCTCCTTCGATTTTCATATACAGCGTTTGATTTTTTTGATGAACTAAATGATTTTGCACCCACTGCATAATTCATACCTAAATTAGGATTTGCAGAAAAAAAAATCAACGTGAAAAACGCCCCATGGAAGTTAGTCTTCCATGCCACTGTTTTTGAGTCTTTCAGCATTTTCCGCAAATCGCAGTGCACTTGTAAATTCTTCAAGATTGCCATCCATGACATCGGGAAGGTTATAGACCGTTTTGTTGATACGGTGGTCCGTTACCCGGCTTTGTGGATAATTATAGGTCCTGATCTTATCCGATCGGTCACCACTTCCTACCATGGATTTTCGCTGGGCACCTACTTCTTCGTTATGTTTGGCCAGTTCGATCTCATATATCCTGGACCGGAGTACCTTGAGGGCTTTTTCGAAGTTTTTGATTTGTGACTTTTGGTCCTGACAGGTGACCACGATGCCCGAAGGTTCGTGGGTAAGCCTTACGGCCGAGTAGGTGGTGTTTACGGACTGACCACCGGGGCCTGATGAGCAGTAGGTGTCCTTCCTGACATCGTTCATGTCGATTTCCACATCTACGTCTTCCATTTCGGGAAGTACTGCGACGGTAGCAGCAGAAGTGTGAACTCTTCCTTGTGTTTCTGTGGTGGGAACCCGCTGGACACGGTGGACGCCAGATTCGTATTTAAGCATACCAAATACATCGGCTCCTGAGACAGTACTGATGATTTCTTTATAACCTCCAGCAGAGCCAAAGGTAAGGTCAAGCACCGTAAGGTTCCAGTTTTGCTTTTCGGCGTAGCGTTCGTACATGCGGAATATATCTCCTGCAAAAATAGCCGCCTCATCACCGCCCGTGCCACTCCGGATTTCCAGGATGCAATCCTTGGAGTCATTCGGGTCTTTGGGGATGAGCATTTGTTTTAGCTCCTTCTCGTATTCGGTTTCCTTTTCCTTCAGTTCGTCTAGCTCCGCTTTTGCCATGTCCCTGAAATCAGGGTCTTTTTCGGTTTCAAGGATCGCTTTCGAACTTTTTATATTGTCCAGTACCAGTTTATATTCGTCAAATACTTTGACGATCTTCTCCAGGTCTTTGTATTCTTTGGTGAGCTTGGTGTATTTGCTCATATCGGACATTGCATCCGGCTGAATGATCAGCTGTCCCACTTCCTCAAATCGGTCTTTGATGTGCTCTAATTTATCAAGCATATAGTTTTTGGTCTTTGCAAGGACAAAATTAAGAAAATAAGTGACACGGCGATAACCATGGCCGCTTCATTCATCAGGTTAAATAATCCACTATAAAGCCTCGAAGGAGCAAAGGTTTTTCTTTGACATTGGCTGGTGCTAGTCCGCATTTTAAAATGACGACTTCCTGAACTGGCATTGGTAATGCCCATATTGCCAAAATGATTCTTCCCGGATCAAAAAAATAAATGGTTCTATATGGAATACTGTAGTTAGATTATCCACGGGACTGTCCCACTTGTGCGGATAGATCAGGGGAATAGTTTTGTTCCTACGGCACAAAGCCCCCTGGAGGCATCCTGATTATACCAGGCTTAAATGCCCAGCGGCATTGGCCAGGACTCCCTTCTCACTATTTTAGCCGACAGAAGTGTCAGCAGGGATGCTCCTTAGGAGCATTAGCTTAGTAACAGGAATTGGATACAGCATCCTAACAGTGCCGTAGGTACTGACCATGGGCAAGGAAAACATATATCATTATCGACTGCATCAGGAGCATGGGCACCCAAATTCATCCGTCCACGCGATGCTTCGATCTCCATAGCCTGCTAGGGCTCAGTTTACCCATAGTAAATCATATAGAACCAAAAAAATAGTAAGATTACCAAAGCTTCATTTCCTCAATGTTTAAGAAATATTCCTCCCCGTATCCCCGCAACTTGGTGGTACTATCCTTAATTGCATGGTTAGCCACTTCCCTTTCCTGCCTGGTTTTTTCTCAGGCCATTTAGAGGAAGAAAGCGCATAAAACTGGCTTTGGTGCCGTTAATACCCTAACTTTGGAGGGACTAAAAGAGGATCATGATGCGAATTTTATCCATAATAATAGCTGGATTGTTGATTTCCTGTGGCTCACGCAAAAAGGTGGACCGTGAAGTGTTTGATGCCGTCAATGAGTCCATGGAAATCAAAAAGGTCAATGAAGTGGATATCATCAACCTGGCCATCAAATGGGGCAATGAAATAAGTGCAGAAGCCCAGCAAGAGTTGATGGGGAAATTGAACAAGTCGATCAACGAAAAAGGAGTGGCCGGTGCAGTGGAATTTTGCAATGTGGAGGCACTACCTTCGCTAAATGAAGTGAGTAAGCGGCACAAGGTGGTCGTAAGAAGGGTTTCCCATGACTTCAGAAACCCTGCCGATCAGCCTAATGAGGAGGAAGAGATGTTGCTGGAGGCTTATGAGTACAATGAAGAAAATGGGGTGAAGAACTCTGCAAATGTGCAGGAAATCGGAAATGGTGAAATCCTACTCTATACAAAGGCCATTAAAATCCCAGGAGAAATGTGCTTGAATTGTCATGGTGATCCAGGCGTGGATATTGGGGAAGAAACCTTAGAGAAGTTAGACGCCTTATATCCAGAAGACAAGGCCAAAGGTCACAAAGTCGGAGAACTCAGGGGAATGTGGAGCATTGCCATTCCGAAAAAAGAAGTGGTGAAGAAACTGTAAAGATTTGATTTAGCGTATCAAGTAGCTAGAGGCAAGTATAAAGAAAAAGGTTCTCGGTTACTCACCTTGCAGGGGAAGTTAGGTGGGGTGAGCCAATAACCAGGAGGAACAGTTTACCGAACACCGAAACACTAAATCTCCTCCCCGATCATTTCTCCGATCCAGTAGGGCTGCTGCATGGATTGGAAGATGATGGTGCCACCATCGGCTTCTACGAAGGTGGCATGTTTGATGTTGATGAATTGGCTTTCTGAAGCGGTTTTCATCTCGATGAGGGTGCCTTCCGGTGCGTGTAGCTGGATGGAACTTTGCGGAAACCATTTTTTGAAGGATTTGTCCCTCACCGGAAAATAGCGGATGGGGCCGTCAAAGACCACGATATTCACCAGGTCTAATTTTTTTTCCAAATGAAAAAGCTGTTTATGGTCGTAGCCAATAATGTTTACGGCTGGATGCTTGGTAGCGATAAGGTACTCGAGCCCTTCTTCCAGGAATTTTTCCTGCTGACATGTCAAAAAGCGTAGGGGATACTGTTCTTCCAGAAGTTTGACATGCTCCTTTTGGTATTCGCTAGAAGCTAAGATTACATCAATTTTAATTCCCCAAGAGCGTACCATGTCTACCATCGGCTCGGCCACCAACACGGTGGGTACCCACTCCAATAATGGTGCGATCTGCTCGTAAGACAGCCGGGCAGTGTCCAGGATGAGCATGGCAGGTTCTTGCTGCTCTTTCACAAAATGATGCGATGACATTATCAGGTTGTTTTGAAAATGTTTTATTTTCAAAGTAACGATAATTTCTTTGAAGATGGAAGTTTGAAATACTTCAAAAACCGTTCGGAAAGATTTTAACGGTGAGACCGTCTTTTCCACATGAATAACCCTTTGATGAATCATAATTACTGCTAGTTTTTTTATACTTTTATGGGGCAAAAGCCATCCGCAATATTACGCGGTAGGCAGAATTGGGGAGCAGTGAAAGATCTTCCCATGTCACCAAAACCACTATTCAAATGGCATTGACAAAACCGTTTAATTTCAAGCAATGGATTGACGATAACCGACACTTGCTTAAACCGCCAATCGGCAATCAACAAGTGTATAAAGGGAATGAAGATTTTATCGTGATGGTCGTGGGAGGTCCTAATTCCCGGAAGGATTACCATTATAATGAAGGCGAGGAATTTTTCTACCAACTAGAAGGGGATATCGTGCTGAAAGTGATCGATGAGGGCCAGCCAAAGGATATAGAAATCAAGGAAGGGGAAATTTTTCTTTTGCCACCAAAAGTGCACCATAGCCCCAGAAGACCAGCCAATACTGTTGGACTGGTAATAGAACGGTACCGAAATGAAGGCGAAGAGGATGGTTTCATTTGGTATTGTGAAAACTGTGGAAATAAGCTTTACGAAGAATATGCGGCGGTGACAGATATTGTGACTCAGCTGCCACCGATCATGGAGCGCTTTTGGAGCAATCCTGAAAACACTACCTGCACATCGTGTGGAACCAAAATGGAAAAATAGTACCGTTTCAGTTAACAGGAAAATATGACTGCATACCGCTATAGCCTGGCTTTTGCCCAGGAAAGGGACCGTGAAGACCCCCTCAGGAAATTCAAAAGTCGATTTTACTTTCCTAAGGTAAATGGAGAGGAAGTTATTTACTTTTGTGGTAATTCCCTGGGACTTCAGCCAAAATCAGTCAAAGGGTACCTTGAGCGGGATTTGGACAGTTGGGCGACCAAAGCCGTGGATGGCCACTTCGATGGAGAAGATCCGTGGTTTTCTGTCCATGAAAGGTCCAAAGCCGCCTTGGCGGAAATAGTAGGTGCGAAAAAGCACGAAGTGGTGGCCATGGGCAGTTTGACCAGTAACCTTCATACGCTGATGGTGTCCTTTTATCAGCCAGGAGGTAAGCGGCATAAAATTCTGACAGAAGCGGGAGCTTTCCCTTCAGACATGTATGCACTGGAGACCCAGGCAAAGTATCATGGGTTGGATCCGAATGAGACAATCATCGAAGTGGCGCCCAGAACAGGGGAGCATACCCTAAGGACGGAGGATATTCTGCAAGCGATATCCGCACATAAGGATGAATTGGCTTGTGTGATGATGGCGGGGTTGCAGTATTATACTGGCCAGGTGTTTGACATGGATGCGATTACCAAGGCCGCTCATGACGCAGGGGCTCTGGTGGGGTTTGACCTTGCCCACGCGGTGGGGAATGCCCCTTTACGGTTACATGACTGGGGAGTGGACTTTGCGGCGTGGTGCAGTTATAAGTACCTGAATTCGGGGCCGGGAAATGTGGCAGGGATTTTTGTGCACGAGCGACATGGTGATAACCCGAAACTGAACCGTTTTGCAGGCTGGTGGGGGCATGATGAAAAGGTGCGCTTCAAGATGGAAAAAGGCTTTGCTCCCATGTATGGAGCCGATGGCTGGCAAACATCCAATGGTAACGTCCTGGGAATGGCGGCACACCAAGCTTCATTGGATATTTTCAAAGAGGCAGGGATGGCACACCTAAGGAAAAAAAGCGTACAATTAACAGGGTTCTTAGAATACCTGATTCGTGAAATAAGCGGTGATAGCGGAGTGCTGGAGATCATTACACCAAGTGCTGAAGAGGAGAGAGGATGCCAATTGTCACTGTTGATCCATAAAGGCGGAAAAGCCGTATTTGATGAATTTTACCGAAACGGGATTGTTGGGGACTGGCGAAACCCCAATGTGATCAGGATCGCTCCGACCCCCCTTTACAATAGCTTTGAGGATGTGTTTAAATTTGCCAAAATCCTGGAACAATCCTTATCGAAATTCGCTTAATAGACCAAACCTATTGCAAACCTATTAATATATAAAACCCATGAACAAGAATGATGTCAGCATAATTGGTGCGGGACTGATTGGATCATTGCTGGGGATCTACCTTCAGAAGAAAGGGATCAATGTTTCTATCTATGAGAAGCGGCCTGATCTGAGGGATAAAAGGCATGCCCCAGAGGGGCGTTCCATCAATATGGCGCTTAGTGACAGGGGATGGAAGGCGCTGGATAAGATCGGCCTTCGTGAAATGGTAGAGCCTTATGTGATTCCGATGTATGGAAGGAGAGTCCATGATGAGCACGGTGAGACCTCTTTCTTGTCCTACGGCAAAGAAAACCAAGCGATTTATTCCATCTCAAGGGGTAAGTTTAACCATATGCTCGTGGATGAAGCGGAGAGGTATGGAGCTAAAATGAACTTTAACCATACTTGCGAGGAGATCAATATTGGAGAGACTTCTTTAACAGTGATCTTGCCAGACGGAACAAAAGAACATCGTGAAACTGACGTAATCATAGGTGCAGATGGGGCTTATTCTTCTCTGCGAGATGCGATGCAGCGACAGACAAGGCTAAACTATAAGCAAGAGTACATCTCCCACGGCTATAAGGAGCTGACCATTCCGGCTACGGCTGATGGTGAGTTTGCGATGGATCCCAATGCCCTTCATATCTGGCCAAGGGGGCAGTTTATGTTGATAGCTTTGCCCAATCCTGATAAATCCTTCACCTGTACACTTTTTTTGCCTTTTGAAGATGGAAAAGTATGTTTCGACAAGATCAATGATGAAGGTGACTTGGAGAGCGTGTTTAAAAACTATTTTGCTGATGCCTTTGTGTTAATGCCTGACCTGAACAAGGAATACTTTGGTAACCCCACCTCTTCTCTGATCAATGTGGAGTGTTTCCCTTGGCTGGCCAATAAGTCAATGCTGATCGGTGATGCCTGTCACGCCATGGTTCCTTTCTTTGGCCAAGGGATGAATTGTGGCTTTGAAGATTGCTTTATCCTTGATGGACTTATAGAGAAGTATGGAACTACTTCTTGGGAATTGGTTTTTGAGAAATTCCAAAAAGTCAGAAAACCAGATACCGACGCCATCAGTGAAATGGCCAGAAATAATTTTACCGAGATGAGGGACAGCGTGGCCAATCCTCGTTTCCTTATTCGTAAGAAAATAGAGGCGAAGCTCCATGAACTGTTTCCCAATGAGTGGATTCCCCTCTATACGATGGTGACGTTTTCGGATATGAAATATGCAGATGCGTATGCCCAGGGAAGGCTTCAAGATGAAATAATGGATAAAGTAATGGAAGATCCGATGATATTGCAAAATTGGCAACAAGTGGATTATGGATCGATCATTTCACAGATAGAAACCGCTAGAATGGTATAACGCTGGGTGTTAGGTGCCAGATACCATGTCGCAATAATCCGGTTATGGCAAGATAGCTTTGTGGTCTTGGGAGCCTTTGGCTTTGTCTATCCTAAAGATGTCGAAGGACCAGGCCGCAAAGCTACGATTGTTTCACCACTGGGGGAAATACTTGACTTAAGACTGAATACTCGTTACTAAAGAATGCGTCAGGGCCTGAATTTTGTTGACACTTTTTACCTGCTTTTCCTTATCCACTTATAATGGGCGTTAGCGTAAAGGAGATGCCTTTGGCGTCATTTTTACGACTATGGGAATTCGCGTTGAACTGAAAACTTCATTGAAAACTGAATAAGCCTGCTTGTTACCATACAAGCCCTCCGAGGGTTGATTTTGCTCCCAAAGAACCCCACTTAACCTCCCGGGAGAGGAAGACAAGACTCTCACATTTCCATACTCAATACTCATGTCTCATTATCCTCACCGATAACGGTTTTTCTTGAGAATCTGAGCGTCCATGGAGATGCTGCCAGGGCCAGAAAGGAACAGAGAGGTAAATGTAGCCAAGTAAAGTAAGCCTATTTCCTTGTCGCCGAAGGGATCATCTCCGTGGATGATAAACACGGCCACGATCATGGTGATCATAAGAGGGATCAGTGCCAACCTGGTCATAAAACCAAGTGCCAGCAAGATAGCGCAAAAAAATTCCGCGAAAATAGTCAACTGTAAAGATACTGCAGGCCCAACCCCAATTGGGTCAGGGAATTTGGTCAGGTATTCGCTGAATTTAACAATTTTTGACCATCCATGAGTCATCATCAACGCAGCAGCACCCACTCTGAGGAGTAAAAGTGCCAAACTGCCAGATATAGGACTGTTGGAAAAGAGTATCTTTTTCATATTTTTTTACTTGATTATATAATGTGTTTATTCTAAAACGTAGGTTTGGTATATCTATTGGAACGAAGGTTTTGTGGTTTTATTCCCACAGGCCGTCGGGATAGTCTCCTTGGTCATGAAGACGCTTTAAAGCGGATACCACCACCGGCTTATCCTCTGGATACGTCACACCAAACCACGTTTTACCGCCTTCCAAAATGGCGATATTGGCTTTTTTCTCCTCAATGAGTGTATTGGCTACAGAAGGGATGTAAAATTCCGACTTGATGTTGTCTTTGTTTTCGGGGAGGAATGCTTTCCAGATTCTGTGAGCCTCTTCGAAAAACGAAGGATGGAAGCCCCAGCAGTTCATGCTCACGGGAGTGTCCGGTGCTATTACAATGGGGTCTTCTTCCTCTCTGCAGATGATTTCATCTTTCTCGCGGGCAATGCCAGTGCGTTCTGTCATACCGATAAGCTGAAAATTCTCATTGGTCTCGCAGACCCCACGACTGACGGTGCCGTTTTCGGAGAGTACATTTTTTATCGCATAACCTACCATGCAGTGAAGGTCTTCTTTGACGTCTTCCTTCAGGAATTTGCCCAGTGCTTGGAAGGCTTCTTTTCCATAGAAATCATCCGCATTGATCACGGCAAATGGTTTGTTGATGGCATCTTTGGCACAGAGTACAGCATGGCCGGTTCCATAGGGTTTTTTCCGATCAGGAGTTTGGAATTCCTCTGGTACGAGGCTGTCCAGGGATTGTACGACAAAGTCTACGGCTATTTTTCCTTCAAGTTTGGGCAAAAAGATCTCTTTCACGGTTTCCAAGATCTCTCTTCGTACGATGAAGACCACTTTCCCAAAGCCCGCACGAATAGCGTCGAATATGGAGTATTCAATGATCGTTTCACCATTGGGGCCAAATCCTTCGATTTGTTTATTTCCTCCGTATCGACTGCCGATGCCGGCAGCCAGGATCAAAAGTGTAGGTTTATTCATGAAGTTAAATGTTGAATTTGGTTTATCCGGTTTGTTTTGGAACTTAAAATTAAAACAATCTTTATTAACAGCCCATAAACCGTGCTAAAATTTGAAAACCAGATAATCGGTGTTGGTTTTAACCATTTTGAGCGTAAAAGTTGATTTTTTCCAGTTATCAGGTTATTTATAAGCCATATTTGTATAAAAATGCAAAAATAATTGTTTTTATAGTAGTGTGAGACGTCTAATTTATTAAGTTTGTATCCGATTACGATAAAATCGGTTATAATTACAACCAATCAGTTTGTCAGTTAACTAAAATGAAAAAAGTAGAAGCAATTATTAGAACATCTCGATTTGAGGTGATTCAGCAGTGTATTGCCGCACTAGGAGTGAAGTTCCTAACTTTTTATGAAGTAAAAGGGATGGGACTCGAGCACGCAAAAATCGAAAAGTACAGAGGGGTTGCTTATGAACCCGCTTTTATCCCTCGGACAAAATTAGAAATCATGGTTACCGAAGAATTGGTAGAACCTGTTATCAACTGCATCCTCAAAGAAGGCCGCACTGGGCAGATAGGTGACGGGAAGATTTTCGTGACCGATGTGCTGGAAGTCTACAGAGTGAGGAATGATGACAAAGGGGCCGATGCGCTGTAGTGAATTGAACTTTACCAATTCAATTTTATCCTAACAAACTAGAAGTAACCATATAAATTACCCATTCAGATGAATCAAGAATTATTTACCATCAACAATGTGTGGATGATGGTAGCCACTATCCTGGTATTTATCATGCACTTAGGCTTTGCCTCTTTGGAAGCCGGACTTACCAGGGCCAAAAACACCGTCAACATTCTCTTTAAAAATACTATTATCCCAGCCATGGGGCTATTGACTTATGGCTTTGTTGGATTTAATCTAATGTATCCGGGAGAAGCTTTTACAGGAGGCTTTTTCGGATTGAGTGGTTTGGGGTTGAGCTTGCCGGAAGGTTGGGACACCTTTAGGTATAACGAGGGCTATACCTTCTTTACAGACTTTATCTTTCAGGCCATGTTTGCCGCCACTGCGGCTACGATCGTTTCCGGTGCCGTAGCGGAGCGTATAAAGCTCGGCCCATTTATCATTTTCTCTACACTTTATGTAGCAATCTGCTATCCCATTGTAGGTATGTGGAAGTGGGGTGGAGGCTTCTTGGATAGCCTGGATACTCCATTCTATGATTTTGCAGGCTCTACCATCGTCCACTCTGTAGGCGGATGGGGAGCACTGGTAGGAGCCTACTTGCTAGGCCCAAGGATCGGTAAGTATACCGCTAAAGGCATGAATGCCATTCCCGGACATAATATTCCGATGGCAGTAATCGGTGTGTTCTTGCTTTGGTTTGGATGGTTTGGCTTTAACGGGGGATCTGTCCTTACCGCTGATCCCGGTACTGTTTCAAAAGTGTTTGTGACCACTTCGATAGCTGGTGCTGCTGGAGCTTTTGGTGCCTTGCTTTTCTCCTATATCAAATTCAAGTCCTATGATATCACCATGGTGCTGAATGGCATCTTGGCAGGATTGGTAGGTATTACGGCTGGGGCGGACCTGATGGGCGTTGGTGAATCTGCCATCATCGGTTTTGTGGGTGGTTCTCTGGTGGTTTTTGCTGTGGTCTTCTTTGATAACGTGAAGATCGATGACCCCGTGGGAGCCATTTCTGTCCACCTCGTTGGGGGCATTTGGGGGACATTGGCAGTAGGGCTTTTTGGCGATCTTGCTGGATTCTCCCAGGTAATGTCCCAATTGATCGGTATTGGAGCTGTAGGCCTATTCTGTGTGATTTTTAGCTTTGTGGTGTTCTATGCCATGAAGAAAACAGTCGGTATCCGTGTACATGAGCAGGAAGAAGTGGAAGGATTGGATATCAATGAGCACAGTATGCGTGCATATCCTGACTTTGCCATTAAGGAATAAAACATTTGAGTGTGTCATTATACTTCCAACCCTAACAAACCGAAGCCCCGCTGAATTGCTCCGCGGGGCTTTTTTTTATCGATCTCGGGTTTAAGGCCTTTTATCATTTTAGGGTTTTGTATTAAAAAAATGTGATTATACGGAATTGTGCAAGTAATCAAATTCATTAGAAGAAAGGCCATGAATTACACGGATTGCTACGAATTTTTTATGTTAATCATTGATTGGTATAAGGCAGTTTGCTGAATATGCTCAAACTGGCAGAAAAGCATATAATCATATAAAAAAACACCCACCTCTGATATAAGAGGTGGGAATTAACCAATAGATAGACTAAAGAAAAATCGCTAGCGAATGAAAAATATGAACTGAGAATCTAAATCTAAGTCGATATGGGGTTAAAATCAAAAAATATGATGCGCAACTATACGCAAATGCTTAAATATTTGTCATTGAGATTTTTGCCTGATTGAAAGTCACGTGTTAAGGGTTTTTATTACCTATAATCGGCAATTTTTTTTAGCCGATAGAAAAGTGTAAATAGAGATAGTTTTTTTGAAATCTGCTTTAGGCGGATGAGGCGGAAAAGTTGGGGGGCTGGGCATACCTGTCTAAGCATCAGTTAGGACGGAAGCTGTTTTATATGGAACGAGGGTAACGCTGATCCGCCCCGGCGGGACAGGTTGGGCAGATTTTTGCTGATATATTTTTTCCGGATTTTAGGAGGATTTGGAAATGCAAAGTGGAGACAGACCGAGCGCTGAAAGCTTGTCTGGAGCCAAGCAGGCTTGTCTGGCGCAAAACAGGCTTGTCTGGAGCCAAGCAGGCTTGTCTGGAGCCAAGCAGGCTTGTCTGGAGCCAAGCAGGCTTACTTGGAGCCAAGCAGGCTTGTCTGGCACCAGATAGAGCGTCACATTCATAACCATGGGCAACACCCATGGTAAATAGCCGAATATAATGTTTGCTGTTTTAGCTGAAATCACCTGGCCAATGCCCATAAACTCACGCTAAAACCCATTCCATACAGTTAGGGCATAATTCCAAACTCTGCAGGCATAGGGCATTCTTAAAAAGTATTATGAATTTTAGCTGCCTTCATAAATATTGCTTGATTCCTTTAGGTCTTGTTTTTGTCAGAATCAAAAAGAAATAGGCTGCCCTAAACCTTAGAGCAGCCTTCCTTGAGGTATAAATAATAGTTGGTCTTCGTTTTTTAATTTACAGTTCCGATCTCTACTTCCAAATCAGCCGCCATTTCCAATTCCACAGGATCCAATACGGTGATTTCGCCGTCTACTGCAGGAACATCATAAAGTGTATCTGCTTCGTATTCTTCAGTAGGCTCAAAAATGACGGTATAGTTTCCTTCAGCAAGTCCCCTCAGGGCGAAGGCACCAGATTCATCAGCAAAAGTGCTGACAGTGTCTTCATTAATGATGCCGTAGATTACCGGATGGGCCTCTACGGGAAGTACTTTCCCTTCGATTGAAGCGGATTGCTCTGCTACCACTCTCAAGACAGGCTTAAGGATATATTGTCCAGAGTTACCTGCTTTAACAATGGATTTTGCCGCGTCAAAATCGATGACCAGATCATACTGGATGCCTGCCATTAGCTCTTGGTCAAGCTGAAGTTTTAGCCCACTTTGTTGGGCACTTGGTGTAGTCAATGGGGTCTCTTCACCATCTATAACCAAATAATTGTCCTCACCTAATACCAGGCGCAACTTGGAAATCGAACCTGCAGAAATCTCTTCTGATCCGATAAAAGCTTCATTTCCATTGACCAAGGAAAGGAGGTTGATATATGCATCTTCTTCATCGTAAGGGATATAAATCCAGCCGTCACCATCTTCGTCTTCACCACCAGGTAAGAGCTCTACCCCCAAAACATCAATCCATACTTCATCATAATCCGCTGGTGCATCCACGAGCGATACATTTACCGTGGCTGTTCCTTCCATCGATTCCTTATCATCTGAGTTACAAGACGCCATTACAAGCAATCCTGCAAGTCCGAAGAGCCAATTTTTGAAGTGTAAAATTTTCATAACATAGTATTAGTTGGTTTAATATCAGGGTACTTCACAATTAGTGTGCCATTGAGGTGTTGTTTATGATGGTTTTTACTAGTTTCACGTATGGATTTTAATTTTTCATTGATTTTTCCAATCGTACTAACCTGAAAAAGTTCCAAGGATTTTTTATCCAATTAGGTTATTAATGAATAGTTGGTAGCCCAGTCCTATCACGATACCGCCAATAATGATGAATGGTGAAGGGATTTTGGTAAATTGGAGCATAAAATAAGTGATGGCAATGGCTGCGATGTTAAAGAAATTGGCAGGCATTGGCTCGAAGAGCAGATAAGCAGCGGCGATCAGCATACCACAGCTGACGGCATTGATCCCTTCCAGAGCGGCACGAACGGGCCGGTATTTCTTCAACTCGTCCCAAAATCTAATGACAAAGAAAATCAGGAAAGTGCCAGGCAGAAATATGCCTGCTGCAGAAACCAACCCGCCTATTATAGCTCCTCCTACTCCCAGTCCAGCACTTCGCATGGACAGGGCGCCTATGTACGAACTGATGCTGAAGGTGGGGCCTGGGACACCCTGTGAAATAGCATATCCGGTCAAGAATTCTTCAGAGGTAAGGTAAGCCTTGAATTCTACAAATTCAGTGTAGAGATAAGGGACCAGCACCTGTCCTCCCCCAAAGATCAAACTGCCGTTACGATAGAAATTCTCAAATAATCGGATAGGAAGAATTTTCGTAAAATGTCCCAAGGTCGCCGCTAAAATCAATACACCTCCCCAAAGCAGGAAGTTTGCCCACTGGATCCTGATGCCGCTTTTCTCTTCGATTTTAGGTTGTTTGTTAAATTTCAATGAGGTGGTGATGCCGCCGGCCACCAGCATAAATGGAAAAATGTAAGGCGAATTATAAAAGAAAGCCACAAATGCCGACAACAGCATCAGCACCATTGCTTCAGTGGTTTTTACCATCTTGCCAATGGTTTTTTGCGCGGCATAAATGATAAAACCAATAGCCATGGGCTGGATAAACTTGGCAAAATCCAGCGAACCTTCGGTTTGGGTCTGAAGGAAATCCACTAAAATAGCGGCTGCTGTCATGATGATAGTGGCCGGCAGTATCCATACCAAAAGCGATAGGTAAGCGAGGTTAGGGCCTCCTACCCGGTAACCAATAGCTGAAATGGTCTGTGTGGAAGTAGGGCCTGGCAGTATCTGGCAGAGGGCATGGAGTTCCCAAAGTTCCTCCTCGGTGATGTAGTGTCGTTTCTTGACCATGATATCCAGTACCATGGCCAAGAAGGCCTGCGGTCCACCGAAAGCCGTTACTGAAAGGGTGATGACATCCTTCAGGTAAAGGTAATATTTTACTTTGCGGATGGTCACCAGCGCCTATTTGCGAAGCCCTAATTCCCGAAGCCTCTCTTCCAGAAATTCACCTGCAGTAGCATCTGGAAATGCTTTTGGGTTTGCCCCGTCCACACAACTGTCCAGGCAGGCGAGGTCCATTTCTGATCTTGGGTGCATAAAAAACGGGATGGAATAGCGGCTGTTGTTCATCTTTTCACGGGGAGGGTTGACCACGCGGTGAATCGTGGATTTTAGTTTCCTATTGGTGAGCCTTTCGAGCATGTCCCCTACGTTGACGACAAGCTGGTCCGGAAGGGCTGTGATGGGGATCCATTGGCCATCTTTTCGAAGCACTTGAAGACCGTCCGCACTTGCACCCATTAGCAGTGTGATCAGGTTAATGTCACCGTGCTCCGCTGCACGGACAGCATCTGCAGGAACAGAAGCAGGATCTTCGATGGGGAAATAATGAATGGGGCGTAAAATGGAATTGCCGTGGAGTACTCTGTCCTCAAAATACATTTCATCAAGCCCTAAATGTAAGGCAATAGCCTGTAGCATGGCTTTCCCTGCAGCTTCGATGGTGCCAAAGACTTCCAGCGCCGTGTCTTTGAAGTCTGGAACTTCCTCTGGCCATACATTAGGAGGATAATCCTTTTTGAGCGGATCGGAATCAGGGATTTTGGACAATTCCTGGCCCACATGGTAAAATTCCTTCAGATCCCCGGTGTTTCTGCCCTTTGCATGTTCTTTTCCTTTCCCCGTATAGCCACGCTGATAGCCGATTTCTGGCCGCTCGTACTTGGATTTGATAGTGTCTTCCTGTGCAAAAAAAGCTTTGATCGACGCATAGAGCTTGTCTTGAAGTGCTTGGGTGAGCCCATGGTTTTTTATGGCTACGAAACCAATGTTTTCGTATGCATCACCAAGTTTGTGTACAAATGCCTCTTTTTGTTCAGCATTGCCCGAGGTAAAGTCGGATAGGTCCAAGGAAGGGATTTCTTTATAAAGGATTTCGCTCATGACTGGATTATTTTATCCTGCAAGGTAAATATTTTATAGTAAAATTAAATATCTTTAACTTAACCCAATTGTCCTCCAGCTATGAAAAACAACTTATATATTTGGTTTATCTGTAGTGTTTTTTGGCTCTCTTGCACATCAGACTCCAAAAAGGAAACGACCAGTGATCCTAACGAAATCGCCCAAACAACCACCCTAGAGGAAAAGGATATATCTTTTCGCTATCAGATGCAAGGAAATTCTTATCCGGATGCCATGTTGGAGCTTCATAATCCACTTGAAAACGAAACGTTCGATGTGGGCGCTGTGCCTTTTGAGTTCAATATTAAAAATTATCCATTCGAACACGGTAGAAATGGATTTCAGCTGAGAATGATCATTAACGGAGCAGATCCTATCGGGTATAATATGCCAATTTTCAGAAAAGAGTTCGAAACGGGTACTTATAAGGTGCTGGCATTTTTGGTGGATGATGATGGAATGGCACTTAAGGAATACGGAAATTACGTGGAGCGGGATTTTGTGGTGGGAAAATCAGCCCCCTTTCCGGAAAGTGATGATCCCTACATTGGTGTAAACCTTCCTGAAAACGGAACGGAATACCAAGCAGGGGAGGATGTTGTGGTGGACTATATATTGGTGGGAGGGGATTTGGAAGAAGACGGTTTACGGGTAAAAGTTACCGCCGAGGGACAGGAGTTTGTGACCGATGAATTAGGTGTTATATACATTGATAATTTGTCCAACGGATCACACAAGATCACGATAGCTTTGGTGGATGGTAGCGGTAAGGAACTGTCAGGAATATTTTCCAAGAGTATCAAGGAGGTGGTGGTGAAGTAAATTCGGTGGCTACATCAAGTTCCTTAAAACTTCCAGTGATCGCACCTCGAAAAAAGTGTCCAAGTGTAGTTTATAAAAGGTCAGTAAATCATCAAGTAAACTTTTTCTAACAGATGGGGGTATTTTTATGGAAGGATCAAATGGGTTTTTTAGTAGTTGAGTAAAGAATTTTTTTTCTTCCAGGGCGAAGGATCCATCATTTACATCAGGATGTACTTGTTCAAAGAATTCCCCAGCAGAATCAGGGGCAAACCCCAAAAAACCAGAGGTTTCCAGTAAGAACGAAAGAGGATAAGTGCTTAAACTAATGGGCTCACTGTCCAAAAAAGTGACCGATTGATAGATGAAATCAAACAGGTATTCATTTTGATAGTTTTCATAAATTGATTTGCTTAAGATTTCCCCCACAAACATGGCCACTCCGGAACGGTAAAAATCAAACGGTATTCGCTGAAATGGATAGGCCAATTTCACTTCCGAGATGCGGTTGATAGAGGCATTTTCTTTGTCGTAAACAACCAAGTCAAGTAGGCTGAGTGGCTGATAAAGTGCCATTTTTGATTTTGACCTTGCGCTTCTGACCCCATTGACAATATAGCTCTTTAGCCCTAAATCCCGCGTAAAGATCTTCACGATGATGGAAGATTCACGGAATTTTATGTAGTGGATGACGATGCCTTGGGTTTTCTTGATCATAGCTTGCGATCATTGTCTTAAGACTTGTTTTCGTAGAAACACTTTCGACAACGGGCCTCGTAGCTGTCTTTTTCACCGAGTACGACTTTTTCCTTGGCCGGTGTTAGCCGGTAACTGTACGAAGCCAAGTCGCCACATTTCATGCA
The DNA here is from genome assembly GCF_006575665.1 of Echinicola soli. Classification (NCBI taxonomy): domain Bacteria; kingdom Pseudomonadati; phylum Bacteroidota; class Cytophagia; order Cytophagales; family Cyclobacteriaceae; genus Echinicola; species Echinicola soli. The sequence goes on from NZ_CP041253.1 coordinate 1,671,464, forward strand.
GATGGCATGCACTTTCGTGACATACTCAGCACTGGCCAAAAGCTGTGGCATTGGGTCAAAGGGTTTCCCTTCAAAATCCATATCCAAACCAGCCATGATCACGCGTTTACCCGCAATAGCCAGTCTGTTGGCCACACGTACGATCTGCTCATCGAAGAATTGGACTTCATCGATTCCTACTACGTCGCATTCCCCGGTGAGCAACATGATGTCATCGGCGAATTGGACGGGTGTAGACCTGATCTCCGTTTCATTATGTGACACCACGTTACGTTCATGGTAGCGAGTGTCTATGGCAGGTTTGAAGATTTCCACTTTTTGCTTGGCGATGAGGGCCCTGTTTAGACGACGGATAAGCTCCTCTGTTTTCCCAGAAAACATCGATCCGCAGATCACTTCAATATGCCCTTTTTTATTTTTTGGGTTATTATTCCCTATAACTGGTTCTATGAACATAATTTTGCAATGTTAAGGAAAATTACGGAACAGTAGCTGATGATCGTAGCTTATTCGCCGTAATCCATGTGTGGCAACTTGTACCGTTCATTGACACGGATGCGGAGGGTGCCTTTATTTAGGCGAGCCTGGCATGTTAGCCGTTGGTTAGGCTTAAGCTTTCCCAGTTTTTGAAAATAAGCTTCCCTTTCGGTGAGCTCGGAAAGGTTTTCCATCCCATCTTCCACGATCATCATGCAAGTGGTGCAGCGTCCTTTTTTTCCACAAGCATGCATCCAATCTACATAATTATCATGGATAATTTCGATAACTTTGTAATCGGATCCTTTTGAGGAAATCTCCTTGTGGTATAAGTTTTCAATTATTATTTTAGGCATCAATCTCGAACGACTACAGCAAATAAAACTACTAATGAACGATAAAATTAACCTCAATTATTTAGAAAACTATGCCCATGATATATCAGAAAAGATATGTTCTGAATATTTCGGTACCAAAAAGTACATGTCTGGGCAGGAAATCATCCAATTGACCCCCAGTTCACAGGTTAATTTTATGGTGATCAAGACCTTATTTGAAAAGTGGAACGAGGAGATGGAGAAGATGAAGTCCAATCCCTATTTTGACTATAAGGATATAGCAGTGTCCGAAGCATTAAAGGAATTTATGAATGTGCTTTCTCGTGCGATCAAGATCGAGCACACCCATTTTTTGCCGCTGCTGGAAGTGGCGGTGATCGATACGGTACTCTTGGCACTGGATCCCATGGTTTACTTTTGGGGGGAGATTGAAAAATGCAAGGGGGATAGCCCCCATGGCCACCTAAAAGCTTCCAAAAAGTACATCAAATGGCATGAAGAGTTGCTGAACGAACTGATGGAAAAGGGAGGACATGGAGACGCCGAGGTGTACAAAAAATCCCTAAGTGACTCCTATCAGCAGTTACAGGAAAAATTAGCATCCCCAACCGTCCTGCTTGAGAGCTTGGCGCAGGCCTTACCGATTGACTGGGAACAGCTGGTTCCAGAAGTTGGGGAGCCAAAAACTTCAACATCCGCTGAGGAAGAGCAAAGTCAAGATAATGCTGACGAAGATCAAGCAGAAATGGCTGATTCGCAGGAAAAAGTGGAAGTTTCCCTTGAAAGTGGCTCATTGGCAGCCCAAGAAGGGGGGATTGATCCGGCCTTGGCATGGGCGAGATTTGAATCGGAGCAAAGCGGTGTACTGAAGGGATCCATATCATCGATGGATGAAGGGGTGGCCATTAACCAGCGGTTTATGTTTACCAAAAAACTCTTTGACAGCAATCCTGACCTGATGGGACATGCCTTAAAGTCCATTGATGAATGTGACAGTTTTGTGGAAGCCATAGAACTCGTCAACAAGCGCTATGTAACGAGGCTGGATTGGGATAAGGATTCTGATGAGGTAATGGAATTCCTACAGTTGATTTACCGGAAATTTGACGAAAAGTAGTCTTTAATTCATTCTTCCCAGCAACTGGATGCGGTGGGAATCCAGTTTGATAAAGATAAATAGCAGGATGGTGAATGACCATAGCGAGGAGCCTCCATAGCTGAAAAATGGCAATGGGATCCCTACTACGGGAAAGAGTCCAATCGTCATGGAAATATTGATCATAAAGTGAAAAAGTAAAATGGATATGACGCAGTAGCCATAAACTCTCGAGAAACGTGTCTTTTGTCGCTCAGCCAAGAAGACCAGCCGGATCAGTAAGGCTGCAAATAGGAACACCACCACCAGGCTACCAATCCAGCCAAATTCTTCTCCAAGGGTGCAAAAGATAAAGTCAGTATGCTGTTCTGGCACGAAATCAAATTTCGTTTGGGTGCCTTCCAGATAGCCTTTTCCCCAAAAGCCACCAGAACCGATCGCGATTTTGGACTGCGTGACATTCCAACCTACACCTAAGGGATCAATGTCAGGGTTAAAGAGCACCATAATCCTGTTTTGCTGGTGTTGGGGCAGTTTGGAAACGACCAAGTCAAGACTGTATGAATAAGCAATGATCGCGATTCCGATCAAGCATAATGTCACGATGCGCTGCCAGTTTTTCTTGCCCAGTAAGATCAGGATAAGGGTAAGGCCGGCCACCGGAAGTGCAATGTATAGATTATTGTCCACCGCCAGCGAGAGTAGGGATATAGCGATAAATACCAATGCAAAGACATAGTACTTCTGCGGCATTCCTTCCCGGTAGAGCATGATGAAAAATGCCATGTAAACCATCGCCGTACCAGTATCTGGCTGAAGCATGATGAGTGAAACAGGCAGCAAGATGACGAGAATAGCTTGAAGTTGGAATTTGGGCTGGCTCAGATCAAAGGAAGGTTTTTCGATGAATTTGGCCAAGGCAAGTGCTGTAGCAAATTTGGCAAATTCCCCGGGCTGCAATCGGAATGGCCCTATTTCAAACCAGGCTCGCTGTCCATTGATCTCCTTTCCGATAAAGGGGGTAAGCAAAAGAATAAGCAGGAAAATTCCATATAGAATAAGGCTAAGATTATCAAAGAGGCGATAGTCAGCCACCATGATGACCGTAATCAAGAGCACGGCCGTACCGATCCAGACTAACTGTTTTCCGCTGTTAATGCTGAAGTCGAAGATGCTTTTGGCTGCCTGCTCATCATATACCGCAGCATAGATATTAAACCAGCCGATCATCACCAAAGCTCCGTAGAGCAATATGCTCAGCCAGTCAATTTTATTGATATATAGGTCGTTTTGTCTCACGTTAGTCTCCGAAATCTCCGACCAGTACATACTCCTCGAGTGCCGGTCTTTCTATATGTCCTCTCAAATATTTTTCAATCATCAAGCTGGCGGTACTGGCAGCCGCTCGTCCTCCCCAGCCTGCGTTTTCCACGTAAACGGCAATAGCGATCTTGGGGTCCTCTTTTGGTGCAAACGCTATGAAAACCGAGTGATCTTCCCCGTGAGGGTTCTGGGCAGTCCCTGTTTTTCCGGCAATGGTGATGTCCTTGATAATAGCACGCATGGCTGTGCCATAAAGTGCTTCCGCCATGGCATTCTGTACCATGTCAAAATGGTGGGCCGCCACGCCGACATCATGTTTGGTAGTATATTCCTCGGGGATTTTACCTGGATCCCCATTGATGGCTTTGATGAGGTGTGGAGTATAATAATAACCCTTATTGGCAAATATTGCGGCTAAGTTGGCCATTTGGAGAGGTGTTACCTCCATCTCTCCTTGCCCTATTGACAGGGAATAGATGGTGCTGTATTTCCATCTGCCTTTTCCATAAATCCTATCGTAAAGTGAGCTGGAAGGAACACTGCCACTGTTTTCATATGGTAAGTCTACCCCAAGTTCATGGCCAAGTCCAAATTTTTCCACGGCTTCGTGCCACTTGTCCAGACCGATCTGTGTATCTGTATAGGTGTTGGAGGATATTTCCTGGTTGATCATTTGCCTGAAGGCCTGATAATAGTAAGGATTACATGAATTTCTAATAGCGCCAAATAAGTTGACAGGACTCGGGTGATTGTGGCAGGCCACCAAGGCTTTGTTACAGGCATAAGTAGTGTTTGGTGTCAAAGTCCCCCATTGTAGGCCGATTAAAGACTGGACTACTTTGAAGATTGACCCTGGAGGATATTTTGCCTGAATTGGCCTGATGAATAGTGGCTTGGTCGTGTCCGATAGCAAAATGTTGTAATTTTTACTGTAGGCAGCACCAGCGAGCAAGTTCGGATCATATACCGGTGCGGAGATTATGGATAGGATCTCTCCGGTCTTTGGTTCTATCGCCACCACAGAGCCCCTTTTCCCTTTCATAAGTTTTTCGCCGTACTGCTGTAATTGCATATCGATAGTAGATTGCAGATTCAGTCCTGCCACAGAGGCGGTGTCTAATGTGCCGTTTTTGAAGGAGCCTTTGTCTACACCTCGGACATTGACCATTTTGTATTTGGCTCCCTTTTTACCCCGAAGGATCTTTTCATAGTAAGATTCCAGTCCAGAGTGACCAATATAGTCTCCTTGGTTATAATAATGTAGCGAGTCCCTTTCCATTTGACGGGGTATTATCTCAGCGATGTATCCCAGTGCACTTGCAGCGATGGAGTCAGGGTATGCCCTTACCGATCTGGTCATGACGAACAAACCCGGGTAGTCGATCAGGTAATCCTGGATTTTCGCAAAATCGGTAGTCGAAATTTGCTTGATGAGCGGGGAAGGTTTTACCCATGAGTATTTTTTTGCAGCAGTGTACCGTTCGATAAGTTTTTGCTTTTCGATCTGAAAGATGTCACAGAATTTTGCTGTGTCCTTAATGCTGAACTCCTGTGGAATGACCATCAGGTCAAACACAGGATTGTTATAGACCAAAAGTTCACTGTTTCGGTCAGAGATCAAACCCCTGTAGGGGTAATCTATTATTCGCTGGACGGCATTTCGCTCGGCACGCCTCAGGAAACTATCATCGACCACTTGGATCATAAACAATTTACTCAGCAGGATTACCCCAACGATAATGATAACGATGACGATGACACTGTGTCTGTTTTCGTTCATTTAGATGCCTCTCCTTTTCTTATAGAACAAAACCTGAACGATCATTCCAATGATAAACGTAAAAACCGTGCTGCTCAGCGTTTTGTAAATCATCGGAATATACAAGGAAGTCCCTAGATTATCAATAAGAAAGAATGTCAAGTGATGCAGGAGGATAAGTGGAAGGCTGTACACCAAAAACCAACCTATGCCCATGTTGAGCAGTGTTGGTGGAGTGTTAGTGTCATAGCCGCCGGTGGGCGTAATGACCGTAAGCCAGGGTTTTCTAAAAAAAGCCATCATCACTGCACTAGCGGTATGGATACCCAAACTATCGTAAAATATATCAATCGAAAAGCCCAGGACAAAAGCAATTACCATTAACGGGATGGTCTTGATTTCAATGGGAAGCAATAACAGATAAATGGCATAAAGAAAACAAAAAGCCACGCCAAAAAGCACCAAGTTTTTCAGCACCAAAACTTGGATGATAAAATATAGAAAAATACCTCCGATAGAAGCGATGACTGTTCTGCTATTCATTGATGATTTCGGTGATTTCTTGAAGGGAATCCAATTCCACTTCCCGATTGTTTTCTACAAGATATACATATGTAAGCGTGCTAAAGTTTGCCGCCAATTCTATGGTAATATCCAGATAATTTGTTTCTGTCCCATTGCTGACCGAATCCACCGTTCCTACCAGAATCCCTTCTGGGAATACGGCATTGTAACCAGAAGTGACCACAGTGTCGCCGTGGGTCACTTGTACGTGCCTAGGGACGTATTTGAGTTTGGCTTTTTGCGGATTTTTACCGTCCCACTGGGTAGACCCAAAGACATCTGTGGATTTTATCTTTGAAGAAACCAAGAGGTCGGTATGGAGCAAGGAAATGACTGAGGCATAATGACTGCTGACACCTTTTACACGTCCCACGATGCCATCACCATTGAATACCCCCATGCCTTCTTTGATGCCGTCTTCAGCACCTCTGTTTAAGGTGATGTGGTTATTCCGCAGGTTAATGGAATTATTGATGACCTTAGCTGATCTAAATTCATAGGTGCTTTCCATCAGACTGTCCAGGGGGATGTTCACACTGTCCTTGACAGGGCGCAAGTTGGCCAGCTGCTTCATCAGCAGTGCATTCTTTTTAGCCAGTTCTTCGTTGGACCTGCCCAAGGTAAAGTACTCGGTGAAATTATCTTTGGTGCTTAGAAACGCTCCGGTAAAGCTATTGGAGCTGTTAAAGAAGACGGCTCCTTGTGGTGAATTATAAGAAACGATCAACCAAATGGCAACAGTTTCCAGCGTGATAAACAGCAAGAAGGCCCTTATACTATATAGAAATAATAAAATGCGTTGCATTCAGTCATCAGGTCATCAGCACGGTTCGGAAACTATTTATGTTTTTCAGGGCGGTGCCGGTTCCTCGCACCACTGCTCTTAGCGGATCCTCTGCAATATGGATAGGCAATTTGGTCTTTTGATGAAGTCTTCTGTCCAGGCCTTTGAGGAGCGCACCACCACCTGTGAGATGAATGCCGTTGTCATAGATGTCTGCAGAGAGTTCAGGAGGTGCTATTTCAAGGGCCTTTAATACGGCTTCCTCAATTTTGGAAACCGACTTGTCCAGTGCGAAGGCTATTTCGGAATAGGAAACTTTGATGACTTTAGGGATTCCCGTCATCAGGTCGCGTCCACGGATTTCGTAGTCTTCTGGTGCATCATCCAACTCGGTCAGGGCAGAACCAATGGCGATCTTCACTTTTTCAGCAGAGCGCTCACCGATCAGCAGGTTATGCTGCCTTCTCATGTAATCCAGGATGTCTTTGGTAAAGGTGTCGCCTGCCACCCTGATGGATTGGTCGGCGACGATTCCGGAAAGGGCGATCAGTGCAATCTCTGTAGTACCACCTCCAATGTCGACGATCATCGAGCCCATGGGTTTTTCAATATCAATTCCAATACCGATGGCTGCCGCAATTGGTTCGTAGACCATGTACACTTCTTTGGCACCAGCGTGTTCGGCAGAATCCCGTACGGCTCTTTTCTCTACTTCCGTGATCCCTGAAGGAATACAGATGACCATGCGATGGGATTGGGGAAACATACCTTTTTTGTGCCCAGGGATCATTTTGATCAGGCCACGTATCATTTGTTCGGCTGCATAGAAGTCGGCAATCACGCCGTCTTTTAGTGGACGCACGGTCTTGATGTTTTCATGTGTCTTTTCATGCATGTTCATCGCTTCCCTTCCCACAGCCAAGATCCTATTGCTGGATTTGTCAATGGCGATAATGGAAGGTTCGTCCACTACAATTTTTTCTTTATGAATTATAAGGGTATTTGCCGTACCTAAATCTATTGCTATATCACTTGAGAAAAAGTCAAATAATCCCATCCTGGTAGTTTTACTTAGAATTTACGTTTGAGTTGATCGTTTAAAGTTAGCATTAACAATGCTTAAATAAAACGAGGGACGACAAAATTATTACCTTAATTTGGATTTCTAATAGTGACCACTGACTTTTTTTAAGTCACTTGCACAGAGATACAAACAGCTCCGATGCCGAATTTCAAATTAGGGAGGTAAATAAGCGTTTTTTGGGTGATGCCAGATTGCCGAACCAAGCTTTGGCCTGAACAAGCAAAAAGCAGTCCAATTGTGTCGCTGGTCAGAAATTTGTCGCTGTTCGGGAGGTATAATCCCGAGCCAAATGAACCGGATTTGAAAGCCGGGGAGTTTGGCCAAATAAAAATCCCCAACAGGACTGTTGGGGATTGGGAAATTATTTTGGCAGGATATTTTAGTGCTTGAAGTGCCTTATTCCTGTCATCACCATGCTCATGCCTGCCTTGTCACAGAAGTCGATGCTGTCCTGGTCCTTAATGGAGCCACCGGGCTGTACTACTGCTGCGACCCCTTCTTTAGCGGCGATCTCCACGCAGTCAGGGAATGGGAAGAAGGCATCGGATGCCATTACTGAACCTTTCAGTTCAAAGCCAAATGATTTTGCTTTTTCGATGGCCTGCTTCAGTGCGTCTACACGTGAGGTCTGGCCTACACCGCTGGCAAATAATTGATCCTTGTTACTTAGTACGATGGTGTTGGATTTGGTATGCTTACACACTTTGGCGGCAAATACCAGGGCATCTTTTTGCTCTTCGGTAGGTGCTACTTTGGTAGCTACTTTGAAATCTTCCTTGGTTTCTGTGGACAGGTCCTTGTCTTGCTCTATAATGCCGTTTAATAAGGTTTTGATCTGCTTGGTACCACCTACTTTGGTTTTCTGGAGCAGGAGGATCCTGTTTTTCTTGCCTTTCAGTACTTCCAGGGCATCTTGGTCAAATGCAGGGGCGATCAGCACCTCAAAGAACAGGCCGTGCATTTCTTCCGCAGCTGCCCTGTCCACGGTTTGGTTGGTGATCAGGACGCCACCAAATGCAGAAAGGGTGTCTGCTTCAAAGGCTTTTTGATACGCTTCTTTTACTGAGGTTCCTTTTGCCACGCCACAGGCATTGTTGTGCTTTAGGATGGCAAAGGCTGTTTCTCCATCAAATTCGGCCATTAAGGCTACTGCGGCATCCACGTCTACGAGGTTGTTATAAGAGAGCTCTTTACCGTTCAGTTGGTCAAAAAGATCGTCCAGCTTGCCATAGAAATGGGCTTTTTGGTGCGGGTTTTCGCCGTAACGTAAAGCTTTTGAATTGTTTTCGCTTACTTTCAGTGCTGGAATTTCTTCGGTTTGGTTAAAGTAGTTGAAAATATGGGTATCGTAATGTGATGACACTTGGAATGCCTTGGCGGCAAAGTATTTTCTGTCTTCCAAGGTAGTGCCCCCTTGGTTGTTTTTCAATCGCTCTTCCAGTTCGCCATATTGGTCGCGGGAAGCGATGATGGTAACATCTTTAAAGTTTTTGGCCGCGGCCCTGATCAGGGAAATGCCTCCGATATCGATCTTTTCGATAATATCCTGCTCTGAAGCACCGGAGGCTACTGTTTCCTCAAAAGGATACAGGTCCACGATCACGAGGTCAATGGCAGGTATTTCAAATTCCTGAGCCTGGGAAAGGTCTCCTTTATCTTCTCTTCTGTGGAGGATACCTCCAAAAACTTTTGGGTGGAGGGTTTTTACTCTTCCCCCAAAGATGGAAGGATAGCCTGTTAGGTCTTCTACAGCAGTTACTTCCGCTCCTTGTTCTTCAATGAACTTTTGTGTACCTCCTGTGGAGTAGATCTTTACGCCTTGTTCTTTTAGCTGGGCGATGATCGGTTCAAGATTGTCTTTATAAAAGACCGAGATAAGGGCAGATTCTATTTTCTTAACAGCCATTTTTTGAAGTATTGAATGAAATAGGTTTGCGTAATTTTGTTTTAAACTGCAAAGGTAGGAAAATCAGTCTATTAAAGCAGGCTTTCGATGACTTTTGGAAAATATTTGTGTTCTAAAGCATGCACCTTGTTGGCAATATCCTCAGGACTGTCTGTTTCTTCCACTTTTACGCTTTCTTGGAAAATCACCCGGCCATCATCGTATTTTTCATTCACATAGTGGATGGTGATGCCTGTTTCCTTTTCGCCTTTATCTTTGACCGCTTCATGTACACGCATGCCGTACATCCCTTTGCCCCCAAATTTTGGCAGCAAGGCAGGATGGATGTTGATGATCCTTTCGGGAAACTGTTGGATCAGTCCATCTGGTACTTTTAGCAGAAAGCCAGCCAAAACTACTAAGTCAATTTCCAGTTCTTCGAAGGTCTTTTCGAGCACTTCCTCATCCATTTCTTTTCTGGTGAAGGAGATAAAGGGAATGTTATGGTTTTTTGCTCTTTCCAGCACATAAGCATCTTTTCTATTGGATGCGATGATGGCAACTTTTCCTTTGGTGGAGCCATCAAAGTGCTTGATGATTTCTTCAGCATTGCTGCCGTTTCCCGAGGCGAGTATGGCGATTTTTTTCAATTGAAAACCAGGTTTATGTACGTTGAACTACGTTTTGTGGACAATAATAATGTTAAATTATGATTGACCCGAAATATGTATTTGCCGATCTATGTCACCGTGTATTTTAGGGCGTACTACATCGACGGGCTTTGGTGGTCAATATAACCTGTCCATCCCAAAAGTACAAAAGCTACTTTACCAGTGGATGAGTAGCCTGATATTTTTCTTTGGACGGATTGGCCAACGGTATTGCGTAAACCAAGTGGTGCACCAGATTTTACGTTTCTATAAAAAAGCCATGCTGATCACTCCTGTCAACATCAGGAGCTTGGAGAGGTTGCTGAGCCTGGAGAAGTGCGTTTTGCGATCAGCATGGTAAATGAGGTACATAAAGTAAATGAATAATATGCCGATCAGCCCAAAGTAAAGGTAGAGCAAGTTTTCGTCTATTTTATATGCTACTACTAGAATGGAACCTACAAATATGGCCGCTATGATAAAGATGATGTTTTTCGTAGCACGAAAGCCCAAGACTACCGGCAATGTCTTACAGCCATGTTTTCTGTCTCCTTCCCGGTCTTCTATGTCTTTGATGATTTCACGGATGAGGTTGATAAAGAAGGCGAAAATAGCATAGGTGAGCACCAGCAGTTCTGACTTTTGATAATAATAACCTACGATCCAGATGGCCAGTGCGGTCAATAGAGCAACGGCCAAGTTGCCCACAAAGGGCAGCCGCTTTAGGGAGTTAGAATATATCCAAAGTAAAAAGGCCGCCATAAAATGAATACCTCCTGCTTTTAAACTGACCAAGCATGCCAATCCAATGCCGACAAGATTAAGAAAAGTGTGGAGAAACATCACCACTCTGCGGCGCATTCCCTTGCCGATGATGACTTCATCTGGCTTGTTTATATAGTCGATCTTTACATCATAGTAGTCATTTATCAAGTAGCCAGAAGCGGCTATCAAGATAGTAGACGTGACCAGCAGATAGATTTTAGGATCCAGAAGGGCAGGAATACCTGATAAGGTTTTTTCTACCAGAAAGTAGGCGGTCATCAGCTGTGCGAAAGCCATCATCAGCAGGTTATCTGCCCTGATGATCCTTAAAAAAGCAGCAAATGAAAAAGCTTTTTCAGCTGATGGAGAGTGATTCATAACCCAAAAATACGCGAAAGTCTCATATAAGTTCCGTATCACACACCTTTTCATAAAAAAGAAAAAACCATTCGCTATTGAACGAATGGTTTTTTTGATTAATAAACCCCTAATTAAAATTATAATTATGCCCTAAATTTAGGGAAATTACTTTATTATACCGTCCTGTACTGTCTTGTAAATTATAATGGTGTACGAAAGGGCTACTTTTCCAAACTTACTTGCCAGTTCCAGGCATCACGTAGTGCATCTTCTAGTCCGTACTGAGGTTCCCAGCCCAATATATTGGTGACTTTGTCTGTATTGGCCCACACTTTTTCGATATCGCCGGATCTTCGTGGGCCGATTTCGTAATTGAGCGGTTTTCCACTTACTTTTTCGAAGGCCTTGATCACCTCCATGACGGTATTGCCATTCCCTGTGCCCACATTAAAAAGGTCAAAGAAATTGTCTGGTTGGGCAGCAAGGTAGTGGATGGATTTAACGTGTGCATCTGCCAGGTCCATCACATGGATATAATCACGAATACAGGTGCCGTCTAGCGTATCGTAGTCGTCACCGAAGACCGTGATTTTTTCCCGGATGCCGGCACCAGTCTGTGTTATAAAAGGGATCAGGTTTGCCGGCACTCCCAGCGGAAGTTCCCCAATGAGTGAAGAGGGGTGGGCACCTACAGGGTTAAAATAGCGCAATGCTGCGACTCTCGTGGCGGCACCGCTTTTGATATGGTCTGTCAGGATATCTTCACAGATCTTCTTGGTATTTCCATATGGGCTTTCGGCATCTTTCCTTGGAGTGGATTCCTTTACCGGAAGCTCATCAGGTTGGCCATATACGGTACAGGAGGAAGAAAAAACGATGTCCTTTACGCTGTGGTCTTTCATGACTTCCAGCAGTATGATCAGGGAATTGATGTTATTGCTGTAATAGGTGAGCGGGATTTTGGTGCTTTCCCCTACTGCTTTGGAGGCAGCAAAGTGGATGACCCCTTGAATGTCATTTTCCCGGAAGACAGATTGCATGAATTCACGGTCGTTACAATCGCCCTCATGGCATTTTACAGGAGAGCCCAGAATTTTTTCTAGCCCAATAAGTACGTTTTTGTTGGAATTGGAAAAATTGTCAACGATGATGGGCTCATAGCCGGCATTAACGAGCGCTACAGCCGTATGGGATCCGATGTAACCTGCTCCGCCTGTGATTAAAATCTGTTTCATGAAATGAAGTTGTTTTTACTAGGGATAGTGAGTTGACAAATGATGTAGTGACAAATATAATTTAAACCCATCAGGCATGAAATTTTTCTTGGTTTTTAATGGCTGAAAACTAATTTTTTTAGTTGGAAGTTAATATCTTACAGGGGGCTGCTAGGGTCGAAAAATGGAAAAAGTAACTTTTTTCTATCCCTGTACCAAAAAAGAATACAACCCAAATAATAACAACAGTAGTATGATGAATTTTCAATTGACAGAAAACCAGTCCATGATTGCGCAGATGATCAGGGATTTTGGTGCAAAAGAAATCGCTCCTTTTCGAAAGGAATGGGACGATGACCAGATTTTTCCGCTTCCACTTTTTAAGAAATTGGGAGAACTGGGACTAATGGGAGTGCTCATTCCGACGGCGTATGGGGGAAGTGGTTTTGGATATTTGGAATATGTGACTGCGATCATGGAACTGGCCAAGTTGGATCCGGGAGTAGGACTGTCCATGGCGGCACACAATTCCCTCTGTTCAGGGCATATTATGCTCTTTGGCTCGGATGAGCAGAAGCAAAAATACTTGCCAAAATTGGCTTCATGCGAATTTTTAGGTGCTTGGGGGCTCACCGAACCAAACACGGGTTCGGATGCTGCCAATATGAAAACTACCGCGAAAGAGGATGGCGATTATTTCATCCTCAACGGAGCCAAAAACTTTATTACTCACGGCGTGTCCGGAGATATAGCAGTAGTTATCGCCAGAACGGGTGAAGTGGGAGACAAGCATGGCATGACGGCCTTTGTTATTGAAAAGGGCACTGACGGATTCCGTGGTGGCCGAAAGGAGGATAAGCTAGGCATGAGAACTTCCGAAACGGCGGAGTTGATATTTGAGGATTGCAGGGTGCATAAATCACAAATATTGGGAGAAGTAGGAGAAGGATTTATCCAATCCATGAAGGTGTTGGATGGTGGCAGGATTTCCATCGCAGCACTTTCATTAGGAATTGCCGAAGGAGCTTTTGAGGCAGCAGTCAGCTATTCCAAAGAACGATATCAGTTCAATAAACCGATCAGCTCATATCAAGGAATTTCATTCAAGCTGGCAGATATGGCGACCAAGCTGGAGGCGGCCAAGTTGCTGACATTTAAGGCTGCTGACCTGAAAAACCGAGGTGAATACGTGACCTTGGCCAGTGCCAAAGCCAAGTACTATGCATCAGAAATAGCAGTGGAGCTGGCCAATGAGGCGGTTCAGATTTTTGGTGGCTATGGATTTACCAAGGATTATCCTGTGGAAAAATACTACAGGGATGTCAAGCTTTGCACCATTGGTGAAGGAACTTCTGAAATCCAGAAAATAGTGATTGCCAGAGAGCTTTTAAAGTGAATCTTACGTTTTGTCATTAATACGACGGGGCTCGATCAGGGGGAATCGCTTTTGGATGAGCGATTGCGTATTCCACTAGCTATACCATTCTAACAATGCCTTTGTCCCCGATATCCACCAGCCTGTCCTCCCGAAATCCTTCGGGACAGGCTGGTGGATATCGGGAGGGCAGGCTATTCCGATCCCGATACATTGGGAAGGAATCTCTTATTTAAAATTGAGATTCCTCCTCAAGTCGGGATGACAACGCATTAGAAATTGTGGTTTATACAACATTTTTTTTAAAAGCGATTTCCCTGGTCTTGGCAGACGGCTATTTTTCCATATTAAAATATAGCGTAACTTTGCGGAAAATATTCCGCCTCTTCATGCAAAAAAACGCCCGAAAAAACATCATCTACTCCATCATTCTACTTTTGGTGGTATTTCTAGTTTACCTTTATAGACAAAATCAACAAGCACCCCAGGCTCCAGAACCTGAAAAGGATGGGAAAAAAACCATAACCGGCAAGACCATGGGGACGAGCTACCGGATTGTTTACTTGGATGAGCAGGGTAGGGATTTTAAATCAGCAGTGGACTCCTTATTGGAGGTCTTTAACCAAGCTTTGTCTACATATATTCCTGATTCTGAACTAAGTAGATTTAATGACGGAGACACGTTGACCTTCGAATCGGTTTACCTTCCGACGGTACTAAAGACCAGCAGGGATATTTTCCAGCGCACGGACGGGGCGTTTGATCCCACGGTAGGGCCGTTGGTAAATGCTTGGGGTTTTGGCCCAGAAGGGGCCCAGTTAAAAGACAGTGTGAATATCTTCAAGCTACTGCGACTGATAGGGTTCGAAAATATCGAGTTTGATACCGAAAAAGTTTGGAAAACACAGCCTGACACATACCTGGATTTCAGTGCTATCGCCAAAGGTTACGGAGTGGACGTGGTAGCCGGATACCTACAGGATGAGGGTGTCGAAGATATGTTGGTTGAGATCGGGGGGGAATTGGTCGCCCGGGGTACCAATGAAAACGGGGAACTCTGGAAAGTCGGGGTGAACCAGCCCAGTGAGGATGTCAGCTCCAATGAAATTTTCAGCATCATAGGCCTGGATAATAAAGGTATGGCCACTTCAGGAAACTACCGTAATTTCTACTATAAAGATAGCGTGCGGTATTCCCATACCATCGATCCCAAGACCGGTCAACCTGTCAATCACAGCTTGCTCAGCGCCACGGTAGTAGCAGAAGACTGTATGACGGCAGATGCCTTCGCTACTGCTATGATGGTATTGGGCACAGAAGAGGCCATTGACCTTCAGAAATCCCAAGATAATATCGACGTTTTTTTGATTTATAGTGATAGCTTGGGAATGCAAACGTATATCAGTGAAAAACTCAAGCCTTTTGTTTCTTATATCAAAGGGGAAAAAGAATAAGCATGGCCACAAAAATTTTGATACTTTTTTTATCGGCGTTCTTGTCAGGGCTTTTGGCAGTGGCGATACCCAGCTGGAAGGAGAAAAACTTCAAGATGATTTTGGTCTTTGCCGGATCGTATCTTTTTTCCATTACAGTGCTGCATATTCTTCCCGAGCTTTTTGCCAATCCAGCGTCTGCCTATTACATGGGGCTTTACGTGTTGATTGGTTTTTTGCTGCAGCAGGTGCTGGAATTTTTGTCATCAGGGATAGAGCATGGTCATATCCATCACCATGGCCATGGGAAAAATACCGTTTGGATGGTCATGATCGGGCTGTCGTTGCATGCGTTTTTGGAAGGGACATTGCTAAGTCAGCAGCCTTCGTTGAGTGGCCATCATCATGGGACAGAAACATTGCTTTTTGGGATAGTGATGCACAAAGCTCCGGCAGCCTTTGCCTTGGTAGCGGTGCTTTCCGGTAGCTTGAAGCGAAGTTCGGTTTTAGTGCTGTTGGTTATTTTTGCCCTGGCCTCACCGATGGGGGTGCTAGTTTCAGATATAGCCTTTTCGCAGCAGTTCCTGGCAGCAGAGGCGATGGATGTGTTATTTGGCTTGGTAGCCGGAGGGTTTTTACACATTTCGACGACCATATTCTTTGAAAGTAGCCCTCACCATAAGTTTCATCTTACACGGTTGTTAGTGAGTTTATTCGCAGCAGCCCTCGCCATCGCTTCGGAATATTTGATTTGATATTATTTGGCTGGATTAAATAGAGGCTGTTTCGTAAATAAATAGGTTCTATATGATTTACGGTGGGCAACTTTTTACTTTGTTTGACCTGAGCTCGATTTTAAATACCGCCACTGCGAGCTTGTCTGGTGCCAAACAGGCTTGTCTGGTGCCAAACAGGCTTGTCTGGTGCCAAACAGGCCTGTCTGAAGCCAAAGGCAGGCTTGTCTGGTGCCAAACAGGCTTGTCTGGTGCCAAAGGCAGGCGTGTCTGAAGCCAAACAGGGCGTCGGATAGGATTTGCAGGAAGGAGCAGAGGCGAACTGCCACGCCCTTTCCCTACGCACTATCCATTACAAAAGGGCCTGCCTGGTGCTTGACGGCTCGTAACGTAGGAAAAACCGTCATCGCGAACGGAGTGAAGCGATCTCGTATCTGAAAACGAGATTGCCGCCTCGCAAGCTCCTCGCAATAGCCTGTCCCGATACTTTCGGGGACGTTATAACCGTTTTTAATCAAATGATATTAATCGAGTTATAATGCTTTCGATCCTTAGCGCCCTAAAGGATTTGGACTAAACCTGTCCAGCCCTTTCTAACAAAAAAATCAGCACAAATCTTAATAATCAGCACCATCTGCGTTCTATCCGAACCAGCCACAATCCCCCAACTTTTCCACTTCTTCCAAAGCCTTAGCATCTTGTGGCTAAACTAATTAACTACCAAAGTGGACAACTTGGTTCTTGAGAATGGATTTTTCTTGTGGTCTTAGTCATGTTATGATTGTCATTTTGTTTAATAAATATAAAAATACATTAGACAAAAGTTTGTTTATTGTTTAAATAAAATTAATTTTGATTAAACAAAAAGGTGAAATATGACAACTTTAGAATTCAGTTATTCGATAAATGAGCATTCTAAGTCATTAAAGCCATTTGCGCTTCGGCTTACCAAAGACGCTGATGATGCCAATGATTTGCTGCAAGAAACCATGCTAAAAGCATATACGAACCGGGACAAGTTTTCGGATGGCACCAACCTTCGGGCATGGTTATACACCATTATGAAAAACACATTTTTTACACGTTACCAGCGGATGATGAGGAGAGCCACTTTTGTGGATACTACCGATAATCTTCACTATATTAATTCAGGGGATATCTCCATAGAAAACCGGGCGCAAAGCAAATTTGCGATGGATGACATTAATTTTTGTATCAATCATCTTAATGCAGATTATAGAACGCCCTTTATGATGTATTTCAAAGGGTTTAAATACCAAGAGATAGCAGAAGACCTCAATTTGCCGATAGGTACCGTGAAAAACAGGATACACCTGGCCAGGAAGATTTTAAAAGATAACCTAAAAGTCTATAAGACGAATTAAATGGGTAAAGAAGAGGCGATCGTCATTGGAGCTGGTTTTGCGGGTATAGCAGCAGCCACCACCTTGGCCCATCAAGGCTTTAGGGTCACTGTGCTGGAAAAAAACGACAGTGCAGGAGGAAGGGCACGCAAATTCAGTTCTGCTGGCTTTACTTTTGATATGGGGCCTAGTTGGTATTGGATGCCGGATATTTTTGAAAAATATTTTGCCCGTTTTGGTAAACACCCCAGTGACTATTATAATTTGGTACGTTTGGATCCCTCTTATAAGGTTGTTTTTGGTGAAAATGACGAATTGTTGATGCCTGCCAATTACGAAGCACTTCAGGCACTTTTTGAATCGTTGGAGCCAGGGGCGGGAGAGCGTTTGCAGGTGTTTTTGGACCAGGCAGCGAGGAAATATAAAGTGGGCATTCAAGATTGGGTATACAAGCCTTGTCAGAGTGTTTGGGAATTTGCCCAACCCGGAATATTCAATGACTTTATCAGGTTAGACCTGTTCCAGTCGATGCAAAAGCATGTTCGCAGTTTTTTTAAACATGAAAAGCTGGTACAGATCATGGAATTCCCAGTGCTGTTTTTGGGACAGACTGCCAAAAAAATTCCAGCCCTTTATAGCATGATGAACTATGCGGATTTGGTGCTGGGTACTTGGTATCCAATGGGAGGAATGCATGAAATCATCAAAGCCATGGTCATTCTTGCTGAGGAAAAAGGGGTACGCTTTGAATATAATGCTGATGTTTCCCACATCAATATCTTAAATGGGATGGCCACCTCTGTAGTATTAAAAGATGATCGGAAGTTTTATGCTGACGTGATTATTGCAGGGGCAGATTATCACCACGTGGAGACAAAGCTTCTGCCACCAGGAGCTAGCAATTATTCGGAAGGTTATTGGGATAAGCGAACTCTTGCCCCTTCGAGTTTGATCTTTTACCTGGGGGTGGATGACCGGATAGACCATTTACAGCATCATAATTTGTTTTTCGACGAACCTTTGGCTCCTCACGCATCAGCTATTTATGATAAGCCTGATTGGCCAGAGAAGCCATTATTCTATGTTTGTTGTCCTTCCAAAACTGACCCTTCCGTGGCACCAGCAGGTAAGGAAAACCTCTTTATCCTGATTCCGCTGGCGCCTGACCTGGAGGACACCGAAGAAAAAAGGGAGGCCTATTATAACCTGGTCATGAAGAGGCTCGAAAATCATACTGGGCAGGCTATTCGCGAAAAAGTTTGCTACAAGCGCTCTTACGCCCACAGGGATTTTATCAATGACTATAATGCTTTTAAGGGAAATGCATATGGATTGGCCAATACCCTTGGGCAGACGGCGATGCTCAAACCTAAAATACGAAATAAAAAGGTCAGCAACCTTTTCTATACAGGACAGCTTACCGTTCCTGGTCCCGGTGTGCCACCTTCCCTGATATCGGGTCAGGTGGTGGCCGATGAAGTTACCAAAGCGTATCTATCCACATCACTTCAACATTGACATATGAATGCACTAAATCTATATCATCAGACCACGATGGAATGCAGTAAGCTGATTACCCAACGCTACAGCACTTCTTTCAGTTTGGGAATCAGGACTATGGATGTGAAATTTCACAAGCCGATTTATGGTATTTACGGCTTTGTGCGTTTCGCTGATGAGATCGTAGATACCTTCCATCACCAGGACAAGGAATTTCTGCTTCACAAATTCAGGCAGGATACTTATGAGGCCATAAAATTGGAGTTTTCCCTCAATCCGGTGCTTCATGCCTTTCAGATGGTAGTGCATATGTATGGCATCACAGTAGATTTAATAGATGCTTTTTTGGATAGTATGGCTATGGATCTGGATTTTAGCACCTATAGCGATAGCAAGTACAAGGAGTATATTTATGGATCGGCAGAAGTGGTGGGACTGATGTGTCTAAAGGTGTTCTGTGAAGGTGATCAGGAGACCTATGAAAAGCTTAAGGCACCCGCATGTAAATTGGGCTCAGCATTTCAAAAAGTGAATTTTCTTCGGGACATTAAAAGTGATTATGAAGAAAGGGGAAGGGTATATTTTCCTGGAGTGGATTATTTGACTTTTGACCAGAAGACTAAGCAGGCAATAGAAAGGGATATTCAGAAAGATTTTGATGAAGCTTGCATTGGCATTACGCAATTGCCTTCCGGGGCAAAGATGGGTGTGAAAATTGCCTACCTATATTACCATAATCTTTTCACGAAAATAAAACGACTAAAACCCCAGACCATTACCGCCAAAAGAGTACGGATTCCCAATATCAAAAAGCTTTCAATGCTGATGGGTATGTATTTCGGGACGAAGCTGGGATTTGAGTAGCCATGATGATGGAGCACTATTTGTATTTAACTTTAAATATTGGCACGATACTTTTTCCGTTGCTTTGGTCATTTGAGCGGAAGGTTTCCTATTACAAAAAATGGAAATATCTCTTCCCTGCGATGATCATTACTGCGACGGTTTTTTTGGTTTGGGACCATTGGTTTACCGAGATGGAAGTTTGGGGGTTTAATGACCGCTATCTGACGGGAATCCGTTTAGGGAACTTACCACTGGAGGAATACTTGTTTTTCGTGACCGTGCCATTTTCCTGCATTTTTATTTATGAAGTACTGCTGTATTATATGCCCCATGATCCTTTGTCACACTATGTCAAGCCCATTACTTTAGGATTTATCGTGCTGCTTACGATACTGGCAGGAGTAAATTGGGACAAGTGGTACACTTCTGTTAACTTTTCCTTTGTGTCCATGGTTTTGGCTGTCCATTATTTTATGTTTCGTTCCAATCTTTTGGGGCGATTTTATGTGTTTTATTTAATTCACCTGATCCCTTTATTATTGGTAAATGGTGTGCTGACCGGTGGGTTTACGCCTGAACCGGTGGTCTATTATGACAATACGGAAAACTTGGGAATCCGTGTTTTCACGATTCCCATTGAAGATTTTATTTATTCGATGGGCTTAATGCTGATGAATGTCTCGCTCTACGAATTTTTCCGCCAGCGGAAAACAATAGTAGCTTCAATTGGTTAGTAAGATATGAAGGATCTCACCGTTCATATCGATCAACATTCAGGCTTTTGCTTTGGGGTAGTGTATGCCATAGAAATGGCAGAGGACATCCTCGATGAGGAGGGGCGTCTCTATTGTCTGGGGGATATCGTCCATAACGACGAGGAGGTGAAGCGATTGGTCAACAAAGGCCTTAAAATCATCGATCATGGCAGCCTTCATGCCCTGCGTGGCGAAAAAGTATTAATCAGGGCGCACGGTGAGCCACCATCCACCTATCAGTTGGCCATCAAAAATGACCTTACCTTGATCGATGCGAGCTGTCCCGTGGTGTTGAAACTTCAGCACAGAATCAAAAATGCCTATGATAAAAATGAACCGATCTATATTTATGGAAAGCATGGACATGCCGAAGTAGCAGGCTTGCTAGGGCAAACCAGTAACGAGGCAGTGGTATTTCAAGATGTGGAAGAATTGGATTTTGAATCGATGCCTCCTAAAATCACCTTGTTTAGCCAAACCACCAAAAGTACCGATAAGTTTTATGCCATCAATAAAATGCTTCGTGAAAAGGGAATAGAAGTCCAGACCAATGACACTATCTGCCGACAGGTATCCAATCGCGACAAAGAGCTCAGGAGCTTTGCATCCAAGTATAATAAAATAGTTTTTGTCAGCGGCAGTAAGTCCAGTAATGGAAAAGCGCTCTTTGAAGTCTGCAAACAGCAAAATGAATTTACATTTTTCGTGTCCCATGCAGATCAAATCGATCCGGGTTTATTCCTGCATGGAGATTCTGTGGGGATTTGTGGAGCCACATCCACGCCCATGTGGCTGATGGAGGATGTAAAGCAAAGACTGCTGACCTTTTGATCTTTTTAAGTACCTTGTTACCTTAAATGCCCTTATCTCGACCTACATATCGTCCGGTAGATCCAGTCGGAACCATGATTGCCCTTCTTATCATAGGACTTTGGGGGCTGTCCTTGATGCTATTGCTATATTGGGAGCTTGATTTTACCAATCCATTGGTTTATGTGGCGGTCCTGTTTCAGATGCACTTGTATACCGGTTTATTCATTACAGCGCACGATGCTATGCATGGCAGTGTCTCGAAACATCCTGCCATAAATAAGGTGATCGGTTGGCTTGCAGCGATCTTGTTTTCCTATAATTTTTTCAATCGGTTATTGCCCAAACATCACCAGCATCACCGTTTTGTGGCCACAGGAGCGGATCCAGACTATCACCAATCGGACCATTTTTGGAAATGGTACTGGAGTTTTATCACGGCTTATTTATCTCCCCTTCAGCTGGGATTAATGGGAGCGACTTTCTGGGTGTTAGTGGTTTTCTTTCCCGTTCAGAATTTGATTTTGTTTTGGATGCTGCCCGCCATCATGTCCACTTTCCAGTTATTTTACTTTGGTACTTATCAGCCTCATCGTGGAGTACACCAAAACAAGCATAAGTCAGGAACGCTGCCCAAAAACCATTTTTGGGCATTTTTGAGCTGCTACTTCTTTGGGTATCATTTTGAGCATCATGACTCTCCAGGGACGCCATGGTGGCAGCTGTGGCGGGTGAAATAGCCATGAGAAACTTGGTAGTGTATTCCTAAGGTTTCATCGTTTTGATGTACTTTTATGTCTTGATCTATATTTCTTCTTGCTGATGATGCTTCGCAATACAATACGTTTGTCCAAGTTAGTATTTAGCTTGTTATTTTTTTTACCGGCTTTTTCAGCAATTGCCCAGAAAGCCGACACGGCGATAGCCGATACATCCGATCCGGCGCTCCACGATAGGCTGCTTAACACCACAGATGATGTACTGGAATGGATGAGTACAGATACGTGGTCATTTATTCCCGTTGTGACTTATTCCCCGGAGACCAGTCTGGGATTAGGGGTAGGTGCCATCAAAGTGTTCCGCCCCAAAGAAGGTGCTTCTCCAGCACTACGGCCTTCTTCCATGCCTATCACGTTTATCTATACCTTAAAGAAACAGGCAGTATTGGAGATGGACCTGGATTTATGGAAGAACGATAACAAGGATTATTTCAATGCAAGCCTTGAACTGGCCAATTACCCTTTTGAGTTTTACGGAATCGGTAACGATATGCCTGCGGATAATCAAGAGCCCTACTCCAGCCGCTATCTTTATGTGCGTTTAAACTATATGAGGAGGCTGTTACCCAATGTGTACCTTGGCCCTTGGCTGGAATTCAGAACGGAGGATGTTTATGAAAAAGTGCCCGGAGGATTGCTGGCCAGTGGTGCCATTCCCGGCAGCGATAGCCCACAGGTAGCGGGGCTGGGGCTAAAGCTCAATTATGATTCCAGGAATGATATTTTTCAGCCCAGCAAGGGGTCTTTCCATCAAGTGTCCTGGATCACCAACGAATCTTTTTTGGGCAGCGATTATTCATATCGCCGTTATGAGGTAGATTTGAGGAAGTACTTTTCCGTTTGGGAAAATAAAGTTCTGGCAGTGCAGGGCTATTGGAGTTTTGTGGACGGAGTGGCCCCTTTTCAGCAGACATCCTTATTGGGAGGCAGCAAGCGGATGCGCGGATATTTTGAAGGCAGGTACAGGGATCAGCTGGCCATGATCTATCAAGCCGAACTACGGCTGCCCATTTACAGGAGCTTGGGCATGGTGTTTTTTGGCAGCACAGGCCAAGTGGCTGAAAAGACGTCCCAATACAGCGTTGACCGGTTTCACTATGGTGCCGGTTTTGGGTTTCGTTACCAGCTGATGGACGAAGGGATCAATATCCGTATTGATTTTGGATTTGGAGATCAGACGGCTTTCTATTTTGGCTTAAACGAGGTTTTTTAATTGGTCTTGCTTATCACCTATCAAGGATACATGAATTTCTGTTGGCTACTTAGGTAATTCACTAATGGACTTTTGATCAGCAGTCCATTTAGATCAAGAAATTCCAAATAGAGGGAGAAGATTTCCTTTTCAAGGTCTAAGCGTATTTGTTGTTTTTTGATAATGTTCTCCTTTACTTTCAGTAAGACCAAAGGGGAAATTCCTTCTATGGATCTATATTTTTTCAAAGACTCTTTTTCATTGCTTTCCTTAAGAATGGTTGTTAATAACCTGTGTTTATCAAATAGTACATCTAACTGTAAAATGATTTCTCTTATGCTTTCGTTTAATTCAAATTTGAGCTCATCAAGTTCATTTTTTTCTTTTACTATTTTGATAACCCGTTCATTAAGGCTTCCTTTGGCCGCCAATCCGATTGGGATTTTTATCCCCATGCCCACACTGAAGTCTTTTCTGAATGTGTCATTCAGGTCATCTCTGTAGGAAGCCTCGAAAAATTTTATGGGATTTTTGGCCGAAGCTTTCTTTTGCTGGTACTCTAGTTCAGCTAAGTTTACATTTAGGCTTTGTTGTTCATAATAAAAATTAGTGTTATCTATCCCTCCGCTATAGGACTTTACGAATACCATAATGTCATCCACTGATATCAGGTCCTTTTCTTCTAATTCAAGTGTCCCTTGGATTCTTAACAGTCTCCCAATCTCTCTGGAGGATTGCATAACGTTGTTTTCGAGATCAACTAGATCTATCTGTAGTTTGTGAAAATCATTTTCGGCTTCTAAGAGTTCTTGATAATCAAAATCAAGATTATTGGCTAGTTTTTTTAAGGTATTGATTCGGTCTTCCAATAGATCCCTTAATTCCAATTTCCCTTGCAAAACCCGCTGGTTCTTTAGTAGGGATATGATTAATTTATATCGGTTTTTAATCAACTAACCACTCTGGTTTTGGTTTTAGCAATAGATTGTTATCGGTCAAGGACAAAGTGTCTTTGCAATGCTTTATTCCAAAGCATGTATAGTTCAATGGCTAAACGTTTTGATTCTCGCTTATTCAAATAAATACATCAAGCTCACTTGTGCTAAAAAATTGGTACGGTCCCATCCTGCCACAAAATACTGGCTGGGGCTGTTTTCCAGGTACCATTTGTAATTGAGCGTATGGATATATTGGAGCTTTCCAGAAAGCAAGAAATTATCCAATTTCCAGTCAGCGACCAAAGAAGGTGTCAAGTCGATGTATTTGCGTCTCCAGTCTTTGATGATCTCGTAGGTTTTATAGTAATAGTCGTTGTTATAGACAATACGCTCTACTTGAAGGCCTATTTTGTTATAATTATGTACATAACTTGCTTCGACGAAAATCACATTGCTTCCAGGGCCATTTCCTGCTCCCAATACTTGGCCCAAGTGGGTATAGCCGTGTCTCACATAAGGGTGGGTATACCAGGAATTATAAGATATGATGGCGTCGCGAACGGTCTGTCCGGTTTGGGTCATCTCCGAACTGATCTGGATATAGGCATCTTCTTTTCTAAGGGGAATAAGGTTACTAAAGCCAAAGGTAAAGGCACGGTTCAGGTCAGGATTAACCAAAAAATCCCTTAATTGCCTGCTGTTGCCATTGGAACCATATTCGCCATAAAATTCAAACAGTCCACCATGGCTCATCCAGCGGAAATAGCCGGAACTAAATTGATTGCGCTGATCACGGTCCGGATTCTCGATATTCTTAGGCCCTTTTTCACCATTAAAAATAGGCAGGTAATCTCCAAAGCTGTCCATATCATTATGGTACATTTGGGAAACGCTGCTATAGCCTACACTTAGTCCAGGCACCCACTTGGGTTGGTAGCTGACCGTGATCCCTGAAAGGTACCTCCAGTCTTCATCCCTTTTGGGGATATAAGCAGGGGTGTTTTTGTATATCAAGCCAGCATTTGGAGGGAGGTATCCTGAGTTCTGTAATCGACCCGAGATAAGTTGTCCCTCAAAATGGCCAATGTTCGTTTTTATTGGTTTTTTTGTTTCAATGGTTGCATGGAAAAAGCCTGGAGCATTATTGCTCATCAATAATGAATTGCGCTTGCCTGGTCCCCACCAAATATTTTCCGTAGATATTCCCGCTGAAAACCCACGATAGGAATACTTAATGCTGGATTGGCCGGGAAGAAATTTGGTATATGATCCTGTGCCAAATCGCTCAGGAATGTCACTGGTATTCAGCCACTCATAATAATCCATATAATGATAGCCGTTGGTTTTGTCGGGGAATCCGATGAAGTCCTTGTTTTGTGCACTTATCAATTCCGGTTGGAACTGTACCGTAAGGCCTCCATATTTTAGGTATACACCACCACTCAGTAACACTTGAAGTCCCTTGTTTGGAATCATGGCGCCATCATTGATGCCAAATGCGTACTTGGAATTGAACTGGGATTTAAAAAATATCGGCATTGGTTTAACTACTAATTTCCCATTATCAAAAACCTGCCTATCATTATAGCCATACAGTTTGCCATAGATACTGCCGTTTTTGGTGAGTGCTTCATCCAAGTCATCCATATTGGGCGTCAGGGGACGAAGGTTAAACGAAAAATGTTTGTCAAATTTCCCGATCAACTGCTGTCTTCTCAAGTAATCTTCCAGGAAAGGGGCATTTAGGTTAGCCGTCTGGGCCAATGCCGCTATGGGCAAGGTGGCCAAGAGCAAGAAGAAAATCGCTTTGATACGGAATGGCATTATAATGTATTTTGATAGCTTCATTTACTTTACAGAAAGGGCACTCACTTCGATTTTTGATATGGACCAGCTTTCATCACAAAGGGGATCAGGGGCATTTTCCTGTAGCAGTTGGTCTCCACACTTGATGGTAAGTGAAGGACCGGTATGGGAGACCAGCTTGCTGATCCTGTACTTGGTGGTCCAGTTTGGCGTATCGGCGTATTGGCAAAGGCCAGGCAGGTCTGTCTCCAAGGCTCCTGTTTTTGGGTCATTGTGCCGACCATATTGATCAGGATAAGACTGAAATAAACAATAAGATGAGGAGCAGGGAGAGTTGGAGAAGGTAGTGTTTAGAATTTGCACGCCGCCTACTTCCATGAACCAATAGTCTGGTCCGCTGACCCCTGTGTTGTTTCCATCCCAGCTGTCATGTGTCAAAAGTTCGATGACCACGCGAACAGTATTATGGCCTGGCAAACCGCTGACAGCGATGTTTACCTCTTCACTGTTATAATTTCCCAAAACGGTATCTTCCTCGAATACCATCAATTTGCCATTTTCTATGCCCGAAAGGCTGGCAGGCGAAGAGAAATTATTTTCATATACCAATACCTCGTTCATCAACTCCTCCTGATGGCAGGAACTGGTCAAGGTAAAGACGGTTATGAGCGAAAAAAATACTACAAACTTGGGTGTAATATACTGCATGAGGTAATATAACTGGAATTAATTATTCATTTACTGATTTTATCCATTGAAGGACAGTTAATTGCTCTATTTATTATAAGCACACAAATATAAGGGAATTTCAAAGAATGTTTTCGATCTCTCCTTTGTAAATCCGTTGATTTAGGAAAAGGAGGAATTTGGCAACCCATTATATGCCCCGCCAAAGACAGATTGCGTATATTCGCAGGCATGTACAGACCAGTTTTTCCCTATACCCCCAAATGCCATTGATATGCTCCAAATCACGCTGATCGCTGGTGCTCGACCAAACTTCATGAAAATAGCTCCCCTAATTCATGCCATTCATGATTTACAAAATTCAGGTCATGCTATAAAGTACAGGCTGGTGCATACCGGGCAGCACTATGACCATAAAATGTCAGGGGATTTTTTTGAGCAACTGGAAATTCCCGATCCTGATGCCAACCTTGGCGCTGGAGGAGGATCACAGGCCGAACAAACGGCGGCGATCATGATTGGTTTCGAAAAGGAATTGACAGCCAACAGGCCCGATGTGGTGCTGGTGGTAGGAGATGTGACTTCTACCTTGGCATGCAGCATTACGGCAAAGAAGCTTCTGGTCCCGGTGGTACATGTGGAGGGGGGAATTCGTTCCGGTGATATGGGCATGCCTGAAGAAATCAATAGAATCGTCACCGATAGTATTACCGACCACTTTTTCACTACTTCTGAATTGGCCAATGATAACCTGAAAAAGGTGGGTGTGGAGGATCATAGGATCCATTTTGTGGGGAATACCATGATTGATACCTTGCTGAAGCAAAAGCCGAGGTTTCAAAGGCCAAAAGGAGGGGTATTCGATGGGCTGGATAAGGGGGATTATTTTGTGCTTACACTCCACCGGCCGGCTAATGTTGACGAAGAGGCAAAGCTAAAGGCTACCATAGAAGCAATTTTAGCAGGAACAGGAAGCCATCCGGTGCTATTTCCCGTTCATCCCAGAACGGCCAAAATCCTCAAAAATCTTGGAATTAAGCATCCAAGGCTTCACTATTTGGAGCCGTTATCTTATTTGGCATTTAACTATTTGGTACAGCATGCCAAAGGAGTCATCACCGATTCGGGAGGGATTACGGAAGAGGCATCTGTGATGAATGTGCCCTGTCTCACCCTTCGTGACAATACCGAGCGGCCCGAAACCATCCATCAAGGAACCAACGAGCTGGTAGGAACAGATCCTGATCGGCTAAAGCCCTTTCTCGAAAAAATCCTGGCAGGTGATTGGAAGCAGTATCAGGGGATACCCATGTGGGATGGGCACGCTGCCGAGCGAATTGTGAAGGTGCTATATGAAATTTACCATTGACAGGCAAGCTAATGAAGGCTTGACATCGATTTCCTGCATCTGGTCAGTCCAGGTAATACACCCGTTTGACACGACTGCTGATATTGGTAAGGAGCTCATAGGGAATGGTGCCAATTGCCGCAGCTTGTTCTTTTAACGATAGCCCTTCTCCATAAATGATGACTTCATCTCCCTCATGCACATCCATTCCGGTGACATCGATCATGGTCATGTCCATGCAGATATTGCCGATCACCGCGGCTTTCTGACCATGTATGAGTACTTTTCCGGTGCCATTGCTGAACCTCCTGTCATATCCATCCGCATAGCCTATGGCGATGGTGGCGATTTTGCCATCATGGGCCAGGGTTCCTTTGCGACTGTACCCGATTGTTTCTCCTTTTTTAAGGAGCTTGATTTGGGAGATGGTCGTTTTAAGAACGCTTACGGGCTGGAGGGCATTTTCATGGAGGCCGTTTACCTCTACGCCATACAGGCCAATTCCCAGCCTTACCATGTCCATTTGATATGCTGGGTAACGAACGATTCCAGCAGAATTTAGAGCGTGCATTAAAGGACTGTAGCTTAGAAAAGACTGGATGATGGAGCACATGGACTTAAATAGGGATAACTGCCGCATGGAAAAATCCTCGTGTGCAGCATCATCTGCTCCTGCCAAATGGGTGTAAAGGCTTGCTATTTCCAGTTCTGGATAATGAAGGATCAGGGAACGGAGCTCTTCCACGTCCTCTTCTCCAAACCCCAACCGGTGCATACCTGTATCCAGGTCCAAGTGAATTCTGATGGAGGTGTTGTTTGACCGGCAGTATTCGCCGAGCTGTCGGAAAAAGGACAGGCTATAGACCACTGGCTCCAGGTGGTGCTTGATCAAATTCCCAAAGGATTCCTGTACTGGATTGAGCACCATGATGGGCAGGTTTATTTTTTCCTGTCGTAAGCTTACACCTTCGTCTGTATAGGCCACGGCCAGATAATCAGCATTTAGCTTCTCCAAATGATGTGCGATTTCAGTAGCACCACCACCATATGCAAAGGCCTTTACCATGATCATGGTTTTGGTGGACGGTTTTAGCAGGCTTTTGTAAAAAGTGAAATTCTTTCTCAAGGCGTTCAGGTTGATCTCCAGGACTGTGCCATGAATACGCTCCTGAAGCGCATCGACAACACGTTCAAATTGGAATATTCTGGCACCTTTGACCAAGATGAGGTCATCTTGGAAGGATATTGTCGGTAATTCCTTCAGTAGATGGGCGGTGTCATGGAAGAAGTGGACTTCGCAGGGAGGATCCGCTTTTAGCTGACAGATGTCTGTGCCTACAGCCAGTAGCATATCCAGTTGATAATGGCTTATCAGTTCGCTTACATTGCTGTAAACAGCGGCTTTGTCGCCTGCCTGAAGTAAATCTGAAAGAATAAGGATTTTCCGTTTTTTTGGGCGCTGGCTGTCCATGAACTCCAGTGCGATATCAAGCCCTGCCAAATCGTTATTGTAAGTGTCATCGATAAGGAGGCACTGGTGAATCCCTGTTTTGAGGGTTAATCGCATATCCACGGTATCCAGCGCTGGAATGGATTGTTGGATTTGGGCTTCTGATAGCCCCAATACTAAACTGGCTACAATCGTATGGCGAAGGTTTTCCAGTGAAGCTTCATCAGAGAAGCGACTGTGGAAGGTGTAGAGTCCCAGGTCTGGTTTGATAAGGGTGATCTTGCTGCCTTCCTTTTCTTTTTTGGTGGATAAGGTATAGTCTCCACCGGGCTGTTCTGACCATGCCACCAGCCGGTCAGCCGGAAAGTGATTTCGTAAAAAGCGATGGATGGCCTCATGATTCTTCCGGTAGATGATCAGCTGTGCATCCTTAAAGAGCAGCAATTTCTCTTTTAGTTTTTCCTCTTGGTCGTAAAAGCCATCTGCATGTGCGGTTCCGATATTGGTCATAATGCCGATATTCGGCTGGATGATGGCTTGAAGGTTGGCCATCTCGCCTGGTTGGGAAATGCCTGCCTCTATGATGGCTGCCTTATGATGCTGTTCGATACCGAAAACTGATAAGGGGACGCCTGTTTGGCTGTTATAGCTTTTTGGGCTTTTGGCAATGTCAAAATGGTTTGCCAATACTTGACCGAGCCATTCTTTGATGATGGTTTTGCCGTTACTGCCCGCGATGCCGACCACGATGCCTTTAAATTGAAGTCTGTTCCATCTGGCCAAGGACTGTAATGCTGCCAAGGCACTTTTGACCACAATTACGCTGCTAGCGCTCAAGGTGGTGTCAGCGTCCTTGTGCTCTACGATAAATGTCCGAACACCTTTTGTATAGGCATCCGTCAGAAAATCATGTCCATCTACTTTAAAACCTTTTAATGCGACAAAAAGGGTCTGGTTCCCATGGATGATCTTTCTGGAATCCGTACTGATATGATTTACCAAGGAGGGCTGCCCCTGCTGAAGGATTTCCCCTTGGGTGATTTGAAGCAGTTCGTTGAGCGAAAGCGTATTTACCATAATTTATAAACGAGGGTGATCATCAAAATTGGATCGTGAACTGTGTGAACTTTAGGAAAGTTTTGCCCCGTTGGGAACTGGCAGGTCTACCGTGGCCAGGACCACATGGCCATGTTCGTTATGGAAACCGGTTACCAGGATTTCTGACATGATATTGGCAATCTGTTTTGGCGGAAAATTGCAAATACATACCACTTGTTTTCCTATGATGTCTTCAGCTTTATAGTTTTCGGTAATTTGTGCGGAGGATTTTTTTATCCCTAAATCACCTAAGTCCACCTGTAATTTATAGGCTGGTCTTCTGGCTTCTTTAAAGATTTCGGCACTGACAATGGTTCCAATTCTGATATCAACCTTTTGAAAATCAGAGAACTGAATTGTTTGCATATTATTTAATAATTTGTATATTTGGAAACCTCGAATTCTATAAGAATAATAAAATATTGTTAAAATTATATTTTACGATGTTCAAAACTAACCAAATTCTATCTAATTACTACAAGGTTATCCTTTTGGGGATAGGTTTTGTGGTTTTTTATTCCTCAGAGGTTAGTGCACAAGAGGTGAGGGACTGTGATCGCGACAGAAATTTTGAAGAAGAAGCAAGGGCACAGGAGAGTGAATTTGCGGAAGCCCCTTTTGAAGAGTATAAACCTGAAAAAGTTACTTCCTCCCAACCAGCCAAATCTTCTGTAAAGAAGAGAAAGGAAAACCCAATCTATAAAGCGGGTGGTGAGCAGGAAGCGAAGAAAGAAGAAATGTCCACATTATCATTCAATCTTTTTCTGTACATCGTGGATCGTTTCAAAGAAGATTAAACAAGAACCCATTTTACAATTAACAATAACCCAAGGCGAGGAGGCTTTTATCGGCCTCCTCGCTTTTTTTAGGTACCACTGTCTTTCCACGAAAGAAGGGCAGGCTATGAACCAAGTAATATTTCTGTGGGATGAGAGATTTCTAGGTGGCTATGGTAAGCATATTTCTCTTTAATTTAGCAATAGGAATGCGTGCTCCAGAAAAAAATCAGCGTAAATCTTATTAATCTGCACCATTTGCGTGCTGTCGAAACCAACCCTAATCCCCCCAACTTTTCACTTGCCCCCAGGCTATCACGAGCGAAGCGAAGTGATCTCGATTGCAGGTATAAGAAGATTATTTACTGCGTTCACCATGACGGATTACTTATGATACAGCTCTTTTTTTGGATAAGATTGCTTGTGGTGATTACTTGTTCTTTTTGGCTTCCTTCATAGGATTGCTGCCGCTGGCAGCTCCACGAGGGCCACTTTCTCTCTTGAAGAGCTCGAATCGGGAAGGAATATTCCTTCTGGGGAAATAGTTGTTTTCTTCGTCGATGTCGGCAGTTTCCCTATATGGATCCAAGACGATGCTGTCCACTTCTTTTTTGGTAGGGAAAACTTTGGTTATTTCTGATTCGTTTTTTCTCCAGATATAAGCAGGTATGCGCTGTACTTCGGAAGATCCATCGGTATAATTAAACTGAATGATCAGGGGCATGACTAGACCGCCAATATTTTTAAAGGTCAGTTCGTAGTAGTTCAGCCCATTGTTAAAGAGTTTTTTTTCCTTTTCATTAAGGCTGGAAATGAAATCCTTGTAAGCTCTTTCATCACTTGGGCTTACTGAGAACCTGTCGTAACTGCTGTAGAAGTCTCTAGTGGAAGGATCTTTTTCCAGTACGGTTTCAGGAACATCTTTTTCGTTTCGGGTTTTGGTCAGGTAGCTTTCATATTTTTCGTATTCTTCGGCATCAGCTTTTTTCTTTTCCTCAGGGGTTCTGTTGTCCAGCTTGTACCACTTTACATCAGCAAGGGAAATGTCCACCGGCTCTGTGCCGAAGAACCAGCCTCTCCAGAACCAGTCCAGGTCTACCCCGGATGCATCTTCCATCGTACGGAAGAAGTCGGCTGGGGTGGGGTGTTTGAATTTCCATCGCTGGGAATATTGCTTAAAGGCAAAGTCAAACAATTCACGGCCCATCACTGTTTCCCGCAGGATATTAAGGGCAGTGGCCGGTTTGGCGTAGGCATTTGCACCAAACTGAATGATATTTTCAGAATTTGTCATGATCGGCTCTAGGTATTGCTTTTCGCCTTTCATGTAATCTACGATTTTATGCGCTGGGCCTCTTCTGGAAGGGTAGTTACGATCCCATTCCTGTTCGGCAAGGAACTGCATAAAGGTGTTCAAGCCTTCGTCCATCCATGTCCATTGGCGTTCGTCGGAATTGACGATCATGGGGAAGAAGTTATGGCCCACTTCATGGATGATGACAGATATCATACCGTTTTTGATGGCTTCGGAATACGTGCCGTCCTTGTCAGGCCGTCCGTAGTTAAAGCAGATCATGGGGTATTCCATGCCGTTTGAAGCTTCTACCGAAATGGCCGTAGGGTAAGGGTAGTCAAATGTCCTGGCAGAATAAGACTTTAAGGTATGAGCCACTACTTTGGTAGAATATTGCTCCCAAAGTGGGTTGGCCTCTTTGGCATAATAGGACATGGCCATGACGTTCTTGTTGCCTACATCCACCGCCATGGCATCCCAGATAAACTTACGCGAGGAGGTCCAGGCGAAGTCCCGGACGTTCTCCGCTTCGAACACCCAGGTTTTGGTGTCGGAAGCTTTTCCTTTTTCGAGTTTCTCGGCCTCATTCTGAGTACGGATGATCACAGGCTTGTCAAAAGTCTCCTTGGCCTGATTCCATCGGTCCAGCTCTGTGTCGTTCAGTACCTGATCTGGGTTTTGGAGTACGCCAGTGGCGCCCACCATATGGTCAGCAGGTACGGTGATGCTTACTTTGTAGTTGCCGAAGGTAAGGGCAAACTCTCCACTACCATAGAATTGTTTGTTTTGCCAGCCTTGGAAGTCAGAATAGACCGCCATTCTGGGAAACCACTCTGCCATCGTGTAGAGGTAGTTGCCATCCTCTTCAAAATACTCATAGCCGGGGCGGCCACCGATGAAGCTGGTTCTGTCGTGGATGTTAAAGCTCCAGTCCACGGTAAATTCTATTCGGTCGCCAGCTGTAAGCGGTTCGGGCAGGTCCACGCGCATCATGGTTTTGTTGATTGCTACGGGGATGTCATTGCCTTGGGAATCTTTTACGCTGTGGATTTTGTACCCCAGGTCCTGGTCGTGCCAAAGGATGGATTCCAACTGGCGCATGGACATTCTGTCTTGAATTTTGCTAGTAGATGCTTTGTGGCTGTCGGCGTCCTTGGCACGCTGGTTTTGGTCCAGCTGGATCCAAAGGTAGCTGAGAGCATCAGGGGAATTGTTTATATAGGTGACGGTTTCCGTGCCTTTGATGGTTTGGTTTTCGTCATCTAACGCTACACTGATGTCATAGTTGGCCTGTTGCTGCCAATACAAATGACCTGGAGCACCAGAGGCTGTCCGGTAAACATTCGGAGAGCGGAGCATTGGGCCAAGCTGTTCGAAGCGCTCAGCGTGATTTTGCTCACTATGCTGTGCCATGGCCTGGGTAATGAGCACCAGGGAGGCAGCAAGGATGTGAATAAATCTTTTCATATCTCTCTTATAATTTGGGTTCTCGGATTAAAGGTTCTTCTAAAATTTAAAGAATGTAAAATTCGCTTGTCCGAAATCTTTGTTTCGGACATCAGGGGCATTTCCTGCCTTGACTGCCCACTGGAAGATACCAATTTCGATGCTACCTTACGGCAGAAGCCTTTATTCAAACTTACCGGTTCTTCGTACCTCGTACTTCTCTCTTCGTACTTTATCACTTACTTCCCTCTTCGGACACGATGCATCCAACACTTATCTACCAATATACTTTATCCAGCATCATCATAATGGACATTCCCAACACGATGGAGGAAATGACCAGTGCCCATTCTTTTCTATTGGTACCAAATATACCAATAGTAATTGAAGAGATCACAATGAAGATACCTACGATGATGAGCTGGCCGGCTTCCAGACCAAGGTTAAAAGCTAGCAAAGGCTCCCAGATGGAGCGCTCTCTGCCCAATAGGGACCGTAGGTAGTTCGAAAATCCAAGGCCATGGATAAGTCCAAAGAAGAGAGCAAAGGCATAATTCGCCTGGATGCCACTTCCGCTGGACGGGCGAGGCTTTAGGATATTGAAGAAAGCAGTAACGGCAATGGTCACGGGAATGAGGAATTCGATCAAGTTGGAATTTACATTGAAAATCCTGAGCGTGGCCAGGGCCAAAGTGATGGAATGACCAATGGTAAAGGCCGTTACCAAAATGAGGATTTTCTTCCAATCACGAAGCAAATAGATGGCACATAGGGCGATCACAAACAGAATGTGATCAAAACCATTAAGGTCAAGGATATGTTCTATACCGAGCTTGAAATATGCTTGAAACTGACTCATGTAATAATTTGTTTGTCCTCTTGCATGATGATTATCCGACCGGTGATCTTGCCGTAGTGTGCGCCAAATCACGTTCGTAATACAAGAAGGGCTTAGTATTTAATTTGGGTTTGGAAAAACTGGATGTAATATTAATGTTAAATTCGCATAAAAAATAACAATCAAAGCGTAAATGTTCTATAATTATATATTCTCATTCATGATAGGATGGGTGGCGTATTTTCATCCTTTTTATATCAGTGTTACCGATATAAACTATAATGAAGCATCCCAAAGCCTGGAAATTGCCCAGAAAATTTTTTGGGACGATCTTGAAGTGGCCTTGGGAAATGAAGCTGGTAAATCAGTGGATTTTATGGATCCCCAGGATCCCGATGAGTTATCCCTGATGATCAAAAACTATTTACTGAAGCACAATATGATATCTGTCAATGGGAAAAAAGCCTCGCTGGAGTATTTGGGCTTCGAAGTGGAGGAAGATGCTGCCTGGTTTTACTTGGAGGCAAAAGGCATCAGCAAACCTGGGGAAGTCGAAATTTCCAATGAAATTTTGATCAGTGATTACCCAGATCAGCGGAATATGGTAAATTTTTATGTGGATGGAGAGCCAAAGACCTTGATATTGTATGGGGATAATGAAAGCGGAAGGCTGGAGTTTTGATAGTGGTTTGAGAGGTTGTAAGTTTATAAGTTGTAGTAGCAATTGACCGTTCTCGGATCAAGTGGAAAAGTTGGGATAAATGCAATTCAAGTGGCCATCACCTAAAACATAGGGTGAGCAGCTAAGTCGATTGGGGAAGTATATTCCTATTTGGTTAACCTAAAGACATTCTCCCAGAAATATGCTTTGATCCCCGTTCCCTGAGCGGATCTGTTTAGCCGGATAGAGCCGAAGGGCAATGTACATTTTGTCTTATAATGATCAATGTACTTACCTGATTATAGTTGATCGGATTAATTATTAGATTTCATTGTCAAACATAGTAATAACTGATTCATCCCTAGATGGGATTTTAGACCAATTCCTTTCAAACTCCTCCGGACTTTTGCTCATTTTCGCTATAACGAGGGCTACAACCACCCATAACGAATTGTGCCTGTCTGAAGCCAAGCAGGCCTGTCTGGTGCAAAACAGGCTTGTCTGAAGCCAAGCAGGCTTGTCTGAAGCCAGGCAGGGAGGGACAGCTTGTCCCGGAGGCTATCGGGAACGAGGCAGGCTCGTCTAAAGAGAAGGAGATTGCTTCACTCCGTTGCTCTGCGTTCTCAATGACGTTGCCGACAAGAGGAATTTTGTCTCAGGTCTCGCATCTCAAGACTTACGTCTAGACACTGGCTACTTGCATCTAGCCAATGCCCAGTATCCGGTAGTTAATATCTCACATCAGATGATACTACCCTCTCATCACCCACTTCATAAAGGCCTTGATGATCCCAGAGGTTTTAAGCCCATAAGGAGGGTAAAGTAATTTTGGTAAGGTCTTGCCCGTTCGCTGTTTCAGAATTGATTTTTCATTGCTAAATGCCAGGAATCCCGCATGTCCGTGTGAACGGCCCATGCCACTGGGACCTATTCCACCAAAGGGCAGCTCGGAATGAAGAAACTGGATCGCACAGTCATTGACTACCAAGGCCCCACTACTGGTGGTTTTCCTGACCTGTTCGGTAACCAGGTCCTCTGTTGTGAATAAATAGACGGCAAGAGGTTTGGGCTTTAGTTGGATCAGCTGAATGACATCATCTATCTGGTGATATGTGATGATAGGCAGGATAGGACCAAAGATTTCCTCTTTCATCAAGTCCATTTCTTCAGAGACTTGGCTCACCACTGTAGGTTCCATGAATTGGTGGTCAAGAGAGTTTTTACCGCCAAATTCCACATGTGCGCCCTTAGTTTGGGCATCTTTAAGGAGGTTTTGGAGTCGGACGATGTGTTGTGCATTGATGACTCTGCCATAGTCAGCGTTGCGGTCAAAGCCTTTGCCGTTGGTATTATACATGTGGTTTACTTGCTGTTTGAGGGCTGCTATGAAGTCATCTTTTTGGGATTCATGTACAAAAAGGTAATCAGGAGCGATGCAGGTCTGTCCGCTATTGATAAATCTGCCGATGGCTATTTTTTTGGCGGCATCCTGCAAATCAAATCCCTGATCGATGATCACTGGAGACTTTCCGCCCAATTCCAGGGTGACACTGCTCAGGTTTTTAGCGGCCGCTTTCATGACGATTTTTCCTACACCAGTACTTCCGGTGAAGAAAATATGATCGAAAGGCTGTTCGAGAAGTTCTTCGGTGACGGGAATCCCTCCTTCAAAAATCGCCACATCTTCTACTGCAAATAGCTCGGTGACCATTCTCCGGAGCAGTGCAGCAGTGTGTGGGCTGTGCTCTGAGGGCTTCAGGCAAACACTACATCCTGCGGCAATGGCAGATACCAAGGGGGCTACGGTGAGGTTAAAGGGATAATTCCAAGGAGAAATAATCAATACAGCTCCCTTTGGTTCAGCTTGGATATAGGCTTGGGTACCCAGCATGTGAATGGGTTGTTTTACTTTTATCGGAGCAGACCATTTGGCCAGGCTTTTTAGCGCGGCATTGAGCTCCATCACCACAAAGCTGGTTTCGGTGACAGCTACTTCGGCAGTAGGTTTATGGAGGTCCGCATAGAGTGCCTTTTCTATTTCCTTTTGATTTGATCTGATCCATTCTTTAAGCTGTTCCAGTTTTTTGATCCTGCTGGAAAGTGCTGATTGTTGGTTTTTTATCGCTTTTTGCTTTTGGATATGAACGGTCTTTGGGATCATGGGATCAGATTTATTGGTTGAATTTCAGTGCTTTAGATACTTCCGTACAAGATATAAAATAAAGTCTAAACAGATAATATCGGCGGTGATCATTGTGAAAAAATCCAACTATATAGTTTTTTAATTATGTTTTTTGAATACAGTCATATCCTTTATGTATATATAAAAATGTATTTTAATTTAAAATAAATGCTGTTTATTTTGCAAGGTATTACAATAAATAGCATATTTACATCACATAAATGTATTTGAAATGCATAAACTTGTTGTGAAGGTGTTTTGAATGTGTTTACGATTGGAGGTTCCTTTTAGTATTACATTTTTGAACCTGACGATTTTAAAAGAACTACGATAAACTCTACTAATTATGAAAGCACTTTTATCCAGCTTTTTATTTTGGGCTGCATGCTGTTTTGCTCATGCTGCTGTTGGTTTTGGCCATGAGTCCAGGGAAGAACCCATTTATCCCTTTGGAGAAGAGGTCCATCTCCTTTTGGAAAAGACAGGGCACTATGAAGATAGTAACGAGGATGGAGAATTTAGTGCCGGCGACACGATTTTTTATTCCTTTTTGATCAAGAACGTCTGTACTGGCACGATAGATCAGATCAGTGTGGAAGATCCGCAGGCCACTGTCGAAGGCGAGCCAATTACCTTGGCTCCTGGGGAAGAAGACAGTACGACTTTTTCAGCGTATTATGTACTTTCCCAAGAGGATGTGGATGCCGGAGTTTTTAAGAATACAGCAACCGTATCGGGAAAACTGCCTTCTGGAGAGGTGACGACGGCCAAGGATGAAGATATTCAGGATATTTATGTAAAGGGCTCCATCAAGCTGGAAAAGATCGGGACATATATAGACACCAATGGAGACGGTGTGCCCAATGTAGGCGACCATGTCCATTATTCATTTGTGGTGAAAAACAGCTGCCATGTCACCCTTAAAAATGTCCATGTGCTGGATACTATGGTGGACGTTGCCGGAGGGCCGATTACCTTGGCTCCCGGTGAAAAGGATAAGACCACTTTTAAGGCTACATATGTCATTACCCAAGAGGATGTGGATCGTGGAAAAGTGGTCAACAAGGCCACAGCAGAAGGGGAAAACCCACAAGGGGAGCTAATAACCGACTGTGATACCTATACGGTGATAGTAGAAGGGCCTGATGAGACTGTCATGTTTGAACTGACCAAAGCAGTGGATGTCACCGAGGCTGTGCTGGGCCAGCAACTGACCTATACCATTTCCATTACGAACAATAGCCAAGTGGAGATCAGGGATGTCACACTCACTGATCACTTGCCGGCAGTATTCACCTTGGTGTCTTCCTCTCTGGAACAAGAAGCCGATGGTGGCTGGATCATTGAATCCATGGAGCCTGATGAACAATTGGCAATAGAAATAATTGTGATGGCTACCCAAGTGGGGGAAGCCGTCAATGTCGTGGAACTAACAGTGGGGGATTACCAGATCGAAGCTGAGGCTGAAGCAGTAATCATTACCGACCATAATGTGGATATGGCCATTTCCAAAACATCTAATGCGGCCAGGATTTACCAAGGGGATGAATTCAGTTACACGATCACGGTGCAAAACAATGGCGAGGGTACAGCCACGGGCATCACGATCGTGGATGAACTTCCTGACTTAGTGGGCTATGTCAGTAGTTCGTACCTGCTTTCATCAGAAGGGATGGAACCATTGTTGGAGCAGGAGGGCAATACACTACGATGGAATATCGCTGAATTCCCGGCAGGTGAAAGCATGGTGATTACCCTTACGGTAAAAGCCAAAGCACTAGGAGAATTGCTGAACGAAGTGAGTGTAGAAAGCGCCCATGAGGATGTAAATCCTGCTGACAATACAGATAAAGACTATAATACCATTGCCGAATTTTTTATTCCCAATGTATTCACCCCCGGTACCAAGGATGATATCAATGATTACTTTGTGATCAGGGGATTACAGCAATTTAGCCGTAACCATATCGTGATCATGAACCGCTTGGGAGACCATGTTTTCGAAAAGGAAAACTATCAAAATGACTGGGATGCCCAAGGGCTCAATGGCGGGGCTTATTTCTACGTCTTAAAGGCGACCGACCCTCAAGGCGATTTCCATGTATTCAAGGGATGGGTGCAGGTAATCAAGCATACCTCTTCCAACCAAACAGAACGATAACCATACCGATCATGAGAAAAATTTTTACCGTTTATTGTCTATGTTTTTTTGCATGGACATTCCTTATGGGAAGTGAAGGGCGCGCCCAGCAGCTTCCGCAGTTTAGCCAATATATTTTCAACGGCCTGAATATCAATCCTGCTTATGCAGGCTATAAGGGGGTTCCCTATATTCAGTCGACCTATCGTAGCCAATGGTCCAATTTTCCAGGCGCTCCCAAGACCTTTTCACTGTCCGCTGACTTAAGTGCCAATGAAGGTACCATGGGATTTGGGGCATCCATTCTGTCAGATAAGCTGGGGCCTACGTCCACCTTCTCTGCACTGCTGACATATGCCTATAGGTTACAGACTGGCTACGATTCGTTTTTGAGTTTTGGACTTAGCGGAGGGCTGTCCGAATATGCCATAGATGGTACGATGCTGAGCCCTGACGAATATAATGATCCTGATATTCCGGAGGGAAAAGTAAATACCTTTACCCCAAATATGAATACGGGGATTTTCTTTCATACCGCCAGGTTCTATGCAGGATTCAGTATGTTTAATATGATTGGTAAAAAAGCGCTTGAAAGAGAGGATATTTCCCTGGCTTATCATGATTTCCACTATTATTTTACGGCAGGTACGATGATATTTGTTTCTGATGAAGTGCAGTTCAAGCCTTCCGTACTGGTCAAAGAGGCCAAGGGAGGCCCCACTAATTACGATATCAATGGCATGTTGCTGCTGATGGAGCGGCTGTGGCTGGGGGCATCCTATCGGTCAAACTTGGGGAATGGCAGTAAAAATTTGCAAGAAAACCTCAATAATCGAAATTCTATAGCAGCAATTGTGGAAATCTTTGCAACTAAACAGCTTAGAATAGGGTATAGCTATGATCATAATGTAAATATTTTGAGTAACTTAAGGAATAATTCCCATGAAATTTCAGTGGGATATTATATTATTCCTGGAGATGTTAGAGTACATAACCCAAGATGGTTTTAAGCATGAACAAGATTTTTAAAGCAGCATTTGTTATCATTTTTGCGTTGCTGGTGTACGAAAGAAGCTATGGCCAGCAGGCACTTTTGCGGTATGCGGATAAAGAATATGGACTATTGCATTATCAAGAATCCGCTGAAGCGTATGAACGGGCTTATGAAAAGCGTGGGAAATATCGGGCTGCCAAAGGCGCCGCGATCAGCCATGAAAAGATGAACGATTATCAGTCCGCCTATGAGTGGTGGCAGAAGGTTATCGGCTTTGAGGAGGCTGTGACGGATGATTATGTCCATTTTACGGCAGCAGCCAATTACGAAGGCAAACTCGAGGAGGTAAAGGCGGCACTGGACACATTGCCGGACCGTGAAGGTTTGGATCCTCTCAATTTGGATTCGCTTCAATACTGGTATGCCTCTTCCTCAAAAATGGCACTGGAACCTGTGCCGGGGATTAATAGCAATGCTTCCGACTATGGTTTGGTGAAGGATGCTCAAGGCAATATGTACTTCACTTCTGATCGGGGTAAAACAGGCAATGCGAAAAAATCCGCTGTGCGACTTGACCTGTCCGGAAGGATGAATGAGGATATTTATGAATGGACGGGAAGGGATTTTTTGCATGTTTATAAAGCGGATAGCACAGGAGCCATTAGCTCCTTGGAAGTTCCTGTGCCGGATAGTTACCACTTTGCGGATCCTTTCTTCGTAAATGGGGGCAAAAAAGTATTCTATACCGTCACTAGAAAGGTGAAGCGTCAGAATGGAAAAAAAATTAAACCTGCCAATAGCGTAAACCCAGAGATGGACTATGGCCAGCGGGCCGATTCCTATATTGATTATCACTCTGAATTGTACTTCAGCCAGGTAGGCGAAGACGGGAAGTTTGCCGATTATAAACCTGTTCCTTGGAATGATGCCACAGGGTATTCGGTGATCACACCTTTTGTGGATGAAGAAGCAGGAAAGCTATACTTCGCCTCGGATATGCCAGGAGGTTTTGGGGGGTATGACATTTATGAAGTGAGCTTTGATGATGATTTTAACTTTGGCACCCCCGAGAATCTGGGAGAGCTGATCAATAGCGCTGAAGATGAGCGGGATCCGTTTTTGATGGATGATACGTTTTATTTTTCATCCAATGGTCATTTTGGCTTAGGGGGATTTGATCTGTTTAGTGCAGGCTATCGGAGCGGGACATTTTCGGGACTGAAAAACCTCGGGATTCCCTATAATTCGCCGCGCGATGATTTTGGATTTCTGTTGGCTGATGGTGGCAAAATGTACCTCTCTAGTGATCGCAGTGGTGGTGCAGGGCTGGACGATATTTATACCATGCAGACGATGTTGATGCGCTTTCTTGGCAGGGTGGTTGATTGTGAAGGAGGGCTGGTCAGTGATGGTTTTATGGCTGAGATGATCAAGAAAGATGAGCAGCGGGCATTAACGCTCGATCGGGAAACGGCAGGTGAAATCAAGCGTGACTTGGAGCCTGGGGAAGATTATGCCTTAAAGATAAGCAAGCGAGGTTATTTCCCCGTTTATGATGACCAGATCAAGGCAGAAGCCGAAAATGGACTGGTTGAGCGAGAGTACACGCTAGTTCCCATACCCTATAGAAGGACAGTATTCGTGGATCTGGTGTACTACGACTTGGACAAAGCGGTCATTCGGTCTGATGCCATGGCTGTGTTGGATAAGGTGGCTGAGTTGATGGTTTCCCAGTCTTACCTGGATTTACAGGTACGTTCCCATACTGATGCCCGGGCATCCAATGATTACAATGAAAAGCTCAGCAACTCGAGGGCCGATGCTGTAGCAGCTTATTTGGAAGGTAAGGGTATTTCGTCAGAGCGGGTTCATGAGGCCTGGTACGGAGAGGAAGAATTGGTCAATAATTGTGGCGACGGTCAGCCCTGTCCAGAGTGGAAGCACCAGCTCAATCGCCGCAGTGAATTAGTGTTGATGGCATTTTCTGAGGAGGGCAAGGAGTACGAACTGCCTGCCGACCTGAAGGATTTGTGCGAGACGCCAAACCTCGGAGTTACGATGAATGTGCCGACTATTTATTTTGACTTTGACAAATACATCCTTCGTCCCGAGAGTGTTTCCCAATTGGACAGAGTGGCCCTGCTGCTAAAGGAACGACCTGAAATGGAGTTGGCATTGGCAGGTCATACCGATATCCGGGGTTCTGAAAGCTATAATGAAGTGCTCTCTGAACAGCGTGCCGAGGTAGTCAGGGATTATCTGATCAGCTTAGGGATCGAGGAAGGCCGGATTAGTTATAAATGGTATGGCAAAACCCGTCCGGTACATGATTGCTCCGGTAGTCCGTGTACAGCGGCCGA
This sequence comes from Echinicola soli, assembly GCF_006575665.1. Classification (NCBI taxonomy): domain Bacteria; kingdom Pseudomonadati; phylum Bacteroidota; class Cytophagia; order Cytophagales; family Cyclobacteriaceae; genus Echinicola; species Echinicola soli. The sequence continues at coordinate 1,714,569 of NZ_CP041253.1, forward strand.
TCACCAACTTAACCGACGCACAGAGATCATGCTAATGCTGGATGGATTAAATATCAATGATACATCCAGTCCTGCTTCCACTGGTGAAGGAATGTCTGCCTTACCCAAGGCCACCGAAGAAATTTATCTCATTTCAGGTGTATTTAGCTCCAAAGAAAATGCAGAGGAGTACCTGAAAGTACTTGACCAGAAAGGTTTTGACCAAGCAAAATACTTCTTTAATACAGACGATCAGCTTTTTTATTGTTATGTGACCACCTTTGATAGTTTTTATGATGCTTCCAAAAGGCTGGAACATTACAAGTCCAAAGGCCTGGGAAATGCTTGGGTGAAGAAGATTTAGAGACGTCATACTTTTACCATAGCAAGAAAATCTTTTATAATGATAATAGGATAAATTAGCTCAAAAATCAGCATTTTGTCACTTTAGACGTAGAAATGTCATAAAGTAGGCGCCTTTACGACATGATCAAAACGAAGGTATATCCACTAATTTTGGGGTAAACAAAATGCTATAGGCTATGGAAGAAAATAGTATTTCATCAAAACTAAAAGGGCTTAGGTCAAGTAAAGGGATTTCTCAGGAGTTGCTGGCAGAAGAGGCGGGAGTAAGCCTGCGGACAGTCCAGCGCATAGAGAGTGGTACTTCAAAACCAAGTGGATCTACTTGCCAGCGTTTGGCCGAGGCATTAGGTATAAGTCCCGATGTTTTTATCGATCCCAATCTAATGGAGAACACGGATTTTCTAAAAAAGCTAAGCTTGTCGGCGCTATCATTTATCCTTTTCCCATTACTGGGAATTTTAGTACCTTCTGTACTTTGGGTGCTTTACAAGGATAAAGTTAAAGGAATTGATGAGGTAGCAAGACCGCTCATTAATTTTCAAATTACCTGGACACTTTTATGCGTGTTGCTTCCTTTTTTGATAATGCCTCTGCTGTTTGTATTATTGGAGATAGCAATGGGGGTGTTTGGGCTGCACATTGATTTGTCTTTTATCAGTTTTTTTGAAGCTAAATTGATATGGTTTCTAATGTATGTTTACAATGCTACGGTGACAGTAGTCAATACATTTAATATCCATGACAATAAGGCGACCAGATACTTTCCCACAGTCAAATTTTTGAGGCTCAAGTAATAGAAACGAACACGATGGTCTAAGTCTAAAAAAGAGGTGCCCAAACAATTCTTTATTTTGGTAGTTACACTTTAAATAGAAGTAATATGGATACCACCGGAAATGTTTCAAGCAAAAAGGTCAATTGGTTTTACCTATTGCTGTTTGTGACCGTAACGGTTTTGATGGGCAGTATTTCAGGAATTGCCAATGTGGGAAATATCACCACTTGGTACGCTGATCTGGAGAAACCTTCTTTCAATCCACCCAACAGCCTTTTTGGACCTGTTTGGTCGGTGTTGTACGCGTTGATGGGGCTAGGTTTTTACCTGATCTGGAATGCGCCGAAATCTGCGAGGAGAAAGCGTGCGATCCAGGTTTTTGCTGTGCAGTTTGTACTGAATTTCTGCTGGAGCTTTATCTTCTTCCATTTTCATTTGATCGGGTTGGCCGTTGTTGAAATCGTGGTGCTGCTAGGTATGATCATTTGGATGATCGTGTGCTTCAAGGCTGTCAGCAAGTGGGCGGCCTATTTGCAAATCCCTTACCTTCTCTGGGTCGGCTTTGCTACATTGCTCAATATCAGCATTTGGTGGCTTAATTCTTGATTAAAGAAAGGTATGTGATCCAACCTTCTAACCTCAGTTCGACGGTAAAATGAGGTTTGAAGCGTTGACTTTTATGGTGTTTTTAGAACACCCCCTGAAAGGGTGCTTAATCCAGCCCAATGAAACGCATTGGGTTAAATACGTGGGGATGACACTACCCGCGGCCTGCAGGGGTAGCTAAATAAGTGCTTGCAGTGTTAAGAAAAGTAACAAATCAATAAACCGTATACATGGGACACCACCAGCTGTTTTCCGAGCAAAAAATTCCGGCCACTGTGGAAGAGGTATGGGATTTTATTTCTTCTCCACAAAACCTCAAAGTCATCACTCCCGATCATATGGGATTTGATATTACCTCCAAGCACCTGCCCGAAAAGATGCATCCGGGGATGATCATCAGCTATAAGGTAAGCCCAATACTGGGAATCAAAATGAACTGGGTGACAGAGATTACGCAAGTGAGGGAAAAGGAATTTTTTGTGGATGAGCAACGCATCGGGCCGTATGCGATGTGGCACCATCAGCACCATCTAGAGCCGATAGAAGGTGGGGTGATAATGAAAGACATCGTTACTTATCAGCCACCATTTGGCCCTTTGGGGACTATTGCCAATGTAGTTTTTATCCGAAAGCAACTGGCCTCCATTTTTGCCTACAGGTTTAAGGCCGTGGAGGAAAAATTCGGAAAGTTTGGATGACCTTTTACTTATAATTTAACGCCGCGAACCATTTCCTTTTTGCCTGGAGGGCCAGGAAGCGTTTCTACCTTCAGTCCCACTGCCGCAAGATCCCTTTTCACTTGACCTTTGGCGCAGTAGGTGACCAATACCCCTCCGGGGTTCATTGCGTCCACTACTTTTTGCAGGAGGTCTTTGGACCATAACTCAGGCTGCTTGCTTGGTGCAAAGGCATCAAAGAACACCACATCTGTAGGGTACAGCTGTACATCTTCTAAGGTGGTTTTGTCCTTTTTCATGTTGAAATATGGAGTGATGGCATCACCTTTATTCCAAGCCGCCTCGTGTAGTTGGTCGAAAAATCCTTGGTAGTTGCTTATATCCTCGTCGATACTTTTATAGTTGAGTTTGGAGTATATATCTTCCCCAATAGGAAAGGGCTCAATGGTGTGGTAAAGTAGTGGAACCTTGTTCTGTTCGGCCCAAACAAGTGCCAGCCAGGCATTCAGCCCCGTACCAAAACCTACCTCAAAGACCCGGATGGGTTTTTGATGAGGGTGGTGGGTAAACCAATAATCCAAGCCATAAAGAAAAAATACATGAATGGATTCCCGATATGCGCCATGAAAAGAGTGATACGTCTCATTGAGTTCAGGAACATAGAGGGAGTGGGATCCGTCTTCCGTTTCGATCAGTTTGATGTCTCTGTCCATGTCAGTTATTTTTATAGATAAGTGCCACACAATACGCAGAAACCCCTTCCTGTCTTCCCACAAAACCGAGTTTCTCTGTTGTGGTGGCCTTAATGGAGATATCATCCTCAGCGATGGCCATGACTTCAGCCAGGCAGGTCTTCATGGTGTCAATATGCGGGTTTACTTTTGGGAGTTGGAGGCAGATGGTGGTGTCCAGATTACCGATTTCGTAACCTTTTTCACGGATCATTTTCATTACATCGGCCAATAGGATTTTACTGTCAATGCCTTTGTATTCAGGGTCCTGATCCGAGAAGTGGTGGCCAATGTCCCTCAAATTGGCAGCCCCCAGTAGGGCATCGCAGATTACATGGATCAGGACATCAGCATCAGAGTGGCCTACAGCTCCTTTGCTGTGTTCGATTTTAATCCCTCCCAGCCAAAAATCGTAGCCTTCCTGTAGCTGGTGCACATCATAACCAAATCCAATTCTAAATTTATTCATGGGGTGAAGATAACGGATTTTGCCCAAATTTTCGAAACGATTGGCATGGTAAATCAGGGAAGGTGTGAATGTTTAATTAACCCGAAAAGCAAAGAAGTTATAACTACAAGGATTTTGTGTTAAAAGCCAAGGAATAAGATATGGGTAAGCCGCAAAGTCACCAAGGCACTAAGTTTTTTTGGAGAAACAAAGGAGCAGACTGCGCGACACTTCCCAACAAATCTACTTTGTGACTTCGAGCCTTCGTGGCGAAAAAGCAGGCCACATATTGTTCCGACGGCTGTACTGCGGAAAAATGAGCAGTGAGTTTTTAGCTCAACACGTGTTAAAGTATGGGCAGCATAGAGTGTTCGATCTTTTCTATTAAGTGGTAATCAACGCCAATTTGTCTGCCCCCGCAGTTAGGTGGGCTAGCTTGGTAACGAGTAAGATATGGGTAAGCCACAAAGTCACCAAGGCACTAAGTTTTTTTGGAGAAACAAAGGAGCAGACTGCGTGACACTTCCCAACAAATCTACTTTGTGACTTCGAGCCTTCGTGGCAAAACAAGCAGGCCACCTGTTGTTCCGGCAGCTGTACTGCGGAAAAATGAGCATTGAGTTTTTAGCTCAACACGTGTTAAAGTATGGGCAGCATAGAGTGTTCGATCTTTTCTATTAAGTGGTAATCAACGCCAATTTGTCTGCCCCCGCAGTTAGGTGGGCTAGCTTGGTAACGAGTAAGATATGGGTAAGCCACAAAGTCACCAAGGCACTAAGTTTTTTTGGAGAAACAAAGGAGCAGACTGCGCGACACTTCCCAACCAATCTACTTTGTGACTTCGAGCCTTCGTGGCAAAAAAAAGCAGGCCACCTGTTGTTCCGGCAGCTGTACTGCGGAAAAATGAGCAGTGAGTTTTTAGCTCAATACGTGTTAAATTACGGTCTTCATAGAGTGTTCGATCTTTTCTATTAAGTGGTAATCAACGCCAATTTGTCTGCCCCCGCAGTTAGGTGGGCTAGCTTGGTAACGAGTAAGATATGGGTAAGCCACAAAGTCACCAAGGCACTAAGTTTTTTTGGAATACAAAGGAGCAGACTGCACGACACTTCCCAACCAATCTACTTTGTGACTTCGAGCCTTCGTGGCAAAAAAAAGCAGGCCTCCTGTTGTTCCGGCAGCTGTACTGCGGAAAAATGAGCAGTGAGTTTTTAGCTCAACACGTGTTAAAGTATGGGCAGCATAGAGTGTTCGATCTTTTCTATTAAGTGGTAATCAACGCCAATTGGTCTGCCCCGCCGTTAGGTGGGCTAGCTTGGTAACGAGTAAGATATGGGTAAGCCACAAAGTCACCAAGGCACTAAGTTTTTTTTTGGAATACAAAGGAGCAGAGTGCACGACACTTCCCAACAAATCTACTTTGTGACTTCGAGCCTTCGTGGCAAAACAAGCAGGCCACCTGTTGTTCCGGCAGCTGTACTGCGGAAAAATGAGCAGTGAGTTTTTAGCTCAATACTTGTCAAATTGCGGTCTTCATAGAGTGTTCGATCTTTTCTATTAAGTGGTAATCAACGCCAATTTGTCTGCCCCCGCAGTTAGGTGGGCTAGCTTGGTAACGAGTAAGATATGGGTAAGCCACAAAGTCACCAAGGCACTAAGTTTTTTTGGAATACAAAGGAGCAGACTGCACGACACTTCCCAACAAATCTACTTTGTGACTTCGAGCCTTCGTGGCAAAAAAAGCAGGCCTCCTGTTGTTCCGACAGCTGTGCTACGGAAAAATGAGCATAGAGTTTTTAGCTCAACACGTGTTAAAGTATGGGCAGCATAGAGTGTTCGATCTTTTCTATTAAGAGGTAATCGACGCCAATTGGTCTGCCCTGCCGTTAGGTGGGCTAGCTTGGTAACGAGTAAGATATGGGTAAGCCACAAAGTCACCAAGGCACTAAGTTTTTTTGGAATACAAAGGAGCAGACTGCACGACACTTCCCAACAAATCTACTTTGTGACTTCGAGCCTTCGTGGCAAAAAAAGCAGGCCTCCTGTTGTTCCGGCAGCTGTACTGCGGAAAAATGAGCAGTGAGTTTTTAGCTCAACACGTGTTAAAGTATGGGCAGCATAGAGTGTTCGATCTTTTCTATTAAGAGGTAATCGACGCCAATTGGTCTGCCCTGCCGTTAGGTGGGCTAGCTTGGTAACGAGTAAGATATGGGTAAGCCACAAAGTCACCAAGGCACTAAGTTTTTTTGGAATACAAAGGAGCAGACTGCACGACACTTCCCAACCAATTCACTTTGTGACTTCGAGCCTTCGTGGCAAAACAAGCAGGCCACCTGTTGTTCCGGCAGCTGTACTGCGGAAAAATGAGCAGTGAGTTTTTAGCTCAACACGTGTTAAAGTATGGGCAGCATAGAGTGTTCGATCTTTTCTATTAAGAGGTAATCGACGCCAATTGGTCTGCCCCGCCGTTAGGTGGGCTAGCTTGGTAACGAGTAAGATATGGGTAAGCCGCAAAGTCACCAAGGCACTAAGTTTTTTTGGAATACAAAGGAGCAGACTGCACCACACTTCCCAACCAATCTACTTTGTGACTTCGAGCCTTCGTGGCAAAAAAATCAGGCCTCCTGTTGTTCCGACAGCTGTACTGCGGAAAAATGAGCATTGAGTTTTTAGCTCAACACGTGTTAAAGTATGGGCAGCATAGAGTGTTCGATCTTTTCTATTAAGTGGTAATCAACGCCAATTGGTCTGCCCCGCCGTTAGGTGGGCTAGCTTGGTAACGAGTAAGATATGGGTAAGCCGCAAAGTCACCAAGGCACTAAGTTTTTTTGGAGAAACAAAGGAGCAGACTGCGCGACACTTCCCAACAAATCTACTTTGTGACTTCGAGCCTTCGTGGCAAAAAAAAGCAGGCCACCTGTTGTTCCGGCAGCTGTACTGCGGAAAAATGAGCATTGAGTTTTTAGCTCAATACGTGTTAAATTACGGTCTTCATAGAGTGTTCGATCTTTTCTATTAAGTGGTAATCAACGCCAATTGGTCTGCCCCGCCGTTAGGTGGGCTAGCTTGGTAACGGATTGACATCGAATTCATGGTCGAACTGAGGTTCATAGGACACGATAGGGGTAAATTCAGCTAGTCGGCTTTCCGGTCCCTTCACTATTTTAATAGCTGATTAATAGTAAGCCACAAAGATTCTCGAAGACGCAATGAATCGCTAAACTTTTAAAGGTGAAGCCTTAGTGTCTTGGCGGCTCATGTAGATTCTGGAGACTGAAAACTGTTGGCATCTGCCTACTGCTTATTGCTTTTATAATATAGCACAGAAGCATTGGATTCTTTGATAGTGGTGCGTGCCATGTCGGAAATTTGGTCAGCAGCGATGGCTGTTTTTTGGTCATATTCTATCTGGTAGATATCCGGTGATCCCAGTTGGGTATAATAGGCAAGGGTCATGGCCCTATTGATCAGCTGAATGGATTCATAGGTTTTCATGGCTTCCGCCTGGTTTTTTACTTTGTTGAGGATTTCTTGGGATATGGTGTTTTCAATGAATTCGTGGACCACTTCATCCAAGACCTTTTCGGCCTCCTCTGCCGTTTTTCCTTTTTCCATTTTGGCAGAAAAGATCATAAGCCCGGGATCCAAGGCTCCTAAAATATAACCGTTGCAGGAAGCAAAGATACCGGTGTTTTTGACCAGTTTTTGCTCCAGTAGGGAAGATCTGCCAAAACCTAGAATATCAGTAATCAAGTCACATTCGAGGTAGCCTTTTTGCATTCGTCCGGGCATGTGATAGGCTTTGTATAATGCATCAGTAGGGACATCTGCAGAATGGAAAAGGCTTCTTTTTTGGGTTTGCTTAGGTTCTTCCGAAATGGCGACCGGCGATGTTTTGACTGGAGGAATAGGGCCAAACCATTTTTTTGCCATCTCTAGCACTTCTGTTTCTTTTACATCACCAGCGACCACAAGAATGGCATTGTTTGGTGCATAATGGTATTGATAAAAAGACCTGATATCTTCTTCATCAAATCCCTCGATGTCTTTGATATCCTTGCCAATGGTGGGCCATTGGTAAGGATGTAAGTCATAGCAAAGGCCCCTCATCAGGTGCATGGCATCACCATATGGCTGATTCAGGTACCGCTGCTTAAACTCCTCAATGACCACTTTTCGCTGGGTTTCGATGGTCTTCTTGCTTAGGTTTAGCTGTAACATCCGGTCCGATTCCAGCCAGAAGGCCGTTTCGATATTGTTCGCCGGCAAGGTGATGTAGTAATTGGTGATGTCGGTATTGGTGAAGGCATTGCATTCCCCTCCCACACGCTCCAGGGCACTGTCAAATTTGGGAACATTCTTGGACCCTCCAAACATCAGGTGCTCGAAATAATGGGCAAGGCCTGTTTTTCCAGAGACTTCGTTGCGAGAACCTACCTTATAGATGATATTAGTGACGGCCATCTTGGTGCTGTGATCTGGATGGATCAGTACCTGTAGGCCATTATCTAATACGTAATGTTCGTAATTAATCATCGATTTGTATTGCGGATTTCCAAAAATATCTACGACTTAAATAGTCTCCTAGACTGCTTTTTGAAAATGCTTGTGAATGAGTTTATACAAATAGCAAAACAACGGCTAATATATTTCTATTAGCCGTTGGCTGTAACAAATCTAAGAAATTCCCCGAACATTAGTGCTTCAATGCCCTAAATCGCCTCACCTTGGTAGCCTGCCGCTTTCAGGGCAGCTTTTACCTGGGCTTCAGTAGCATTGCCCGTAACGGTTAGTTTTTTTTGTGGGTCATCGAGATCTACTTTCCATTCACTGTTTGGAAGGGCATCCAATTTTGGGGTGATGGCTTCGATGCATCCTGCGCATTTGATATTCGTTTTTAGTTTGATCATGAAATTATACGGTTTAAAGTTAAAATGTTAAATGTTGGATAGTACTGTCAATAGCAAGTACAGACCTACGATTCGACAGCATCCCACGCCAGACAGCGCTCTACTAATCATCCCTTTTTCAGTCGTAGGCTGTTGGTGACCACAGAGACAGAGCTCAGTGCCATGGCGGCACCAGCGATCATGGGGTTCAGCAAGAAACCGAATGCAGGATAGAGTACTCCTGCGGCCACAGGGATACCGATGGTGTTATAAATAAATGCCCAGAATAGGTTTTGACGAATGGTTTTGACCGTCTTTTTGGTGAGTGTAAGCATCTCGGGCACTTGTCTCAGGTCACCATGTAGAAGAGTCACTTTTGCCACGTCCATGGCGATGTCTGTTCCTTTGCCCATGGCAATGCTGAGGTCGGCAATGGCGAGTGCTTCACTGTCATTGATGCCGTCTCCGATCATGGCTACCTTGTGTCCGGCAGATTGCAAAGCGCGGATATAATCGGCTTTTTCGGATGGGAGTAAGCCTGCTTTATAGTGTTTGATATTCACCGCTTTGGCAATTATGGCAGCTGTCTTTGCCTGGTCTCCGGTAAGCATGTGTACATCCAATCCCATTTCTTGGAGCTCGGATATGGCGGCTTCCGAGCCAGGTTTGAGTTGGTCGGTAATGCGGATGACGGCAATGAGCTTATCTCCTTTTGCCATGTGGATGACAATTTCCCCATTGGAAAGGCCATTTTCTTCAGCTTCCGTGAGTGACGGGTCGGGTTTGAATCCATTTTCGAGCAACCAGCTTTTTTTACCGATTGCATAAGAAGTTCCTCCAACAATAGCAGTAACGCCATTGCCGGTATGGGACTGAAATTGGTCGATAGAGGCTTTTTCATCTCCTTTTAGGTGTTGGGTTACGGCCATTGCCAGCGGGTGTTCACTTTTGGCTTCCATGGCCAAGAGCACTTCCCGTTCCTTTTGTGGCTGGATAATGTCAGGGCTGAATTGAAGTGCTTTCACTTCCGGTTTGCCGGAGGTGATGGTGCCGGTTTTGTCCAAGATGATGGTGTCCACGGCTTGACCTGCCTGGAGGCTTTCGGCATCCTTGATGAGCATTCCCAGGGACGCTCCTTTGCCAATACCGGCCATGATAGCCGTGGGGGTGGCCAGTCCAAGGGCACAAGGGCACGCAATGACCAAGACAGTGATAAATGCCAGCATTCCATGTAACCAAGGGCTGTCTGCACCGCTAAATCCCCAAACCACAAGCGAGAGCAGTGCAATGGCAATGACCACTGGCACAAATACGGCCGTGATTTTATCCACCAGTCCCTGGACAGGAGCTTTGGAGCCTTGGGCTTCTTTGATCTTTTGGATAATCTGCGAAAGGACGGTCTCGTGACCTGCCTGCTCCACGACAAAGACAAAGCTGCCCTGCTGGTTGATCGTGCCTGCAAATACCTTTGATCCCCGCTCTTTTTCTGCCGGAAGAGGTTCTCCTGTAAGCATACTTTCGTCTACAAAACTACTGCCGTCCGTAATCTTCCCGTCCAATGGGATTTTCTGGCCAGGTTTTACCAGGACCATTTCGCCTGGAACTACTTCGCTAGCCTTTTTGGTCTGTTCTTGGCCATTGGCAAGAATGGTGACTTCGCTGGGCTGTAGACCTATTAGCTTTTTGAGGGCTTCAGTGGTGCCCGCTTTGGCTCCTGATTCCAACATTCTGCCCAACAGAATCAGAAAAATAATGACCCCAGCTGCTTCAAAGTACACATGCGGTTCAATTCCCCTTTGTGCCAGCCATTCTGGAAAAAATGTATTGAACGTGCTGTAAAGATAGGCCACGCCAGTACTGATGGCTACCAAGGTGTCCATATTGGCCGCGCCGTGTTTGGCCTGGCGAAGCGCGTTGGTAAAAAACTGTCTGCCAAATACGAAGAGTACGGGAGTGGTCAACAGCCACATGATCATATTGGCATAGGGAATAGTGGGGATAAACATACCAATGACGAATACCGGAACGACCAACCCGCCTGCAGCAAAGGTGTTTTTTCGGAGCTTTTGATACGCTTCCCGTTGAAGGACTTCAGGATCTTCTTCCTCGTTTTGCTGAATCAGGAGGTCGTAGCCAGCATCACGCACAGATTTTTGGAGGAGGCTTGGATCGAAATTTCCCTCCAATTCCAGAAGTGCGGTATGATTGGCAAAGTTGACACTGGCCTTTTTTACGCCCTTTTGCTTGTTCAATGTCTTTTCTACGGTATTGGCGCAGCCTGCACAGGTCATCCCTGTCACAGGCCATTCTATTTTATTGCTCATTTTATAATGTTCTAAATATATTTTTGGAATTCACATCTTCGGATACAAAGTTACAAGAGGGGGAGAAGGATGGGTTACATAATTTTTGATCAAATTAAACTGCGGCTGTAAGATTCCGGTTTTCAAGAAAAAAATCCCGAACTTTAAGGGGCTTATATCAGTTTAACCACCTAAAGCCCTTTTTCAGCGCATCAAAAACCTTCAAAATTTATGTTGAAATCTACTGTAGAGCCCGAGTGTACCGGGCAGTTTTCACCATTGTTTATCGACTATATTCGGCAGCAAGAGAAGCTTGCACCTTTCTACAATGCTTTTCCGAAGTTGGAGAATTTCGGGTCAGTAATCCAAAACAGGCAATTTGATTCTTCCAAGCGAGCGGTGCTAGCGAAGGCATTGAAAGAGCAGTACGAGGGGGTCGAAATAAGTGAGAAGGTGGCGGAAAATGTCGCCGCATTGGAAAATGGCAAGACTTTTACGGTGACCACAGGGCACCAGCTCAACCTTTTTACCGGTCCGCTGTACTTTATTTACAAGATTGTGTCTACGATTAACCTTGCCAGGCAATTGGGAGAAGCTTATCCTGGATACCGCTTTGTGCCGGTGTATTGGATGGCGTCGGAAGACCATGATTTCGAAGAGATCAATTACTTCCATTACGATGGAAAGCAATACAGCTGGAAGACTGCCCAAAGGGGAGCAGTGGGGGATTTTGAATTGGATAAGTCTATGGAGGAGCTGCTAAAGGAGGTGAATTTCGTGCCTGAATTTTTCAAGGAGGCTTATCGTAAAAACACCACCTTGGCCGAGGCAGTGAGACAGTATGTCAATTACTTATTTGGTGACAAAGGTCTGGTGATCGTGGATGGCCATGATCGAAAGCTGAAGGAACTCTTTGCCCCAGTCATCAAGAAAGAATTGGTCTCGGGAAAAGCCAATGACTTGGTTAATGCACAGACGCAAAAATTGAAAGATTTGGGTTATAAGAGTCAGATTTTTCCTCGAGAAATCAATTTTTTCTATCTTGACAAAGGTGTCCGCAGCCGGATCGTGAAATCGGAAGCAGGATTTGAAGTGCTGGATACCGAGAAGGTTTTTGCAGCCGAGGAGCTGCTGAAGTTGGTGGACGATGACCCTACTAAACTTAGCCCAAATGTAGTGTTACGCCCCCTTTATCAAGAGTATATTTTGCCCAACATCGCTTACCTTGGAGGGCCTGCAGAAGTGGCCTATTGGCTACAGTTGAAGGGTGTTTTTGATCATTATCAGGTCGATTATCCAATGGTGATGCCACGGAATTTTGCCCTGATCAAAACGGTAAAGGCACAGCGGAAAGCAGCAGCTCTAGAGCTGTCCACTGAGCAGTTATTTGCGTCTTTTGACGACTTAAAAAAAGCATATGTAAAATCCCACGCCCATGCTGACTTGGATTTGGTGGAGGAAAAGAAAGCACTGGCGGCAGTTTTTGAGCAATTGGGAGGCGATGCTGCAGCGATTGATCCGACCTTGGAGCCGGCGGCAGAAGCAGCAAAAGTGCGGGCACTCAAAGTGTTGGAGCATTTTGGCAAGAAACTGCGGCAAGGAGAGGAAAGGAAGATGGATGTGGCCCTTCGAAGGATAAAGGAAGTCAAAGAAATCCTATTCCCAGGAGGTACGCCTCAAGAGCGAAAGTGCAATTTTATGGAATTTTACCTTGCCGATGAGCAATTCATAGAGCGCCTCTATTCACTTTTTGACCCGTTGGATTACCAATACATTATTTTGGAACAGGATGAGTGAAAAAGGCCGGCTTAGGAGATACTATAAACAGAAAAGGAAAGCATTAGGTCCTGTTCGTAAAGCTGATCTGGATGCACAGGTAGCCGGTCAGGTACTGGATTATGTAAAAGCTCATCGGCGGTTTCAGCATTTTCATATATTTCTGCCTATTTCCAAATTGACAGAGATCAATACGTTTCCCATTGTTCGTGAATTGTTGGCTGATGGTAAGCACGTGTATACCTCTGTCACCGATCATGTCAATGGGGGCATGAAGACGGTGGAAATTTTTAGTAATACCCAGTATATCAATGATAAATGGGGGATTCCTGTGCCCATAGAGGCGAAAGAGGTAATGGAAAAGTGGATAGAAATAGTTTTTATCCCCCTTTTGGTATGCGATTTGAAGGGGAATAGGATTGGATATGGAAAGGGATTTTACGACCGATTTTTATCTCGCTTATCGCCCGAGGTGTTTAAGGTCGGTTTATCTTATTTTGTTCCTGAAATATCCATTGAGGCAGAACCACATGACATTTCATTGGATATTTGTATTTTGCCGAGTGGAATTATAGAATTCAATTAAACCATCTATTATTAAATTATTCTTCTATGTTTAAGAAAGCAATTATTGCAGCTTTTATGGTTGCGTGTATGGTCGTCAGTAATCAAGCTGAAGCCCAGACGTATTCTACTGGTGTCGGCTTAAGAGCAGGGGTTTCCAATGGCTTGACTGTAAAGCACTTTATTTCCTCCGATGAGGCGATAGAGGGAATGCTGCACACCCGATGGAAGGGACTGATGATTACCGGACTTTATGAGAAACACAAGGATATCCGTGAAGTAAGGGGCCTAAAATGGTTTTATGGAGGAGGTGCCCATATCGGTACGTGGGGCGATCGCAGTGACCCTCCTTTTCGGGATTATGATGACAGCTATACGGTGTTTGGTATTGATGGAATCATCGGATTGGACTATAAGTTTGTCGATGCGCCGGTGAACCTATCGTTGGATTATAAGCCCGCCTTTAACATTACCAGTGACGTAGGCTGGTGGGGTGATGAGATAGCCCTGTCTATTCGCTTCACATTTCATTGATGCAGTGGTAGCGCAGTTTCCTATGTTGTAGAATTGGGGAATTGTTGAATTGTCGAACGGTAATTTATTGGAGACGTTATGGTGTAATGAACCGCCGACCCTTGTTACAGTTCGACAATTCTATCAAACTTTAGAACATTATAACTTTTAAACCTTTTCCATCTTTGAACCTAAAACCTATAACACCATGACCAATCCTATTTGGATAATGACTTCTGCATTTGATCAGCTTAGTCTGGATGAAGTGATCAAAAAGGCCAATGAAACAGGAGTTCAGGGACTTGATGTGTGCGTATTCCGAAAAGATGGCACACGGGATGATTTTGTGGCGACACATTTGGATTATGATCATTTTACCCTTGATACTGCCAAGGAAATCGTGGATAAATTTAACCGTGCCCAGCTGCGGCTCTCGATTGGGGCTTTTGACAACCTTATCGGTGGCGATCCTGCCCAGCGGATAAAAAACCAAAACCATTTGCTGAAGCTTATCCGAATGGCACACCTGATGGGGGGAGATGCCAATGATGTAAAAGTGGGGACTTTTGTGGGCTATAACCATGAACTGGGCAATCAGGAGAATGGTTTTGAGAAAAATCTGGAGGAGTACGTCAAGGTTTTCGGTCCCATCATCAAGTATGCGGAGGATTTGGGAGTGACGGTGTTATATGAAAACTGTCCCATGGAAGGTTGGCGACCCGCGGGCTATACAGGGACCTTCAATAACCTCCCTGGTGTACTGGCGGCGCGAAAGCTGATGTATGCCATGATCCCCAGCAAGGCGCATGGTGAGATTTATGACCCTTCACACGATGTGTGGCAACATACCGACCCCGTAGAAGTGATCAACCATACGGACATGGATAGAGTTAAGCGCATCCATGTAAAGTCTACCCGAAACAATGCCGATCCTTTCTGGGGCAATATGTACCCGACCCAATTAGTGGACAAGTCCCTGGCTGATCGTGCTGGTGTGCCCACCGCCGGGCATGAATGGGATCGTCACCATTATGAAGCCACCTTACCGGGTTTTGGTGTAGGAGACAGCATGGATTGGAGACGATTTATCACTACGCTGCAAGAAAAAGGCTTTTCAGGGCCTTTTGAAATCGAAAATGAAGCTGGACTCTCCAAGGGAACAGGGAATATGGCCGCCATCATGCAGGGCTACAAGGCTACCGTGCTCAATCTCAGTCCACTGCTATGGCCGCTTACAGAAGCCGGATACCAGTATCCGATCGAGGATTTTAAGGAATTGAACGCTTTGGCTGGAAAAGATATCCCGGTGCTGACGATGGAGGATTTGGGGTAGTTGGTGAAAGTGTTACGCTGATGTACGGGGTTTTGGCCTTCATCAATCGCTATTCTTTTTGCACTTTTAGATGATAAAGAATTAATTGGTCGTATTCTGTTTCAGACTGGGAAGGATCTTTCATGACAATAACTTCACCTGTCTGATTTACCACGGAAGGGTAGTGGATTTCCCTAGGAAAAGAAACCCCAGGATTGAGTAAGTCCATGGAGTGGTTGTAGATGGCTGCAAAAAATGGATCCATTTTCTTCAGTTTTAACTCTTTTTCAGGATCATTAGTACCGATGCTTTGGGTTTGGGCAGCAGTTATTCCTTTGCGATAAACGACGATAATGTTATCCTTGGTAAATAAGATATCACTTATATGGCCAGGTTGGATATGTTCATTCTTGTCAAAGAACTGCTCGCTCTCTGACATAGGGATACTTTTGTAGCTGACCATTTTTTTACTGGCACCGTAAAGGAAGTGTCCATTATCAAATCATTTCCCTCTTCGCGGTAGACATAAATAGCATTTTCTAGCCAAAGGGATACGAACCATTTATCCCTAAATTTTCGAATGACAGGAATATATATACCATGATTCTTCCCGTCA
The DNA here is from genome assembly GCF_006575665.1 of Echinicola soli. NCBI lineage: Bacteria > Pseudomonadati > Bacteroidota > Cytophagia > Cytophagales > Cyclobacteriaceae > Echinicola > Echinicola soli. The sequence goes on from NZ_CP041253.1 coordinate 1,730,124, forward strand.
CGATAAATGGAATTATTGGGGGATTTCATGGTCGATTCGAGTTGGCTGCTTAGTGTATCATAAGTTTCAAGGAGGGGTGTTTTATAGAATTTTCTCCCATGCCATCTTCAAAAATGTCACTGGTAAGTGGTTTGAGATAGCGATAACCGTTTTTTTGAAGGAAAAATGTGCAGGTAGGAAAAGAAAAATAAGAAACTATGAGCATACGGAATTTCATATTCTTGGAGAATTTGTCCTTCTTTCCCAAATTGGACAAATCCTCTTTCCATGGCGTATAAACCTGAGTTCGACTCATAATTAGCATCAAAAACGTCATAGCGAGGAAGTATAGCCTGTCCCGAGCTATCGGGAACGCGGCAATCTCGTTTTCAGATACGGGATCGCTTCACTCCGTTCGCGATGACGGATTTATATTGATTTTATAATCTACACATTCCTATTGCTACATTAAAGAGAAATATGCTTACCAAAACTACCTGGAAATCTCTCATCTTCCAGAAATATTGCTTGGCCCTCAAAATGAGCTAAAAAGGAGGCAAGCGAAAAAGTTGAGGGCATGAATCCCTTTATTTTAATAGGATTTACTTTTTGTTTTTTTGTCACAAAGATTCTAAGACCCAAAGCTGTTTGTTTTCCATGAAATTTGGAATCCGCCTACAAAACACTTCGTGTCTTGGCGACTTCGTGGCGACATACCAAATGAATATAAATCTTCTCCCGTCCCCAGAAATATTGCTTGATCTCCGTTAGCGCTCAGTTTACCCATAGTAAATCATATAGAACCATATTTTTTTCATTTATCAGAAATACTCCAAAAATAAAAAAGCCCCGCTGGGCGGGGCTGATATGTTTAGGCGAGTTTTACGAAATATTTATTGAGTACTCCCAAGTAAATTTTTGAAAACGTTTTATAACACCAATCTTTAAATTCCTGAACCTCATTAGGCGTCAGCATGTTGAGGCCCTTTCTTAACTCTTTCTCGAAAAGTTTCTTGTCAAAACTCACCTTGAGCAAAATGGTTTTAACATATTCTATCATGGCTCATCTATTTTTATGTTAGTTAAACAATACTAAAATTGATACGACAATACTTTGAATTTGTTGCGTTTAAAATATACTCGTTAATTTGCAACCTAAAGCATCTCGGTACCTATGAAAAGAACGAAATTATACTTTACTCTAGTATTCATCTGGACGATGGTTTTATCCTATGGCTATGCCCAGGAAATAAAAGTGAAACTGGGTCCTGATGAAATAGGGTTGAATGAAACGTTCAGTGTAAAAATAACCATTTCTAATGAAAAAATAAAGTCTTATGATCAGTTTCCGGAGATCCCCGGATTCCAGAAGCAAGGGGTGTCCCAGTCCTCTTCCATGAACGTGATCAATGGCCAGGTGAGCAGCACCAATAGCATTGTCCAATACTATAGACCGCTTAAGAAAGGGGCGTTTACGCTGTCGGATTTCAGTGTGCAGATCAATGGTGAAGCGGTGGAAGCCCAAGGCAAAATCATTAAGGTGACCGAGCCAAAGCAGTCCCGGCAAAGCCAGCGTCAGCGAACGGATCCTTTTGATGATTTCTTCGGTGGAGGTGATCAGCAAGAACAAGAGTTTATTGAACTTGATGATGAGGCTTTCTTTGCCATGAGCGTCAATAAGGACAGTATTTACGTGGGAGAAGGCTTCAATGTCAGCCTTGCCTTTTACATGTCGGAGTCTAACCAGGCACCGTTTGATTTTCACGAACCGGGCAAACAACTGGAAGAGATTGTCAACAAAATAAAGCCTACCAACGCCTGGGAAGAAAATTTCAATATCACCAATATCCAGCCAGAGCGAGTGACCATCGATGGGAAAAATTGGACACGCTTTAAAGTGTATGAATCGACCTATTATCCTTTTAATGAGGGGGAGGTAAACTTGCCTTCCATCGATTGGGAAATGATCAAATATAAGGTCGCCAAGAACCCTACCTTCTTTGGTAATAATCGCCAGCAGGATTTCAAGACTTTCCATGCTCCAGGCAAGACGGTTTATGTCAAACCGCTGCCTCCCCATCCACTTAAAAACGAGGTAAGTGTAGGGGTGTACAGGCTACGCGAAAACTTTGAAACCAAGAAAGTGGAAACAGGGGAAGGGGTGACCTATGATTTTGGGATTACCGGTGAAGGGAATATCAGTACCATCAAGGCTCCCAAAAAGAAAAATATCCAAAAGCTCAACACCTACGATCCAAACGAACGCCAGCAGATCAACAGAGGCCGCGGGCGCGTGACCGGTATCAAGCAGTTTGAGTATTACATCACCATCAATGAGCCGGGAGAAGTGAAATTGGCAGATCACTTTGAGTGGGTTTATTTTAACTCCGATAAGGCAGCATACGATACGTTAAGGCCCAAGGCGGTTTTGAACGTGGTGGGAGAGAGCAAAATCAACCAGTCCATTTCGAGCACCAGACTCGGCGGGATTTATGATTTAATAGAACTTGAAGACAATAAGCTTTTAAACGAACGATATAAGTATTATTTTTCGGCTTTTATCAACATACTATTGGCCGGAGCAGTGGTTTTGCTGGTCGTATTGATTATTAAAAAGAGGTAATGGGTAATTCATTTGGAAAAGTATTTAAGATAAGCACTTTCGGCGAATCGCATGGAAAGGGGCTAGGAGTGATTATAGATGGCTGTCCGGCAGGTTTGCCGATTGATGAGGAGTTCCTCAGACAGGAGCTACAGCGCAGGAAGCCTGGCCAATCCAAAATTACCACCCAGCGGAAAGAGGAAGATGAATGCCAGATTCTTTCCGGTGTTTTTGAAGGAAAAAGCACAGGGACGCCTATTGCCATCGTGATCATGAACACCGATCAAAAAAGCAAGGACTACTCCCATATAGCCGATAAATATCGGCCATCCCACGCGGACTATACCTATCAGGAAAAATTCGGTGTCCGCGATTACCGTGGAGGGGGCAGAAGTAGTGCCCGTGAGACCGCCGCCCGTGTGGCAGCAGGTGCCGTCGCAAAGCTTTTCCTGAAGCATATAGGGGTAGAAATCAATGCCTATGTTTCACAGGCAGGTCAAATCAAATTGGAGAAGCCTTATCAAGATCTGGATTTTGCTGAAATAGAAAAGAACATTGTTCGCTGTCCTGATCCGGAGGTTGCGCAGGACATGATTGACTATATAGATGAGATCAGAAAAAACAGGGATACTGTCGGTGGTGTGGTCAGCTGTGTGGCGAAGAAAGTTCCTGTAGGACTTGGTGAGCCAGTGTTTGACCGCCTACATGCGGAGCTTGGCAAGGCGATGCTGAGCATCAATGCGGTGAAAGGCTTTGAATATGGTAGCGGATTCGAAGGGGTGACCATGCTCGGTTCTGAGCACAATGATGCTTTTTACATGGAAGGCAATAACGTAAGAACAAAGACTAATCACTCAGGAGGTATCCAGGGTGGTATCTCCAACGGAGAAGATATTTATTTCCGTGTGGCGTTTAAGCCAGTGGCCACCATCATGAAGGATCAGGATAGTGTAAACCAGGCAGGAGATCAGGTGACGGTTTCCGGCAAAGGTCGTCATGATCCATGTGTGGTTCCCAGGGCAGTACCAATCGTGGAAGCAATGGCCGCTTTGGTCCTAGCGGACTTCTTATTGTTAAAGCGATTGAATAAATTGGATGTTTAGGAATTTAACCCAAATAGTATGCTAAAAAAGATACCCCTTCACACGCAAATCATCATTGGCCTGGTTTTAGGGTTGGTGTTTGGTTTGATCGTGATCAAGACGCAGATGTCTCCGGATTTTACAATGGATTATATCAAGCCCATTGGCACTATTTTTATCAATGCGCTGAAAATGATCGCAGTTCCTTTGGTGCTGGCCTCACTGATCGTAGGGGTGTCCAATTTGGGGGATATTACCAAGTTGGGAAGAATTGGTGGTAAGACCATCGGCGCTTATATGATGACCACTGTCATTGCGGTAACCGTTGGGTTGGTGTTGGTAAATGTCTTTGCCCCGGGCAAAAGCTTACCCATAGAGACCAGGGAAAGGCTGATGGAGCAGTTTGATGATGTGGTAGGAGATAAATCTTCCCAAGCCGCAGAACTGCAAGAGCAGACGCCTTTAAAACCATTGGTAGAGATGGTCCCTGAAAACGTTTTCCTCGCTGCTTCTGACAATGGCAGCATGCTTCAGATCGTGTTTTTTGCGATTATCATGGGGATTGCCTTGCTGGAGATCCCCAAGTCTAAAGCGAGTCCTGTCATTGCCTTTTTTGACGGGCTGAACGATGTCATCATCAAGATCGTCGGCTACATCATGTTGATCGCTCCATATGGGGTGTTTGCCTTGATGGCTTCCCTAATTGTGGAGATTGCCGGGGATAATCCGGAATCAGCGATAGAGCTGTTGTTTGCCTTATTAAAATACAGCTTGCTGGTGGTGGCGGGGCTATTGTTGATGGTGGTATTGGTATACCCGACCATCCTGAAGCTCTTTACCAAGGTGAAATATAAGGACTTCTTCTCAGCACTTAGGCCAGCACAGTTATTGGCATTCTCTACAAGCTCCAGTTCTGCGACCTTGCCGGTAACGATGAAGCAGGTGGAAGAAGAGATCGGTGTTTCAGAGGAAGTCAGTAGTTTTGTCCTTCCCCTGGGCGCCACGATCAATATGGACGGGACTTGTCTTTATCAGGGTGTTGCGGCAGTATTCATTGCCCAGGCATTGGGACTGGACCTTAGCCTTACACAGCAATTGATGATCGTGCTGACCGCTACGCTGGCATCCATCGGCACGGCAGGCGTACCCGGTGCGGGCTTGATCATGCTTTTGATCGTATTGGAATCGATAGGGGTGCCCTCAGCAGGTTTGGCGCTGATCTTGGCACCTGACAGGATCTTGGATATGTTCAGGACAGTGGTGAATGTCACCGGTGATGCTACCGTCTGTACGGTGGTGGCCAGTACAGAAGGGGAGTTGCCCGACGGCCTGATCAGAGAGGCTAACCCATTGACATCTACATCAGATTCATAAATTTGCAGTAGATAAGGAACTTATCACCGGTTTTGCTGTTTGAATTGCTAGAAACCGTCACTAAAGAATCGTTACCATCTACTTTGGAGGTAACTGTGGTAGTTCCTGATGGCCAATTTGAAACAATAAGAATTTCGCAAGAAAGCTAAAAATAATAATCATGTTACAAGCGCAGAAAAAGCCAGTACATATCTATCTGGAAGCAAATCCCAATCCGAATTCGCTGAAGTTTGTGGTAAACTTCATGTTGACGGACGAGGGGGTGAGTTTTGACTATCCGGATGAAAAGAGCACAGAGAATTCCCAGTTAGCAAAAGAGCTGTTTAATTTTGCCACTGTGGAGCGGGTTTTTATCACGTCCAATTTTGTGACGGTGACCAAAAAGAACGATGTGGAGTGGCCGGAAGTACAGGACTTTATCCGCGACCACATCAGACAATATCTGGAGTCCGGTAAGCCGGCCATTGATGTGGTGCTGGACAAGGATCCCTTGTTTGATGAGAACGATAGTGAAGTAGTCAAAAAAATAAAGGGCATCCTTGATGAGTATATTCGTCCGGCTGTAGAGCAGGATGGTGGAGCCATTATTTTCCATAGTTTCCAAGATGGAGAGGTAAAGGTGCTTTTGCAAGGGGCCTGCTCGGGATGTCCTTCGAGTACCGTGACCCTAAAGGCGGGAATCGAAAACCTACTTACCAGGATGCTTCCCGATGATGTGAAGACTGTGGAGGCAGAGGGAATTTAAAGAAATAAATATATAGTTCAGGTCATTCACAATAGTGGATGGCCTTTTTTTTGCTAATAGCTTATAAATAACTTTTGGTAACGTATGTTGAAGAAAAACTGGACTTGGGTGATTTTGGGAGTGTTATGCCTTGTCATTCGTTATTTTGCAGTCCGGTTTCCCGAGGCAACAGAGCGCATCTATTCTCGTGAATTTTTCCCAGCTATTCGTAATATCATAGATATTTCTATTTCCCGTTTGCCTTTTCCAACCGTTTACCTTTTCTTTTTGGGCGTATTGGCGTCGTTGGGGCTGTTCATTTGGAAGGTGGGAAAACGTGAGGGATGGAAGGGTAAATTGTTGTTCAGTGGTCGATGTGTGCTGAATTTTGCTGGTTTTCTGGTCTTTTTCTTTTTGGTACTCTGGGGATTTAATTATCAGCGGGTGCCTATTTTTCAGCAGTTGGGCCTTAAACCAGTGGCCTTAGAAAAAGAGACCTTGGTAAATGAATTGGTGCTGACCCGGGATTTGCTCCATCAGATTCGTCCTAATATTTCCGATGATACTTTGGCGATAGGGAAAACCTTGCCGTATGATGAACTGGAAAATGTGGTGCGGGCCAATATCCGTGAAAACCTATATATGATGGGGCTTAATTTTACAGGTCATCCAAGGACTAAGGAGCTTTATCCTGGCGGACTGCTGAGGAAGCTTGGGATTTTGGGCATTTACTTTCCTTTTGTGGGGGAAAGTTATATTGACCCTACTTTACACCCGTTGGAAAAGCCTTTTACGATTGCACATGAAATGGCCCATAGCTATGGTGTTACCAATGAGGGCGAGGCTAATTTTATCGGCTGGGTGATTTGTAGCCATAGTGACAATCCGCTTTTGCAATATTCGGGACACTTGAGGCTGTTGAGCTATCAGCTGAATGACCTGTACCGCTTGGACCCTGCTGGATATCGGCAGTTTTTGACCACGATGGATAAGGGACTAAGAAATGACTTGATCGATATTTCGGAAAACCACCGGCAAATCAAGGCCTTTTCGCTGGAGCTGAGTAGACGGTCAAATGACCTTTTTTTAAAAGCCCAAGGCGTCAAAGCAGGTGTGAAAAGCTATGCGCAATTACCTATGCTGGCCTATGCTTGGAGAAATAAGTTGAAGGGGAAGTAATTAGTATCAAGTACAGGGTTTTTTCCAGCGAATGATAAACCGGGCTTATAACAAAATCGATCATCATCAGTTCCTTTTTCTAAGTGGATTAACCCGTAGCGACCAGCCGTTTCTTTTTTGGTTTTTTATTGCCGATCCACACACCGGCAATGACTGCTATCATGCCAATGAAATGCCCGGGGAGAAACATCTCCCCATCCAATACGCCCCAAGCAATGGCCACGATGGGGATCAGGTAGGTGACCGTGCTGGCAAATACAGGGCTGGCAATTTTGACAAGGCCATTGAACAGGATCAGGGAGACGGCCGTTCCCAGGACTCCGAGAATGGTCAGATAACCTGCTGCCAGTGGTGCGCCTTCTCCATGGACCAGCGTATGTGTGAAATCGGTCTGAAAGAGAAGGTAAGCTAAGGCCACAGGAAGTGCTAACAACAACGAAATAGCTGTGATTTCCACGGGCTTCAGTGCTTCAAACCAATGCTTGATAATGTTCAGATTGATACCATAGCATATGGTTGCTAAAATGACCAATAGTGCATAGGCATTGATAGCGGAGAAACTAGTGATGCTGCTGCCTTCTTTGACACTGATGAGAATGATGACACCGATGAAGGCAATGAGCAAGCCAAGGCCATTTCTGACGGTTATCTTTGCTCTAAAGAACAATGCCCCTATAACAACTACAAAAAGAGGAGTGAGGGCATTGAGGACTCCGGTGATGGAGCTGCTGAGCTGGGTCTGTGCCTTCGCGAAGAGAAATGCAGGTAGAAAACTACCTACCAGGCCCACTACCATGAGATTACCGATTTGCTTCCTGCTCAGCTTGAGGATCCTCGGCAGGGAAAGTGGGAGCAATACAGTAGCGGCCGACACAATGCGGTAGGCGCCCACTTCACCTGGGGAAAACACCATTAATCCCTTTTTGATCAGAATAAACGAGCTTCCCCAAACCAGTGAAAGAAAACCTAAAAGCAGCCAACTTCTTAACGGTTGGTTTTCAGTAGTGTTTGATGTCATATAGGGTTGAGTTTTTCAGGTTGAAAATCTGCCAAAAGTCAAGTTTCTCCATAACACTTCATTGAAATGGATAGTTGCAGCCTAAAGAAAGTTTTTTTGCTTTCCTGATGGAGTTGTATTGGATCAATATGCCGCTAAACCCGGATTCAATGCTGTTTAGCTAAGAGCAGACCGTGACAAAGCTGTCATCTCGCCGCGGCGAGGGAATCTCGCTCATACCACAATGATTGAAAAGATCCTTTCCCGATCTGTAGGAACAGGCTCTGTCGTCAGGATAGCCTGCCCCGCATGACTGTCGGGGACATCCGTTAACTAAACGGCATTGAGACCGAATTATGCATTAAACAAAGCAGGCTGTGAACGAATGCCCACAGCCTGCTTTTAACGATAAATAAGTTTCTATGCTTTATTCCACCGTAACTGATTTGGCCAAGTTTCTTGGCTGGTCCACATTGCAGCCGCGCATCACAGCAATGTGATAGGAAAGCTGCTGAAGCGGAACCACGGAGATCAGCGGGACAAAGGCTTCATGGGCCCTTGGGATTTCGATAACGTGATCGGCCATTTTCTTCACTGATTGGTCTCCTTCCGTGACCACCGCGATGATCTTTCCTTTACGGGCTTTTACCTCCTGGATATTGCTCACCACCTTTTCATAAGAACTGTCCTGTGTGGCGATAAATACCACGGGCATTTCCTCATCGATCAGGGCGATAGGGCCGTGCTTCATTTCCGCTGCAGGATAGCCTTCCGCATGGATATAAGAGATTTCTTTCAGCTTTAGCGCCCCTTCCAGTGCCACCGGGAAGTTATAGCCCCTTCCCAGGTAAAGGAAGTTCCTGGCGTCTTTGTACTGTGCGGCGATCCGTTCTATTTGCTCATTGAGCTTCAGGGCTTTTTCGACTTTTGCAGGGATGGCTTCCAGTTCACTGAGAAGCTCCATGTACTTGCTTTCAGGAAGTGTGCCACGCTGATAGCCGAGCATCAGTGCCATCATCGAGAGCACAGAAATCTGTGCAGTAAAGGCTTTGGTAGATGCCACGCCGATTTCAGGACCTGCATGGGTGTAGGAACCGGCATGAGTCGAGCGGGCAATAGATGAGCCCACTACATTACACACCCCAAAGATCGTTGCTCCTTTTTGCTTGGCCAGCTCGATGGCCGCCAGTGTATCTGCCGTTTCTCCTGATTGGGAGATGGCAATGACAAAGTCACGGCTGTTGATCACCGGATTTCTGTATCGGAATTCCGAAGCGTATTCTACTTCCACAGGGACACGGGCAAATTCCTCAAAGAGGTATTCTGCCACCAATCCTGCATGCCAGCTGGTACCACAAGCCGTGATGATGATCCGGTCGGCATTTTGGAACTTGTTCATATAATCCCTTAAGCCGCCGAGAATCAGTCGGCCAGCCCTGGAGTCCAGCCTTCCCCGCATACAGTCTGCAATGGATCGTGGCTGCTCATTGATCTCCTTGAGCATGAAGTGTTCGTAGCCACCTTTTTCGATAGCTTCCAGCTCCATGTCCAGTTTGTTGATATAAGGGTGGGTTTCGATGTTTTCGATCGTTTTGATCTGCAGCTTGGCGTCACGGATGACCGCAATTTCATAATCGTCCAAGTAGACCACTTGATTGGTGTATTCCACGATTGGCGTGGCATCAGAAGCCAGGAAAAACTCGTCTTCACCTACACCGATGACCAGTGGAGACCCTTTTCTGGCAGCAATCAAGGTGTCAGGTTCCTCTTTGTTCATCAAAACAATGGCATATGCCCCTACAATCTTATGAAGAGCCAGTCTCACGGCCTCTTCCAGGCTACAGTTGTTGTTTTGATGGATATCCTCAATAAAATTGATAAACACTTCCGAGTCAGTATCACTGTGGAAGGTGTATCCTTTATTGATAAGGTCGGTTTTAAGGACTTCGTAATTTTCGATGATGCCGTTATGGATCATGGCGAATTTTTCCGATGAGGAGTAATGCGGGTGGGCATTGACATCATTGGGTTCGCCATGGGTGGCCCATCGGGTGTGTCCTATCCCGATGTGAGAGTGAAGGTTAGGGTTGCTTTCGATGAAGTTTTCCAACTCGGAAACTTTCCCTTTCTTCTTGTAAACATTGAGTCCGGTGTCATTCAGTAAGGCCACACCGGCACTGTCATAGCCTCGGTATTCGAGGCGTTTTAGGCCTTTTATGATGACAGGCAGGGCTTCCTGCTTGCCAACATAGGCAACAATTCCACACATAAAAATTACTTATTAGGGTCCGAATTTAATTTTAAATTATATCATGATCGATTATCTAAGTTTAGAATAATAGATTTTGAGTGTTATCGAGTTTTGGTTGACGATGTATTCTCGGAGAGACCTCGTGAAGTTACTGTTGGTAACCACATTGCTTCCAGATAAGCTAACTGTCCCAGGATAAAGCAGTAAGTCCGTCCGCATCACATCAGTTCTGTATAGCGCATCGACATAATCAGTGATACCACTACGGGGAAGAGGCGGTGGGCCATAGATGTAATCTTCCGTATTAAAGGCAAGCGGATTGGTGCCGCCAGATGTGACCGCAGGGACTACATTTCCATTCTCGTCAGTGGTAGTTTGAGGTGCAATGCCTAATTGAATACTGTAAGGGGCACCATCTTCTTCTCGTCGAAGAATTTTATTGGTATCATCCGTAAAGTACTGAATGAGCCCTTGGATGGGCAGTTTACTGTCCGGGAAGTTTTCTGTCGGTCCCATGGAGAGGATGGCGCTGTTGAAGACTACATTATCCACAGTGTCCAGGAAGTTGGACAAGGGCTCCATGTCCAGCTTTACCATATGTCCAAGCAATGCTTTGCTTCCCACCAGAGTGCCTACATCGTAAGCCTTGTTTTTTTCCGTCACGATTTCGGTTGGTGTACCCGTTGGGTTATTGGTGACACCATTAAAATGCCTTGAAGAGCTGGTGAAAATGGTGTAAACACTGGATACAGTGTCTTCTTCACTGTTTCTGTAATACAGTTTGAAGCCAGTATCTGTCCCAGGGGTTACATGGATGGTTGTTTGTTGTGCTGGAGATCCTTTCAGGGCAAAACCCGGGAAATAGTCCCTGAACGAAAAGATATCGTCAAATACCGGGTCTTCATCTTTGATCTTGGTAAACAGGTCCGTGGCCAATGTCTCATCCAAGTTCATGAATACGATGGTGTCTGAATTCTCCTCAAGCATAAATGAACCAGCCGCGAAAGGAGTTTCCCCAAATGCCAAATGGTCAAAATTATAATAGGTAGTATCCAGAATTGGTTCTGTCAGCTTGTGGGCGGAGAAGCTTTTGGCTTCGTCCAGGTCTTCAGCTGTGAGCGATCTGATGTCCAGGCTAAACTTGGCAGAATCCAAGATGGCATCACTTTCTGGTTTTGTGGCGGATGTGCTGAAGGCCATTCTACTATAGGCGGTTGCCTCCGTTTCGCCAAAGTAATCACTGATGTCACCACCTGCTACGAGTGTTCCCGGATTAGTGGTATTGAGTGAATCAGTAGATACCAAATAAGCAGAAAGGGGTATTTCTGCATAGAAAACCCCAATTCTGTTTGCTTCTGGATCAAGAGCCAATCCGATATCAGATGGATCGGTACATGCATTGATCAATGGCGTAGAAAGTAATAACAGTCCGGCGAGCTTAGCCTGCCAGGTCTGTATAGATGTTGTAATAACTTTCAAAAAGTTGTTCTTCTTCGTCTTCGTTGTTAATATCACACTTTTTGTCTTTAGAGCACTCTTCAATAATTTTGTTCAGACTTTCGGAGATTTGGTCACCTTTGATCACCACGTCGGCATATTCCATACCGATTTTCAAGAAGCCTTCATAGTCTTTTGACTTCAATGGGGCCAATATGCTGTCATCAATGTCGACCATTTTGACCTTCTCCAACAAATCATCATCAAATTTATGATTAAATCCGTTATTATAAATAGTGAACACTGATTTTGTGTTTTTAAATAACGGTTCATTTTTGTAAGTGGTTTTCAGGTACAAAGGAATCAAGCTGGTCATCCAGTCATTGCAGTGAACAATGTCAGGTGCCCATCCCAGTTTTTTGACCGTTTCGATAACGCCTTTGCAGAAGAAAATGGCCCTTTCGTCATTGTCTTCATAGAATTTTTCCTGCTTATCATGGAAAACGCTTTTACGCTGGAAATAGTCTTCGTTATCAATAAAATATACCTGAAGCTTTGCGTTAGGAATGGAAGCGACCTTAATGATCAATGGTTTCTCCTCTTCCCCTACAGAAATGTTGATTCCTGAAAGCCTTACTACTTCATGCAACCTGTTCTTTCTTTCGTTGATCAAACCAAATCTCGGAACAAGAATACGGATTTCCATTCCTTTTTCCTGCATTGCCTGTGGCAAAGCCCTAACGAAGTTAGCTACCTCTGAGGTTTGAAGAAATGGATTGATTTCACTTGCTACGTAGAGAATACGAAGTTTGGACATATCTTGTTTTTTTTGTTGAGGGATAATACGGGACTACAAAGATACAAAAAAAAATACAAAAACCCGTTGATATTGTCTAGAATAATTTACTTTTGCTCCTATTTTGCTAAGTGTAAATGTATAGTCGTGAAAATTCTAAAGACCAAGCAAGAGGTAAAACAACAGTTAAATGGTTATCGAAAGGCAGCCCAGACGGTTGGCCTGGTGCCGACGATGGGAGCGCTACATGATGGTCACTTAAATTTGGTGAAAAATGCCAAAAATATGACTGATGTAGTAGTGGTTTCCATATTTGTCAATCCCACCCAATTCAATAATCCAGAGGATTTGGAAAAATACCCCAGAAGGGTAACAGGGGATTTGGCCTTGTTGGAGAAAGAGGAGGTTGATTATGTGTTTCTTCCTGAAGTGGAGGAGATGTATCCACGGCCCTCTGCATTGACATTTGATTTTGGGGATTTAGAACGGACCCTGGAAGGGGCTTTCAGGCCGGGACATTTTAATGGGGTAGGAGTAGTAGTGTCGAAGTTGTTTCATATCATCTGTCCCGATAAGGCGTTTTTTGGGCAAAAAGACCTTCAACAGGTGGCCATTATCCGAAGAATGGTGGATGATCTGTCTTTTGACGTGGAGATGGTGGTGGTGCCTACTTCGCGTGAACCGGATGGATTGGCCATGTCTTCCCGTAATGGGAGGCTGACATCGGCCGACCGCAAAAGAGCCCTGATCCTTTTCGAATCCCTGGTGCTGGCGCGAAAGGAACTTTTAGCAGGCAAGCCGTGGTTTGAGGTACAGGACAAAATATCACACAAATTTAATTTGGAGCAGGGAGTGGAGTTGGAATACTTTGAGCTGGTGAGGACAAAAAGCCTTGAATTGGTATCAGAGATAGATATTTCACAACAAAACGAGTCCCAAGAATACTCCATCTGCACCGCAGCTAACGTCGGTGATGTGAGGTTGATCGACAACTTACCAATTTAATCCTTAAATTTGTGGCAAATTTAGAAAGCAATGCAAATTCAGTTATTGAAATCAAAGATTCACAGGGTCAAGATTACGCAAGCGGAACTTCATTATGTGGGAAGTATCACTATTGATGAGGATTTGATGGATGCAGCTAACATGATTGAAAACGAAAAAGTGCAGATCGTTAATGTCAATAATGGTGAGCGGCTGGAGACTTACGTGATCAAAGGTGAGCGCGGCAGCGGTATGGTCTGCCTGAATGGTCCTGCAGCCAGAAAAGCGCAAGTAGGTGACGTGGTGATCATTATTTCTTATGCTTCCATGGACTTTGAAGAGGCGAAGAAGTATAAGCCAGTGGTTATATTTCCGGATGACTCCAATAAATTGATCTAAGTTGAGACTAACAGTAAAGCAATGGATCCAAGTGGTCATATCCCTGGTGGTGGCCATTTGGATTTTTTGGTTCTTATATAAAGATGTAAAAATGGAAAGCCTGTTGGAAGCACTTCAGCAGGCTTCACTGTTTTGGATCTGCATGTCTATTGGCATTTCGATCCTGGGATTTGGCGTGAGGGCCTGGCGGTGGAAATTGCTCATTGATGCAGATCTGGAGGAGAGGCTCCCTACTTCGAGGGCTTTTTGGGGCCTGATGATAGGTTATCTTGTCAATATGCTGATCCCTCGTGCTGGTGAAGTAGCCCGGTGCGGGGTACTTAAGAAGACAGAAAAACTTCCCGTTAGTAAATTGCTCGGTACGGTGATTTTGGAGCGATCAGTGGACCTGTTGTTTATGTTGGGGGTTATTTTTTTGGCTTTTATCCTCGAACGCGAAGTTTTTGTGGGATTGGCCAATGATCTGGTGTCCTTGGAAGCCATCAAAACCGGCTTACAGGAATATATGCCTTTGTTGATCAGTGGTGTGGTTTTGTTGGGAATCGTTTTTTATTGGGTGTCCCATCGATATCGTGACCATGGATTGGTAAAGAAGTTTCATCACTTTATGCGTGAGCTTATAGGAGGGCTAAAGAGTGTACAGCGTATGAAAAACCGCTTGGGTTTCTGGCTTTCCTCAGTCGGGATTTGGATAATTTATTTCCTCATGATGTATTTTATTGCCATTGGGATGCCCAGTACTGCCAATTTGTCTCCATCCGCTGTGCTGATGGTGATGGTGATGGGGAGTATTGGGATGGTGGCACCAGTCCAGGGTGGAATTGGGACCTTTCATGCCTTAGTAGCTTTTATTTTAATGACATATGGTCTGACTGAAGAAGAGGGCAAAATATTTGCTATTATCGTCCATAGCTCCCAAGTGCTGATCGTGCTGGTGGCTGGTGTCATCAGCTTACTGGTAGTGGCAAAAATTTCTGTCATAGCAAAACCACAAGCGGAGCATTTGCGTAATAATTAAGCGTTTAAAACAAACAAAAATATGTTACTGATTCTAATTGTCGTTGTATTTGGGATTTTGGGCTTTGTGATTAGTCGGAAGCTCAAGAACAAATTTAAAAAGTACTCTCAGACGGCCTTGGAGGCCAATCTTTCAGGAAAGGAAATAGCCGAGCTGATGCTGGCTGACCACGGTATTCATAATGTTGCGGTAAACTGTGTGGAAGGCAAGCTGACCGACCACTATAACCCTCAGAACAAAACGGTGAACCTCAGCCCAGATGTTTATTATGGCAGAAATGCTGCGGCTACTGCTGTGGCAGCCCACGAATGTGGCCACGCCGTGCAGCATGCCCGGTCGTATGCTTGGTTAGGCCTGCGCTCTGCGATGGTGCCTATTCAGAACATCAGTGGTAAAATCCTCAATTTTGTGCTGATCGCTTCCTTGTTTGGAGGACTGGCACTGTTTAACCTGCCGTGGGAAATGGTAGGAGTGATTGTGGTAGGCTCCTATGGGGTGATTACCTTGTTTACCTTGGTGACCTTGCCCGTGGAGTTTGATGCGAGTAGAAGAGCCTTGGCTTGGGTGAAGGAAAGAAATATCGTCACGCCATCGGAATATGAGATGTCGAAGGACTCCCTTAAATGGGCAGCCATGACCTATGTGGTAGCGGCGATGGCATCCTTGACTACGTTGGCCTACTATGCTATGATCTTCTTTGGCGGAAGAGATTAACAAGAGAACAAAGAGTTTCATGATGGTGTCGGTAAAACGTCATTGCGAACGCAGAGAAACGGATTGAAGCAATCTTCTTCTCTTGGGATGAGACTGCTTCGTCGTTCCTCCAGGCAGGATCGAAGTGACGGTTTTTGAAGAAAAAAGTAAGAGAAAAAGTGTCAAGTAAATTCAGAACGTGACATCAAGATTTAATAGAAAGGGCTGCTTTCCAGTGGGAAGGCAGCCCTTATTTATATAATGGTGTTGTTTACTCCTTTGGGATTACAAACGGACCAAGCCATATCCATATTTCTGGGGCCGGGGAAGGTTTCCATTCGTTTGGTATGTCGCCACAAAGTAGCCAAGACAGGAAGTGTTTTGTAGGAGGATTCCAAATTTCAAGTCTCCCATCTCAAGTCTAACGTCTCATATCTAAGCCTCTCCTTAGCCTTGAGTAACAAACTGGTAATCGGCAAAGTCCACTGCGACTTGATCCAGGAGCGAAGAGACTTCAGCATAGGTGTCCGCCGTGACCATTTTGGTGCGGTAGGGTTTGAAATTTGGCATGCCGCGGAAGTAATTGGTATAGTGTCTTCTCATTTCCAGGATACCGAGTTTTTCACCTTTCCATTTGACAGAAAAGTCCAAGTGTTTTTTGGCAGTATTGATGCGTTCTTCCAGGCCTGGTGCGGCAAGTTTTTCTCCCGTTTCGAAATATTGCTTGATTTCATTGAAAATCCATGGGTAGCCAATTGCCGCACGGCCAATCATCATGCCGTCCACGCCAAAGCGGTTTCGGTATTCCAATGCCCTTTCGGGACTGTCGATGTCGCCATTGCCGAACAATGGAATGTGGATTCTTTGGTTTTCCTTGATCTTGGCCAGGTAAGTCCAGTCGGCTTCACCTTTGTACATTTGCTTTCTGGTACGTGCGTGAACGCTGATGGCCTGGATGCCTACGTCCTGAAGCCTTTCCACGACTTCTACGATCCGGATGGTGTTATTGTCCCATCCAAGGCGGGTTTTTACGGTGACGGGGATATTGACGGCTTTGACGATCTCGGCGGTCATGCTCACCATTTTATCAATGTCAAGCAAAATGCCAGCACCGGCACCTTTGCAGGCTACTTTATTGACAGGGCAGCCGTAATTGATGTCCAGAATGTCCGGTCCGGCTTGTTCGGCTATGGCGGCAGCTTCCCTCATGGAATCAATTTCATTTCCGAATATCTGAATGCCGATAGGTCGTTCGTATTCAAAAATATCCAGCTTTTGGACACTTTTGGCCGCATCCCTGATCAGGCCTTCCGAGCTGATGAACTCTGTGTACATCAAATCCGCACCATTTTCCTTACACACCGCTCTGAATGGTGGGTCACTGACATCTTCCATCGGTGCCAGCAGTAAGGGAAATTCTCCCAAGGCTAAGTTTCCTATTTTTACCACGATTGATTTATAATTTTCCTGTAAATTTACCCCAATTATGGAGATTTATAAAACCCAAAGCCAAATTGCTGCAAAACACAACTGGTTATTGTCTCTAGTTGTCCTTGTTTTGATCACTTTTGGCGCACTTGCACTGACTCAAGGGATTGCATTGGTAATTATCCCTTTTCTATTTAATATTAGCTATGAAGATATCCTGCCCTTGTTTACCGGAGAGCTGGAACATCCTAACGGCCGGATGGCCATGCTGTTTCTTCAGGGCTTAGGTGGAGGCCTGGCTTTTTTCCTTGCTGGATGGTTGTTTTCTCATATTGTGGAAAAAGCCAGCCTTGGATGGAAACACCAATTTGCCCGTGTAAAGTTCACTTATCTTTTGCTCCTGATACCGCTGCTGTTTGGCTTCGTGTTATTTGATGCAAAAGTGATCGAGTGGAACATGAATGTGGAGTTTCCGCCGTTTATGGAGGGATTTGAAACGTTTGCCCGTGAAATGGAAGATCAGGCAATGAAAATGACCATGTTTTTGACCGATTTTCAGACCTTAGGAGAGTTCTTAGCAGGGGTGCTGGTAATCGGTGTTTTGGCAGGAATAGGGGAAGAATATTTCTTCAGAGGAATATTGCAGCCAAAACTGCACCGTTATTTTGGCAATGCCCATGCAGGGGTGTGGCTGGCAGCTTTTGTTTTTTCTGCGATTCACTTTCAGTTCTATGGATTTTTCCCTCGTTTACTTCTTGGAGCACTTTTTGGCTACTTGTATCTGTACTCAGGAAGTTTGATTTATCCCATAGTGGGGCATGTGCTGAACAATACATTCACCATTGTCATGGTCTACCTGAACAAGTTGGGGATGGTGGAATTCAACATAGAAGACCCAGAGGGCGTTAACTGGTATACGGTGCTGCTAGGGCTGATGGTCTTTATCGCCTGCATGCGACTTTTTGTTCAACAAGGAAATAAAAATAAAACTTTACATGGAGAAGTGGCAGAAGGTTTTTGAGTCGGAGTCGGTCGTCAGGGCCGAAATCGTTAAGGGAGTACTTGGCGAACATGACATCACCGCGATTGTACTGAATAAAAAGGAATCTGTGTACCAAATCAACGGGAGTTATCATGTGATGGTAACTTCTGAGAAGGCCTTTGAGGCTGCTAATTTAATCAAGAATGAGATATCGTTTTAATATTTCCAATTATAGTGAACTGGGACAGCGTATCATCACGGCCTTACTGGGAGCAGCGGTCATTGTTTTAGGATGCATGTACAGTGAGTGGGCTTACTTTTTGATTTTCGGAACGATTCTGGTTTTGTCACAGCTGGAATTTTACAAACTATGTGGGCTGGACGGGATGCTTCCCCTAAAGTCTTTCGGTACTTTTTTGGGCTTTATGATTTTTGTTATGACTTTTTTTGTGGAGATGCAGCACCTGGATGATAAGTATTATTTTCTTATCTTTCCCATGATATCACTGATATTCTTTATCAAGCTCTATCGTAAATCGGATAAAAAACCATTTACAGGTATTGCGTTCACGTTTTTGGGGATATTTTATGTGGCAGTGCCCTTTTCTTTATTGAACTTAGCTGCGTTTTCAGTGGATAAAACCTTCCACTATGAAGTAATCGTGGGATCGCTTTTTATCCTTTGGGCCAGTGATAGTGGTGCGTATTTTGCTGGAACAAAATTCGGTAAAACGAAGTTGTTTGAGAGAGTGTCCCCCAAGAAATCCTGGGAAGGCAGTTTGGGAGGAGCTGCTGCTGCGATTGTGACAGCCTACTTGCTCAGTTTAAACTTTGCGGTAATCCCTCAGTGGAAATGGTTCTGCATAGGCGGCATTATTGTTATCGCAGGTACATATGGTGATCTGATTGAGTCGTTGTTTAAGAGGAGTATTGCTATCAAAGACTCAGGAAGAGGGCTTCCCGGACATGGAGGATTTATGGATCGTTTTGACGGATTGTTAGTTTCGGCTCCTTTTATCGCGGCATTTTTGAAAATATTTTAAAATATATAGTTCTATTTTGAAAATGTATCTAATATTATATCAAATTTAGTCTCTACATAAACTAAAACCCAATTATGGCTTATATCGAACCGGCTCCGATTAAGGATAAAGAAAATCCATTGGAGTCAATGATGGAGAGGTTTAATATTGCAGCAGAGAAGTTAGGGCTTTCTGAAGAGGTCTATAATGTGCTGAAAAACCCCGCAAAACAAGTGATTGTATCCCTTCCGATCACTATGGACAATGGCAAAATCAAAGTTTTTGAAGGTATTCGTGTGGTACATTCCAATATTTTGGGCCCGGCAAAAGGGGGAATTCGGTTTGCTCCGGACGTGCATATCGATGAGGTCAGGGCGCTGGCAGCATGGATGACGTGGAAGTGTGCGGTGGTGGATATTCCCTACGGTGGGGGAAAAGGCGGTGTGCGCTGCAATCCGAGAGAAATGTCACCAGGTGAAATCGAACGGTTAGTCCGTGCCTATACGCTTGCGATGATTGATGTTTTTGGTCCTGACAAGGACATCCCTGCACCTGATATGGGGACCGGTCCCAGGGAAATGGCCTGGCTAATGGATGAATACTCCAAGGCAAAAGGAACCACAGTGAATGCCGTCGTGACGGGCAAACCACTCGTTTTGGGAGGCTCGCTGGGGAGAACGGAAGCTACGGGACGTGGCGTGATGGTGTCCGCACTGGCGGCCATGGAAAAACTCAAGATCAACCCGTTCCAAGCAACCTGTGCGGTCCAAGGTTTTGGCAACGTAGGTTCTTGGGCTTCGGCATTGCTGGAGGAAAGGGGGCTGAAGGTCGTGGCGGTTTCGGATATTTCTGGTGCTTATTATAATGCCAACGGTATTGACATCCAAAAGGCTATTGCCTATCGTGATGGCAATAAAGGGGTTTTGGAAGGATTTGACGGGGCTGAGAAACTGTCAGATCCCTTAGGGTTGCTCGAATTAAAAGTAGATCTACTGGTGCCTGCCGCTGTGGAAGACGTGATCACCAAAGCTAATGTAGACAAAATCAATGCACGTTTGATCGTAGAAGGAGCCAATGGACCGACCTCCTTTAACGCCGACAAAATCATCAATGAAAAGGGCATCATGGTGGTGCCGGATATCCTGGCCAATGCTGGCGGGGTGACGGTATCGTACTTCGAATGGGTACAAAACCGTCTCGGGTATAAGTGGACCGCTGAAAGGGTAAACAGAAGGTCAGATAGGATCATGAAAGAAGCCTTTGACCAAGTGTATAAGACTTCTGTAAAGCATGAGGTGCCAATGAGGATCGCTGCCTATATCGTTGCCATCGATAAAGTAGCGCAGACGTACCAGTTCAGGGGAGGATTCTAACAGGCCTGATCGGTTATATTATATATTGTGAAAAATTATTCAAATGGCTCCGGTGGTGAACTTTCATGTCCGGTGCCATTTACATTTTCGCCCCCAATAGGGACATGTTACCAGCACTCTGGTATTTACCGTCTAACCTGAGTCCATGAATTCGATGTCCATCCGTCTACAACCTTCCTCAACGCCCTGCCTGGAGCAGACAGGCTCGCAGTGACGGTTTTTAAATCGAACGGAGGTTACTAATAACGTAAAACCATAATAGTTAAAGGCAGCACCACCGGTGTCTAAGACATGAGGTGCTTGGCTTTTAGTTTTTAGAAGTATCGAGCATTAAAGACTTAGTGGCCTGGAGCCTTTTCGGCCAATCTTTTATCCTATAAAAGCTTAATATTTAGACCAAAATTTCCCAGTCCCCAGAAATAATGCCTTCCCCTGTGCTGAAGGTATATTCATTTTTTTCTTTAACATACCGAGAAATATTGGCAAATTGCAGCAGAATTTAATTTGGGTCAGCAAGGTTGTTTGTAATAAAGGAACTAAAATTAAATTCAAAACATTGATTTATATTGAATTAACCCCATACTGATGACGATACATAAAGAAGGACGAAAATTATTGTTCTGGATGTTGGTAGTGCTCGCGGGTGTCAACTTTGCGACGCATCAATTAATGCCAGGGCAGGACACCGTATTGAACTTGATTTTACTGGCCAGTATCATTATTTATTTGTTGGTACTGCAGTTTTTCAGAAATCCTACCATTCTGATGCCAGAAGATGAGCAACTGGTTTATGCTCCAGCGGATGGAAAGGTAGTGGTGATCGAAGAAGCGCAGGAAGATGAATTCCTAAAAGAGCGGAGAAAGCAAATTTCCATCTTTATGTCTCCTGTAAATGTCCATGTTAATCGATCTCCTGTAAGCGGTATTGTGGAGTACTTTAAATACCATCCCGGTAAATACATGGTGGCCTGGCATCCTAAGGCAAGCTATGAAAACGAGCGGTCTACCATGGTGATCAGACACACTAAAACAGGCGTGCAATTATTGGTAAGGCAAATTGCCGGTGCGGTGGCAAGAAGGATCAAGTACTATGTGAAAGAGGGTGATCCATTGGTCCAAGGAGGAGAGTTTGGCTTTATCAAGTTTGGTTCCAGGGTCGATGTGTTTGTGCCCTTGGATGCTGAGATATTGGTGAATATTGACGATAAGACCAAGGGAGGCATGACACCATTGGCGAGGCTAAAATAGCATGATTTTATTAAACAACTTAAAAGCGGCCAGTTTCCAGTGAAGGGAAATTAGCCGCTTTTTTTGTAGGGATTAACTCTTGCCAATCGTAGTATCTGGGGTCAAGCGGAAAAGTTGGGGGATTAGGGTTGGTTTCGATAGCACGCAGATGGTGCTGATTAATAGGATTTTCGCTGATTTTTTTATACTGGAGCATGCATTCCTATTGCTACATTAAAGAGAAATATGCTTACCAAAATCACCAGGAAATCGCTCATCCCCCAGGAATATTGCTTGGTCCTATATCTGAAGCCGAAGTTGCCACTTAATCCGAATGATTATTCTTTTGACAATCGGTATACACCTTTTTGCTCTTTTTGATAAAGCTCTCCCAAGGCGGGGATGTGTTCTATTATTTTCTCGAACAGGCCTTCCTGATCATAAATAACAGTTGGTTTCTCGCGTAAAAAATTCAAATAAACTTCGACCATATTTTCGTGGTCTGTGTAATCTGTGAGCACACGTTTGGAAAGCCGGTAATTAAGGTAGGGGCTGGCAAGGGAAGCGTGTTGATATGCACTTATCTCATCACCAAGCACAACGATCCTTTTGGCGTACGGCTGTACGGTTTCATCCAAGGTGTAATTCCATGTCTTGTTGGATTGGATTTTATAAACGGTCCATGTGTAACCCACCGCTGGGATGAGCAGTATAAAAGTGTAAAAAAGGAAACTCAGCTGTTTTCTATTGGTCAGATGGATAAATATCTGTGCGATAAAGTAGGTCAGTCCCGGCAAGATGATGACCATTTGGTAAGGAGTCCTTCTGTTGGCAATGAAGACTGAAAAGATGGCGAAAATGGTATAGAGCAGCATCAACTGTTTTTGTTTTTGCTGATTGACGGTGATACTGGTCGTGACCGTGCCCACAAAATAGCCAATAACGGCAAACAGCAGTGGTGCGACTAGCAATGTCAGCAGGTCGATATAGGTCACATGTGGGTAGCTGCTGGTAATTCGCGTAGCCAAAACAAATTCCGTGATAAACTCAGGCAGTCCACCAATCCAGAAAAAATAGATGCAGCATAGCACAAATGGTTGGAAATAACCTACCAGGGAAAGGATAAGTTGGTTAAAGCTAAAGCCACTGACGGTAATGCCGGCTACCAAAAGGAAGGGCAAAAACACGATCATTGGAAAGTGGAAGCATACGGCAATGCCTCCAAAGAGACCTACAAGCAAAATGGATTCAGTATTTTGCTCATTTAACAGGGTCTGGGAAAATAACTGGCCCAGGGCAAGTATGATGAAAGTCGTTCCCATCAGTGCCGGGGAAAGTGTCAGCAGGTCAAATGAGAAGTGGAAAAGTACCAACATGACCAGGGCTGGAACATAGGAAGTATTGTCAAAGGCTTTGTACAGGATAAAGAGGCGATTGACATAGTATATCTGAAAGAGGATAATACATGCTGCCAAGAGCTTATACATCCACCAAGATCGACCTACCAGAAAATCGATTGACCAATAGATATAGGCCGATAGCGGCCCAATGTCATCTACGATATCAACGTACAGGTAATGACCGTTTCCGAGACGTTCTCCTACCAGCATCCAAGAAAGCTCAGGGCTTAGCAGCGGGATATTCATCAGCACATAAGGAAGGCTGAGTGCTATAAAAAGCAGTGCGATACCTAGGATTCTGAACGGATCGTTGATTTTGAAAAAACTAAGCAAGGGTAATATCTGTTGATAGTTATGTATTCTGAACGTACGAAATTAAAGGTTAGTCGATTAAATCACTAAATTTGTACCGATAATTATTCAATATGGAAAGCAAGAGACAACAAAAGTATTCAAAGTTAATTCAAAAAGAACTGGGAGATATCTTTCAGCGGGAATCCAGGCCATTGGTGGGCAATGCCATGGTCACGGTTACCAGAGTGCTGATGAGCCCGGATCTAGGAGTGGCCAAAATCTACCTAAGTTTCTTATTGGCCAATAACAAGGAGTTGTTAGAAAAAATCGATGAGCACAAAAAGGAGATCAGAAAGCACCTTGGCAAGAGGATTGGCAAGACGGTGAGGAGCGTTCCTGAATTGGTCTTTTACCCGGATGACTCTTCTGCCTATGCACAGCACATGGACAAGGTCATCGGAGATTTGGATATTCCCCAATCATCAGATGATGATGAGGAGGAAGATGACTAAAGAATGGTTTTTTAGAAACCGTTTTTTTCAAGCCCAAAATTGAAGTATCTTAGGTCAGTGGTGGACTGTGGATGGAGGATGAGTTTTTGCTGATCCCAGATGATGGGGCCTTTCCTCCGATCATAAAAAAATGAGTAACTGCTCACCGACCAGTTTGCCCTATTTAAATAAGCGTTAAATTATTCACCTTTAACCTCGATATTACCATTCAGTGAACCTTTCCTTTTTTATTGCATCCCGGTATTTCAGAAGTAAGAAGAAACGGAATTTTATCAATATCCTCTCCAGGATAGCGATGATTGGTGTGGCGGTGGGAACCATGGCACTGGTGATCGTGCTTTCCGTGTTTAACGGATTGGAGGATTTGATCAGGGGGCTGTATGCCTCTTTTGATGCGCCACTGAAAGTAGAGCTGGTGAAGGGTAAGTCTTTTGAAGTGAGTGATGGTTTTTTGGATAGTTTAAACGCTTTGGGGGGCGTGGAGGCCATCACAGAAGTAATAGAAGACAATGCCCTGCTGAAGTATGGCGAAGACCAAATGGTGGTGACCATGAAAGGGGTCAGCGATGAGTTTTTGGATGAAGAGCGGTTTGACCAAGGGTATTTTGCTGGCGAGATGACCTTGGGAGATGTAAAGCAGCCCAAGGCCATCATGGGTAGAGGTGTCAGCTTTATGCTAGGGGTGGATCCCAAAAATGAGTTTGAACAGCTGCGGATGTTTTATCCCAAGGCACCTAGGGCAGGAACGATCGACCCCAGACAGATGTACAATTCCGGTAGGTTGGGGCTGGCGGGAACTTTCGCTTTGGAGAAAAAATTTGATGATAATTATGTGGTAGTGCCCTTGACTTTTGCGAGGGATATCATGGGGTATGGGAATAAGCGCACCGCATTGGAAGTGAAAGTGGCTGCGGGTGCTTCCGTATCACATGTAAAGGCCAAAATGCGGGAACTGCTTGGGGATGATTTTACCGTAAAGGATACGGACGAGCAGCATGCGGGATTGCTTAGGGCTATCAGGATTGAAAAATTATTCGTATTTATCACCCTGACTTTTATTTTGGCCGTGGCCTCATTTAATATATTCTTTTCCCTTAGCATGCTGGCCATCGAAAAGAAGAAGGACATCGCTGTCATGATCGCTATGGGAGCGACTGAAAAGCTGATTCGTTCCATTTATATCAAACAAGGGGCTATTATAGCGTTTTCTGGGGCGATCGTAGGGCTAGTGTTGGGATTTTTGGTTTGTTGGTTGCAGGATCGTTTTGGGCTGGTATCACTTGGAGTGGCGAGTTCTGTGGTGGACAGTTACCCTGTCAAAATGATCTGGACGGATTTTCTATGGACGAGCCTTAGTCTTATTGTCATTACATTTTTTGCCGCCTACCGACCAGCTAGCATCGCTGCAAAGGTCAATACAGTAGAGCATTTGTAAGCCTTTTAGGGGGAAGTTTTAAAACACCGTCATAGTCACGGATCAAGCAATATTTCTGGGGGCGGGAGAAGATTTATATTTATTTGGTATGTCGCCACGAAGTCGCCAAGACACGAAGTGTTTTGTAGGCGGATTCCAAGTTTCATGGAAAACAAACAGCTTTGGGTCTTAGAATCTTTGTGGCAAAAAAACAAAAAAGAAATCCTATTAAAATAAAGGGATTCATGCCCTCAACTTTTTCGCTTGCCTCCTCTTTAGCACATTTTGAGGACCAAGCAATATTTCTGGAAGATGAGAGATTTCCAGGTGGTTTTGGTAAGCATATTTCTCTTTAATGTAGCAATAGGAATGTGTAGATTATAAAATCAGTATAAATCCGTCATTGCGAGGAAGTATAGCCTGTCCCGACCTATCGGGAACGTGGCAATCCCGTATTAAGAAAACGAGATTGCTTCACTCCGTTGCTCTGCATTCGCAATGACGGTATTTTAAATCGCGTTTATTATAAAAAATCAGCGAGAATCTTATTAATCTGCATCATCTGCGTGCTATCGAAACCAATCCTAATCCCCCCAACTTTTCCGCTTGATCCATAGTCACCGCTTCAACCCTGATTTTACGGTTGAACTTAAGTTTCTGAACAAGCGAGCACCTCGGGAAAGGATTGTTGTATCCCGAGGTGCTCACGTGTTTTTTGGTTAATTCAGGTTATGAAGGGTGTTCCTGATTATTGATAACTAAATGTTTTTTCAAAATCCAGCCTTGCCATTCTGTAAGCTTTGTTGTATTGTCCCAAAACCACCATTTGATGGTTGGAGACTTGCTTGCAGGCCAAAGGTTTCGTGAGAATGTGGGGGTCACGGCTGAAGGGCAGTGATTCTTTCTTTATGTTTCCATGCCAATCCAGCTCGACCATGGCGATCAAAACGTCCTTTTGAGTGGCTTTGGGATTAAAGTGTACTGGCTCACAAACTCCTTCACATAGATTTTCAGGGTGGTCATTAAATACCAAGTAGACTTTGTCGTTCAGGACAGCCGTAGCGTAGGATGAAAAAAAGCTGTATCCTTCAGGGGATACTTGGTTTTTACGGATTTGCTCGGTCCACATTACTTCACCATCAGGGGCAATGCTCACCACGGCGATGGTGTTAAATGCTGTTTTGGCAGTACGATAGTTGGTGCGGGGATTAAAGCCTGCCGTCTGGGTGGCTTGTTCTGCAATGAGAATGGCACTTCCATCGCCACGGAAGGTGATGTCATTCAGGCGGTAGGCGTACAATCCTTCTTGCTTCTCTTCTTTGGTGGCTTTATCATTTTCTGCCAATAGAATGGGTGCAAAAGGTTTAAAGCTTTTTTGGATCATTTTTGGTCCCGCGAAGGTGAGAAAATAACTGCCGGCGGATGTTTGACCATCGGTGGTGGTAAAAAAACCGGTACACACAAGTTGTGATTTTTCATTCGTCCCGATCTGCATTTTGGTCAGGTGTTTTCCATCCACTTTGGGGAATACTTCAGCGATGGTAGCTCCGCTGTTGGTGATGGAGGTAATGCTGAATTGATAATTGGGCTCCCAAAATTTTTCCAGCGCTTTTTCACTATCGGCGTACTTTTTCAGGATAAATACATCACCCGATCTGGATAAGTGGTAATTCATGATGTGATAGTAACCAGTCTCCTGAGATGCTTTCAGTTGATGCTTCCATTGTGGACTTAGATTTTTATCCAACACCGCAAAATGAAGCTGGTCTGGGGTGTTCTTAGTCCCAGCCTGTGTAAATGTGCTCAGAAGGAAATTGCCTCCCGCTGAGAGTTTGAGATAGAAGGCGGGATGTTCAAATTTAGCTTTTCCACTTTCTGGAATACGTTGTAATACAGCAGGTGATTGGCGAAGGGTCAGGGTGGATTTGTCAATTTCATCCGCCAACAGGACATTGCTATTATCCATAGAGGTGCTGTAAAAACAATAGAGTTTGCTGCCTATTTGTAGGATGCGTTCAAATTTTACAGGTGTTTTTGTGTCCATCACTTGAAGCTGACGAAAACTTCTGAGCTCCATTTGATTATTGTAAAACTCCAGGATTGGAAATCCTTCCATTCCTCTCAATTCATCACTAAGTTTTATTTTGGTTACAAAGATGCCGTTTTTGTCATGAGCTACGATCTGGTTGGGCATCATATTGTTTTTTGTATAATGCTGGCTGCCCAGATGTATTTTAGTGCTGCTGCCTGATGTAGATTGTGCTTGAAGCAGCGTAAGAGAAGTGACGAGTAGTAGAAGTGTTAACGTTGTTTTCATAAGGGCTTGATTTTAAGTCAAATATCTGTATAAATTAATCAAAATACAAAAAAATATATTTGAAATACATTTATATTGATTTAAATATAGGTTTTTAAGCAGGTTTCGGTTTTTTTATGCCGAGTCCGTTGTTACCTATTGATTATGTGTAATCGAAATGATTGGGTGATCAAAGACTACATGACAAAATTATACCTTTAATTAACAAAAAATGTATTTTCACATACGTATATGTACGCACATTAGGTAATTTCTTTAGAGATGGACAGCAGGGAGGGGCCATAGAGAAAATAGCTATGGTTGGGGAGATGTTTTGAGATCAGGGATTGGAGTTTTCCGAAGTCTTTGCAGGATGGGGAAAGCGATAAAGGACTTAAATATCAGGTAAAGAGGCCGTTTGACCTAAGAGATGCTCTTTTTAACTAGTAGAGTATACAAGGAAATTTATATTGGTGATTATTGCCTTAATTCATCTCTTTTTTCTATTAAAAGTTGAAATAATTATTTACTTTGCAAGCTAGTACATTTTAAAAATCACACCTCTCCGGGTGGTTTTGGCTCGATAGATTAGTAGAAAAGATTATGAAAGTTTCTCCGGACAAGTCTTTTGAAATTATATATTCTCTTTTTAGTCATGAATATTTAGGAATCCTTTTTGAATCCTTCGTAATTCAGCATGATGAGAAAGGTAGGCTATCGTTTGCCTATCAAAATATAGCTACCCAAAATGCCAAGGAATTTGCTTCAGGGCTGGATAGTAATGATTATGAACTGATCGAATTGATGGACAGCATGCAGCATGATGCTATTGTAAAGAAATTCAATAGCAAAAAGCTAAAGCCAAAGGAGTTTCTCAGGAAAGTCTTTGAGACCAATAGTGAGACTACTGCCAACAGGGAGATTCGTCGATTGATCGAGATCAGGCTTGAGGGAATCAGGGCAAAGATACTGGAGCGGATAATAGGTAAGCGGCTTTTTGAAATGGGAAATGACGGCAATCCGATCTGGAAGGAAATCAATGTGATGAAAGAAAAGGCCTCGGTGCTGTTTCATTTTCGTAGAAACGAGGAGAATACGCATTATTTTCCTACGATCAAACATGATGGAGAAAAGTTGGATTGGCAATATAAAGGAGGTTATCTTCTTTGCGAAGAACCCGCCTGGCTGGTAGTAAACGGTAATTTGTATAATTTCGAAAAAGGCGTGGACGGCAAAAAACTGAAGCCTTTTTTGAACAAGAAATTTATCGTCATTCCAAAAAATGTGGAACAATCATACTACGAAAAGTTTATCACACAGTTGGTGGCTTCTTTTGATGTCTATGCCAAAGGTTTCGATATCAAAGTGCAGCGGAGCAATCCTGAAGCCCTTTTGAGCTTGAGTGATTTGCCGGGAAATGGAAATGGAACCGATTTATTTGGCAATGCCCAAGCGGAAGAGGGAGAGGATAAGATTGTTTTTGACCTGCGCTTTCAGTATGGGGACTATTCCTTTCGTTCAGAAGAAAAAAAATCCAATAATGTGGAGTTGGAACAACAAGGTGACAATTACATTTTCCACAAAGTCATCCGGGACCTGGAAAAGGAAAAATCTTACGGGGACTACTTAAAGGGCCTTGGCCTGCCCGTCCGTACTTCCCGTTTTTCGCTTGGCAAATCAAAGGCCTTTGATTGGTTAAATTCAAATAGGGAGGCACTAGAGGATATGGGGGTGAAGGTCCTCCAAAGTCAAAGCTCAAAAGGTAAGAAGTATTTCATTGGTAATGCATCCATTAAGGTGGATATAAAAGAAAATATCGACTGGTTTGACGTGGATGCCATCATTAGTTTTGGTGCTTATGATGTGCCTTTTGCGCAAATCAGAAAGTTATTAGTAAAGGGTAAATCGGAATTTGAATTGCCCAATGGGGAAATAGCGGTCATTCCAGATAGTTGGTTTGTTAACTATTCGGAGATTTTTTCCTTCCTCGAAGCAGGAGAACAAAAGGATGAAAAGATGATGCTTAAAAAACATCATATAGCCTTGGCCCAGGAACTCCAAAAAGGAAATCTCATTCACCTTACCTTGAGCAGGAAACTCGAAAAGCTGAAGGACTTTTCTGAAATGGAGTCTTATGAGCTTCCAGATACCTTCAGGGGGACACTTCGCCCATATCAGAAGGCTGGCTATGACTGGCTACGGTTTTTGAATGAATATAATTTTGGGGGATGTTTGGCCGATGATATGGGGCTTGGTAAGACTGTCCAAACATTGGCGATGTTGGCCTATGAAAAGAAAAGAACGGAAGGCGCAACCTCACTGCTGGTCATGCCTACTTCGCTTATCTATAACTGGGAAGTGGAAGCACGCAAGTTTACACCTGATCTGAAGGTCTTGGTATATACGGGATCACAACGGATCAAAGATAGCAGCAGGTTTTCGAAATATGATTTGGTGTTGACCTCCTACGGAATCACTCGGTTGGATGTGGATATTCTGAAGGACTTTTTCTTCAATTATATTATCTTGGATGAATCCCAAGCTATCAAAAACCCTAATAGCATTATCTCCAAGGCTGTCAACCAGCTGGTGTGCAGGCATCGATTGATCCTTACGGGTACACCGGTGGAAAATGGCACAATGGACCTTTGGTCGCAGATGAATTTCATTAATCAAGGGCTATTGGGTACACAGGGTATGTTCAAAAAGCAGTTCCTGCAGCCCATTGAAAAGAAAAATGACATGGACAAGGCCTCCAAGCTTCACGCCATGATCAAGCCTTTTGTCCTGCGAAGGCTGAAGACCCAAGTGGCGACCGACCTCCCTGAAAAAGTAGTGAATATAAAATATTCCAATATGACTGCTGAGCAAGAGAAAGCTTATGAGGAAGTGAAGAGCTACTATCGTGAGAAGATTGTAAAGGAGATGAGTATTCCGGGCATGAAGCGCCAGGCTTTTACGCTCCTGAGAGGGTTGACTCAGCTCCGGCAGATTGCCAATCACCCAAGATTGACCGATACTACCTACACGGGGGATTCAGGCAAACTGGAAGATATTGTGCATATGCTGGATTCTACCGCAAGAGAGGGACATAAGGTGTTGGTATTTAGTCAATTTGTGAAGCATCTGGCTATCGTAAAAGAGCATTTGGACGAAAGTGGTATTGCCTACTCATATTTAGATGGAACGACTAAAGACCGTCAAGCGCAGGTGAAGGAATTTCAGGAGGATGATAAGGTGAAAATTTTTCTTATTTCCCTCAAGGCAGGAGGCGTAGGCCTCAATCTGACCAAGGCAGAATATGTTTTCTTGCTAGACCCATGGTGGAATCCTGCGGTAGAAGCACAGGCGATCGATAGGGCGCACCGAATTGGACAGGAGAATAAGGTGATGATTTACAAGTTCATAACACATAATACCGTGGAAGAGAAAATCATGGCCCTTCAGGAACGTAAAATGGCCCTAGCCGATGAACTTATCAGTACTGAGGAAAGCTTCATGAAGAGCTTGGAGAAAGAGGATATTGAGGCCCTGCTGGCATAGGGGATTTAAGTAGTAAGTGGCTGGTATCTAGACGTAAGTATTGAGATGTGAGACTTGAGACATGAGTATTGAGACAACATTGTACCGAGGGCTGTGCCCCGGTACGGTTAGCATGGAGCTTGTTCTGACCATTGTAGGTAGACGGTATTTTAAGTCGAGTTTAGGTTAATAGCATTGTCCCCTACCTGAATGAAGGAGCGAAGATAGCAGAGATGAAATAAAGATATTTTACCATGGCAAAAGCAATATTTTTCAGTTAACTAAATATCTTAGTGGCTTGGAAACTTGATAACCCACTAAATATCAATCAGAAATTTTTAACGTATTATGGAGTCCGCAATATTAATCATCCAGTGTAAGGATCAGAAAGGTATCGTAGCTGCGGTGTCGCAGTTTTTATATTTTCATAATGGCAATGTTCAAGAAGTAGATCAGTACATTGATAGTGAAACAGGCGATTTTTTTATGCGCGCCAAATGGGAACTAAAGAGTTTTGCCATTCAGAAAGACCACATCCAGCGGGTGTTTTCAGAGACTGTTGGAGATAAGTTTGAGATGAACTTCACCTTACACTTTAATGACCCTAAACCCAGAATGGCCATTTTTGTGTCAAAGCTTTCCCACTGCTTATTTGATATTGTGTCGCGGTATTATTCGGGCCAGTTTGATGTAGAAATACCGCTGGTCATTTCAAATCACGACAGCTTAAAACCCGTAGTGGAAGCATTTGATATTCCTTTTTACCATCTGCCTATTACCAAGGAGAACAAGCAAGCCCAAGAAGAAAAGCAGTTACAGTTACTGAAGGAGTACAACGTGGATTTTATCGTCTTAGCGAGGTACATGCAGATTTTGAGTCCTGCCTTTATTGCTTCTTATCCTCATAATATTATTAATATTCATCATTCCTTTTTACCGGCATTTGTGGGGGCAAAGCCATACCATGCTGCCCACAAAAGGGGTGTAAAGATTATCGGTGCGACGGGTCATTATGTGACTGAAGAGCTGGATGCAGGCCCAATCATCGAGCAGGATATCGCCAGGGTAAAACACCACAACACCATCGAAGAACTGGTGCAGATCGGCCAAGATGTCGAAAAGGTCGTACTCTCCAAAGCGATTAAATATCACTTGACCAAAAAAGTCATGGTCATGGGGAATAAAACAGTTATTTTCAATTAACCTTTGACCCTTGATCAGGAAGGAGATAGGTGGCTCCAGGAGAAAAGCTGTCAACGTCTAAGTCAACAGCTTTTCGAGTAAATGAGCGTTGTGTTGTGGTTTATATCCCGAAATGAGGTTATACTAATTTGCCTGCTCAAATTCCACGGTGATGTTTCCATCAGCATCGTAAAATACCATCCTGTTGGCAGTGGTGGTATATTTTTTACTCATTTCCAAGGAACTTAGGTAGGCTGTCTGAACAGTTTTTCCATCACAATTTTTAGAGTCGGTGTAGAGCGTGGAAAATTTGATTTTTTCAGAATTATAAACTGCTTTTCCACGGAATTCATCACATGGAGCCTGACCGTTGACTTTCTGTTCTTTGTCAAAATTCAAGGTAAGGTTAGCTAATTGTTCCTGTGTGGCAGGAGCGCCGTTGATGGATCTGACTTTCCAAGTGTACTGGCCAATATCATCGGATCCACCACAAGAAAACAAAGCTAATGAAAGTAAACCAGCGCAGACTAGCGTTTTGAATAAGTTCATTTTTTAATAGATTTTTATGATTAGGAAAAGATTAATATCTCTATTATAATTATTATATTCTCAATTAACTGAATAGATTAATGGGAAAAGTACAATAAAATCAGAGATTCAATGTGGTTAAGACCACAAATACCATACTTAAAAGCTTGCTTATGACAATTATTCATGTTAAAAAATGATAAAAAAGCACCATTAATATAAGTTGATAGCCCTACCTTATTTAATAAACAATCTTACGGGGGATGTCATGGGGCAGTCTTGTCAGCAGTTCATAATTGACTTGCTGAGTGGTTTCGCTAAATGACGCTACGGTGATTTCATTGCTTTTCTGTTTTCCGATGATGACGACTTCATCACCTTTTTTGACATCTTTTAGGTCGGTGATGTCTACAGAGATGGAGTTCATGGTAACGGTGCCGACTACAGATACCATTTTACCTTGGATGAGCACTTTCCCCAAATTGCTGAGCATTCTACTAAATCCGTGGCAATAACCAATCGGAATTAAGGCGATTTTCATTTTACGGTGTGCCATAAATGTGGTGCCATACCCTACAAAATCCCCCATGCCCACTTCCTTGATGCTCATGATGGAGCTTTTCCAGCTGATAAGCCTTTTGAGCGGATTTTTCCTGTTGGCGGCGAGCTGTTTGAATTTGCTCATATAGGTTTCCTGACTAGGCCAAAAACCGTACTGCAAAATCCCGATCCTGACCATGTCCATGATGGTTTCGGGATAGCTTAAGGATGCGGCAGAGCACGCTGTATGGTAGGTGCCGAATTTGATCCCATGGCTGTCAAACCAGCTTTTAAAGTTTCGGTATTGTTTGATTTGGTTTTGGACGCGGATGTAGTTGGCGATGCTTTCTGCTCCCGCATAGTGCGTGCATAGTCCAGACAGTTCCAAGTGGATACCGTGTTCATAAATGATGTCCGTGAGAAATTCCTTTTCGTTCCATTCAAATCCTGTCCGGTGAAACCCTGTTTCTACTTCCACGTGGATTTTGGCAGGGATTTTGACTTTTCGAGCGGTTTTGATAGCGGCCATCAGCCGGTCAAATTCAAAAACAAAAAAGCTGATCCCTTTCTTGATGATCCATTCCAAATCATGGTTGTCCACCATGCCCATGATCATGATATTGCTGTCCTTTTGGCGAACATTGTGCACACGCATGGCCTCATCTGTACTGAAGGCACTGAAGTGACGGATCCCTACATCTTCTGCGATTTTAACGATGTTTTCAATGCCGTGTCCATAGGCATTTCCTTTGATGACGGCTGAGATGATGGTGTCATCACCCACTTGGCTTCTGATGAATTTTATGTTTCTGCGATAGGCAGATTTACTGATTTCTATGCGTGAAGTGTGCCTCATGTTTTGGGTGATTAACCAAGATTTTAGATTTATCGGTTGATTTGATGGATGATTTGGCCGAAAATGGCGACTCCTGTCGCAATAATAGTATCAGGGAAGTCAAAGTTACTGTTGTGTAACTGTGGCTGAGACTTGCCGCTCCCCAATCCAAAGAACATGGTGGGGGAATCGATGGAAAACTGACCAAAATCTTCTGACCACCTGAAAGGGTTACGAATGTGTTTTGTCTTGAGATTTAACTTTTTAGCTGCTTGGTTGACATGTTCCCAAGCCAAATCGTCATTGACTGTGCTGGCAAAGCTCTCCGTGTAGGAAATGTCAATTCCCAAATGGTGGGATTTGGCAATCACTGCTACTAGTTCCCCAGCAAACCTGGTAAGCTGCTCCATGGTTTTATCGTCATAAGTGCGCAGTGTGGCACGTATAGTGGCTTCTCCAGGAGTAGTGCCGAAAGCAATTTCGCCAAGCACAGCATTGATCACAGTGATCAGGCTGAAGCCATTCATGCTTTCGGGAAGCGCTTGGAGTCCAGCGATGATTTTGGCCATGGCAATGGCCGGACTATTGCCGTTTTCGGGGTGGGCAGCGTGAGAGGTTTTTCCTTTAAGGTGGATGACCATGCCTTTGGAGGCTGCCGCAAAAGCGCCTTTCTTAAGGACAATCTCGTTTTTTGGATAGCCCGGAAGATTATGAAGGGCAAAGGCAAAATCAGGTTTTATCTTTGGGAATCGCTTATCCTTGATAACTTTTTCGGCACCTTCACCAGTCTCTTCGGCCGGTTGGTAGAGTAGGATCACGCGGCCTTTAGAAATGGGATTTTCAGCAAGGGTCATTCCAACACCTGCCACAATGGCCATATGCCCATCATGCCCACAGGTGTGGGATTTCCCTTCCACTATACTTTTATGCTTGGCAGTGCTCTCTTCTGAAATGGGAAGGCCATCCAGTTCACAGCGGATCATGGTGGTTGGGCCTTTTCCTTTCCCTTCATAGATAAAAGCCAGCCCATTGCCCCCAATTTTATCGATGACTTTATCAGGCTTTAGCGGCTCAAAAAAATCCTTGATTCGATGAGCTGTAGCGGCTTCATCATTGGAGAGGTCAGGGTGCTGGTGGATATCCTTTCGAAGTTTGATAAGGGTATTGATGTCTTCTTTTTTCATATCTGGAAAAGTTGCTGAAAGATTCAAATTAGAATTTTCTGGCCGATTCTTCAAGTAATCAGCTGGTTTAGATGTTAGTATCTATTATTTATAAGCAAAAAGCCTTCCTGATTTTTTTTGACTCGTATTCAATTAGTTAATGGAAAGGTTTGAAAAATAATTTTTTTGGCCGAACTTATTTACCAGTAATATTGCTTGACTATTTTATCCTAAACTATATTAACCTATGACTGCAGAACAAAAACAAGCCTTGACTGAAGAAATCGAAAAACTCCAAGGATCATTGACAGGAGATATGTTTCAGGATATGGAGATTCGGGACAAGATCCATAATCTGGAGATGCAGCTTAAAGGCACCAAACCAATGGACAGCCATTTTGATTGTATTGGTTGTGGGAGCTGATATACCATAGCGTAATAGGCCTACAGAAAGCCGGAAAGGATTAGCCTCTCCGGTTTTTCTTTTTTGTGGGGAGTGATGAAGCAACAGCCGTGGCTAAATGTATAAACCTGGTTAAAGTATTGAAGTACCGATAGCCGATTAGAAGAAATTTCTCTGTGGTGTCCTATGTTTCTTCTATGTGGTTATCCTCAATTCATTTTCCAGAGAATTTAGTGGATGGCATTGAGTTAATAACTCAATGCTCGTGGTTCCGCAGCACAGCTGTCGGAACAACAAGATTTTTTAGAGAATCCTTGGTGTCTTGGAGCCTTCGTGGCGGTATGAATAATGATTGGAAACCTTACCTTTCCCTCAGAAATATTTAAGGTAAAGGAAAAATTTGGTTCTCTTTTTTATGAACTAACAAAACCTTTTGTATATTTGCATCGTTAAGTCGTTACAGACAAGAGGAAGAAATATGAAGTTATCATCTGAACAACAAGAAATTATAGAACGAATCGGAGTCTTTTTCGAGCGAAAAGGGCATCAGCCGATTTTGGGTAGGATCATGGGGTTGTTATTGGTGCTGGATGAGGCTGAGGCGACATTTGATGAAATCCAGGAATACCTTTCTGTGAGTAAAAGTGCCGTCAGCAATGCACTAACACTGCTCCAAACCCAAAACAAGGTGGAATATACCACTAAACCGGGTGAAAGAAAGCGGTATTTTCGACTAAAAGTAAGGAACTGGAGAAAGGACATGCAAGAAGATATGCAGGGTATTTTCAGGATCAATATGCTGCTAAAGGATGTGATGGCGATGCGTTCTCAAAAGAACATGGAATTTAATACGTGTATCGAGGATTTTCAGCAGTTTATCGAATTTATGCAGGAGGAAATGCCAAAATTGATAGAAAGATATGATCGGCTGCATAACAGCTGATATATTTTTTGTTCGTAGAGTTCTTTTTTTACAGAACAAAGTAATTAATAAGAAATTAACTATAATTTATTAAAATGAAGAAACAACGTTGGATCGGACTTATTTTGGTCTTTTTCGTGGGCAGCAGCCTCATGGCCCAAGAGCCGGTAGGGGATGGTGAAGTGCTTACACTTCAAGAAGCCATTCAGCTTGGGCTGAAGCACAACACGGAAATTAAAAAAGCGCAGTTGGATGAGAATGCTGCAGATCATCAGCGAAAGGAAATCACTGGTACTGGTCTTCCCCAAGTGGATGCCTATGGTGATTACAACAATTTTCTGGATGTATATCCACAAGCGATTCCCGGAGGCGTGTTGGATCCCAATTCAGATCCGAGTGACATCAATGTAATAGCTTTTGGTGTCCCTCAAAGCGTGAAAGCCGGGGTACAAGTGAGCCAGCTGATTTTCAGCCAATCGTACTTGGTAGGATTGAAGGCGGCCAGGACTTCCGAGGAATTTTACCGGCTGATGACCCGGATGACCGAGGAAGATATCATTTATGATGTGGCGTTGAATTACTATTCGGTGATTTCTACAGCATTGCAGATGGATAACCTGCAGGCCAACCACGACCAGCTAAAGCGGCTAGCGGATATCATCCGGTCACAGTACGAGAATGACTTGGCCAGAAAAGTGGATTATAACCGTGTGAAGGTAAACTTGACGACGTTGGAAACCGAAATGGATAATCTTGAGATTGCCATCGAGCAGCGGCAGAATTACCTGAAATTGGTCATGGGGATTCCTGTAAATACTGAGATCAAATTGGCCCAGTATGATTTTAAAGACAGATCCTTGCCCCTACAGGCACTTCAGATGGATGCTGACCTTAGTCAGCGGTACGATCTGAAGGTCCTGGAAAAGCAGCAGGAGCTAAATGACCTGAATGTCGATAATATCAAATCAGGGTATTATCCGACGCTATCTGCTTTTGCTGATGTGAACTATAACGCGTTTTCCAGTGAATTTGACTTTCTATCCACTGGCCATGTTTGGTACAGGGGGGCATTGGTAGGGGTGAAGCTGTCATTGCCGATTTTTGATGGTTTTCAGAAAAAACATAAAATCGCCCAGGCACGAGTGGAAGGTCAAAAAATCAAATATGACCAATACATGGCCGAGCAAAATGCGGAGGCAGAATACCTGAATTCAGTCAAAAAACTCAATAACAGTATTAAGAGTCTCCAAGCGCAAGAGTCCAATCTGGAATTATCCGAAGATGTCTTCAGACAGACCGGCCAACTATACCGAGAGGGGCTGTCTCCGCTGACTGATCTATTGGATGCAGAGACTTCACTGCGACAGGCCAGATCAAGTTATTACCGACAGATCATCAATGTAAAAACAGCCGAAGCGGATCTCTATAAGTCCACGGGGCAGATCGAAAAAATCATCAAATAAATTTAACCCGGATGATGCATTGGAACTTGGTAGCGAGGTTTTAAATAGCAAAGAATCGGGAAGTTTTATGATTGACTGCGTAGCACCGCTACGGTGAAAGCATAAAACTTAGTGTAGCGACTGATTCAAAGCTATTTAAGACCGCAGTAGATTTTCTAATGAATGATCAGGGTTTAAACATCACATAGGAAGATACTTCCTCAATTCTATATCATCAACAGCTATGAAAAAGTTTATCACACCTTTAGTACTCGTAGCCATTGCGGCAGCGATTGGTTTTACGCTCTTTAAGAACAAGCAGGAAATGGAGGTCAAGGCAGAACAGGCCATGAAGACCAGTGAGTCTATTCCGGTAAGGACCGAGGTGATCAAAAAAACCGAGCACAAAATTTCCTTTACTTCGAACGGTACTTTCGAGCCGAGCCAAGAGCTGACGCTCAAGTCTGAGGCCAATGGAAAGGTACTGAAGATCTACAAGAAGAAAGGAGATTACGTCCGTAAAGGTGATGTGATCGCTAAGCTGGACGATGAGTTGATCCAGTCCGAGCTGTCCATAGCGGAGGTGAAGCTCAGCCAAAACCAGAAGGACCTGGGCCGCTACGAAAACCTGGCGGGAACAGAGGCCATTACTGAGAAGCAACTGGAGGAAATTCGCAATGCCACCAAAATGGCCGAATCGCAAGTGAAAATGAACAGAAAGCGATTGGCCAATACGGTGATTACCGCACCTATTTCAGGTTATATCAATGAGGACTATATCGAGATCGGAACCTTGATGAGCCCTGGGATGAATGTAGTGGATATTGTAAATGTGAAACCGCTTAAACTGGTCGTGAATGTTTCTGAGATGGAGATTGCCAGGATCAGTGAGGGAGATACAGTAGGGGTGAAAGTAGGCGTGTTGCCGGAGAAGGATTTTACCGGAAAAGTGAGCTTTACCAGCAACAAGGGTGATGCGTCCTTACGCTATGAGGTGGAAATTGCACTGGAAGAAGAAACCGAGCAGATCAAGCCGGGAATGTTTGCCTATGCATCATTTTCTTATCCCGCAGAGGAAGCCATTTTGATCGATAGAAAGGCACTGGCCAACGGCGTGAAAAACCCGGAAGTATACGTGGTGGAGCATGGCAAAGCAGTACTGAAAAAAGTAAAACTTGCCCAAGTAGGGGACAATAAGCTGGTATTGCTGGATGGCCTGAAGGAAGGAGAGAAGCTGGTGACTTCTGGCCTGATCAACTTGAAAGAGGGCACAGCTGTCTCAGAACTTTAATTCGAAAAATCAAGAATCATGCAGATTACGAAAATATCCATAAAGCGGTCCACCATCGTGGTGGTGCTGTTTACGATTTTGACCTTGCTGGGGATTTTTTCCTATACCCAAATGTCTTACGAGCTGCTACCAAAGTTCAGTCCCAATGTGGTAACGGTATCCACCGTCTACCCCGGAGCGGCACCCTCGGAGGTAGAAAACTCGGTGACCAGAAAACTCGAAGATGCCCTGGCGGCACTGGAAGGTATAGATGTGATGAAATCCACCTCATTGGAGAGCTTCTCGATCATTACCATCGAATTGGATGACGATGTGAATGTGGACTTGATCCTTCAGGATGCCCAGCGGGAAATAGATGCTGTCTTGGGCGACTTACCAGAGGATGTGGATCCACCATCATTGGGGAAATTCAGCCTGGATGACATGCCCATCATGCAGATGGGGGCCTACTCTAACTTGACTGCAACGGAGTTTTACGACTTGATGGACCAACGGATCCAGCCCATGATCTCACAGATCGATGGTGTGGCGCAGGTAAATCTACTGGGTGGTGCAGAAAGAGAAATCAAGGTAAACTTGGACCAAAATAAGTTGAATACCTATGGAATTTCACCATTACAAGTAAACCAGGCGATAGCCCAGGCAAATTTGGATTTTCCGACTGGGAAATTAAAAAGTGATAAAGAGCAAATCCTGATCCGACTGGCCGGTAAGTTTACGAATGTGGATGAAATAGGGGAATTGGTGGTGACCTATACCGATGGTTCTCCCATCAAAATCAAAGATGTAGCCGAGGTGGTGGACTCCAACAAAGATGAGGAGGTTCTCAGTAGACTAAATGGTAAAAGTGCCATTGGTATCAGTATCCAGAAACAGTCCGATGCCAATGCAGTGGACGTGGCGGAGCGTGTAAACGAGTCACTGGTACAGCTGGAAACCACTTATGCAGGGGATGACTTGCGATTTGAAATTTCACAGGACAGCTCAGAGTTTACCCTTGAAGCAGCCAATGCAGTGATCCATGATCTGATCATCGCCGTAGCGCTGGTAGCGGTGATCATGCTGTTGTTTTTGCACAGTTTTAGGAATGCGATCATTGTGATGATTGCTGTGCCGGCTTCCATTATTGCCACGTTTACCGTGATGTATTTGGCGGGATTTACACTAAACTTGATGAGTTTGCTGGCCCTGTCACTGGTGGTGGGTATTCTGGTGGATGATGCCATTGTGGTGATTGAAAATATTTACCGGCACATGGAAAAAGGCAAGTCGGCCATCCAGGCTTCCTATGACGGAATTCGTGAAATCGGTGGTACGGTGACGTCCATTACTTTGGTAATTGTGGTGGTATTTGTGCCTTTGGCGATGACGGGCGGTTTGATTTCGGGGATCCTTACACAGTTTAGTATCACTGTGGCGGTGGCCACGATGATGAGTTTGCTGGTAGCCTTTACATTAATTCCCTTATTGACCTCTCGCTTCTCCAAGCTGGAGCATCTCAATCCAGACAGTGTGTTTGGAAAAATCGTCAATGGCTTTGAAGGATTCTTGGATGCCTTTATTGCGTGGTTGACGGGAATTCTTAAGTGGGCTTTTAACCATAAGATCATTACGCTCGTGGTTACGTTTGTGCTATTTGTTTCTTCGTTCCTTTTAGTGGGATATGGCTTTATCGGAAGTGAATTTGTAAGCCAGGGAGACAAAGGGGAGTTTATCATGCGCTTGGAATTACCCAAGTCAGCTACCTTGGAGGAAACCAATTTTACCACACGGGAAGCAGAGAATTACCTGTCCAAAAACCCCATGGTGACCAGCGTCTTTACGACTGTGGGCCAGACTACGGGGAGTATGTCAGGAAGCCAGGCCACTCCTTACGCCGCCGAGATAACAGTGAAAATGGTGGATGCAGAAAAAAGAAACCTTACCGCTCCGGAATTTGCAAGGGAAATGGAGATCGCGCTGGAGGAAAATATCGTGGGAGCAGAATTCACCGCAGTGCCCATCGGCATTACGGGGACAGCCAATGATGCACCGATACAGATCGTGTTATCGGGGCCTGACCTGGACACCTTGAAAAGTTTCTCACAGCAGGTACTGGCTGAAGTGGATAAAGTGCCTGGAACACGTAAGGCAGAAACCTCCATGGAAGACGGTAACCCAGAAATCCGCGTGGAGGTGGACCGGGCAAAAATGGCCGATTTGGGCTTGGATATGGCGATGGTCGGTGGCACCATGCAGGTGGCCTTTAATGGTAATACCGATACGAAGTACCGTGATGGAGATTATGAATATGACATTAACATCCGGATGGATGAGTTTGATAGAAAATCCGTGACCGACATTGAAAACTTGGCATTTGTCAATACCAG
The DNA here is from genome assembly GCF_006575665.1 of Echinicola soli. Taxonomy (NCBI): domain Bacteria; kingdom Pseudomonadati; phylum Bacteroidota; class Cytophagia; order Cytophagales; family Cyclobacteriaceae; genus Echinicola; species Echinicola soli. The sequence goes on from NZ_CP041253.1 coordinate 1,771,784, forward strand.
GGGGCAGACCGTATTGCTCAAGCAATTTGCCAGTGCTATTCCTTCTGAAGGGCCAAGTGAGCTAAACCGTCAAGATAGGATTACTTCCGTGACGGTCCAGTCTCAAGTCTCAGGAAGGCCTACAGGTACCGTCGGTGCTGAAATCCAAGAACGGATAGCCAAACTAGATCTTCCCAAAGAAGTGACTGTGGCTTACGAGGGTGATATGAAAATGCAGGAAGAAGGTTTTGGTAGCTTGGGAATCGCCTTGCTCGCTTCTATACTCTTGATTTACCTGATCATGGTGGCACTTTATGACAACTATGTCTTCCCCCTCGTGGTGATGTTCTCCTTGCCGCTGGCCGTGATTGGAGCGTTGTTGGCACTGGCAATGTCCAGTTCAGCATTGAGCATATTCAGTATTCTGGGACTCATTATGTTGATGGGGCTTGTGGCTAAGAATGCGATTTTGCTGGTAGACTTTACCAATCAGCTGAAATCAGCAGGACTTGAAGTCAAAGCAGCCTTGGTAAAGGCAGTGGAAATCCGTTTCCGTCCGATTCTAATGACCACACTGGCGATGGTATTCGGGATGTTGCCGATCGCCTTGGCTTCTGGAGCAGGGGCGGAATGGAAGAATGGCCTTGCTTGGGCATTGATCGGTGGATTGATCTCCTCCATGTTCCTGACCATGGTCGTGGTGCCTGTGATCTATTACATTTTTGACCGGATCCTTGCTCGATTCGGTAAGGACAAGAAAGAGGAAATTGTCATCGAAGAAACTGAGCTTTCAGAGTCTGAATCTGAGGTGGCCGAATATGTTTAATTATAGTTAGTTGGTGATTGATGATAGTCGGTGTGGTTTATGGGGAGGGCATGGCCACCGTGGAGAACGGAAAGCTCAGGAGCCTTTCATATGGCCGCACCGGTTTCATCCAATCACTCAGGGTAAAAGGCTTGTAAAGTGTCATTTTATCGAGAGAAAATTTAAGTGCTGAGACAAATTGCTGATTTGTCTCGTCTAATAAAGAAAAGTTAAAAGCCATGAAAACAAATAATTATACAAAACTAAAAGCCATTATTGCGGTGATGGAGAAGTATGGCATCACACCTATTTCCAAGGTCAAGCGCTCTGATTTCGTAGAGGACATGGGCTTTGATCAGGTCTATCTGAACGGCCTGATCTTCGATGTGGAGGACGCGCTGCACCTGGAGCTTACCGAGGAAATGGCGCATTCCCTGAGAAGCCCCGAAGAGCTTATTCGGCACATGATACAATATCAAAACTAATCACTCTGAAAATGGCCGTAACTTCCAAGAGGGGAGTAATGGCCAAGTTGCGAGTGTATGAAAAGTATGGCTCTCTAAATGCATTTTAGTGGGTAAATAATAAATTGCCTGATTTTTTTACAATTGTTTCGCAATACTTGTAAATGGAGCATTTTCTGATCTGCCTTGAGGCATTTGACGTTAAGAAATCAAAGAAGTGCGATGGAAAAGGCACAGGCTTGCCTATAGATCAGCTTTTAGCCTGTCAAGTAAATAAACCTGCTTACATCTGTAGTATTCGCCAGAATCATATTTCATAAAATGACTATCGGTAATTTTACCCGTAGTGGTACCATTCCAAAATGTGATTTGGAAAGTTAAGGGAGTCCCTTGGTGAGACCGGTTTAAGAAAAATGAGCAGGCCGTTAAGAAAATGAATTAGCTCGTGTCGTGGAACAGCGAGATCCATTCATTTTCAGGCCGGAGCAGTTTTCTTAGATTAAATTGGGTAACGTATTGTCCTCACTGGAAAACTTGTCCTTCCCAATTTAAAGGGCTCACCACCGGACTGGATTTTTGGTCCTTTTCATCAATGGAAATGCGTAGCATTCATGAAGATCTATTGAAAGCAATTTTATACCTGAATAAAAGGACGGAAACACAATTTATTCAATTATGCTTGGCTACGTGTATGATTGCGGAGACTCATGTTTCATTTATTGATTTTGTAAAAATTAAAGTTAATATTGGTGACAAACTACAGATTATTAACAATGAAAAGAATGTTTACTTTCTTAGATTGCCGATATATGGGAAAACTCAAGGTGGCAATGGTACTAGTACTGTTGATGTGTAATGTAGCCGAAGCTTTGCCTCAGGAGAAAGTGCTTAACCTAAATAGACCAGGGCGCGAAGCATGGTTTTCGTCACTTGGATTTGGAATGTTCATCCATTGGAGCATGGATGTGCAGCTTGGCACGGTGATTAGCCATAGCATGGTGGGGGCTTCCGATGATTATTTGGAACGCTATATTACAGAACTTCCCAAAACGTTTAACCCGCAAGAATTTGATGCCGAATCCTGGGCAAAAGCTGCGAAGAAGGCTGGTATGAAGTACGTTGTATTTACTGCCAAGCACCATAACGGTTTCTGTATGTATGATACCAAAACGACCGATTTTAGCATCATGAATACTCCTTATGGAAAGGATGTTACCAAAGTGGTGGTAGATGCCTTTAGAAAAGAAGGCTTGGCGGTAGGGATCTACTTTTCTCCAGAAGACTTTTACTTTTTGCATCAGCAGGGAAACACCATTTCACGCACCTTACCAACGGCCAAAGCAGCGCATAACGAACCACTAAATGATTATGTGAAGGATCAGATGCGAGAATTAATGACCAGTTATGGAGATATAGATATAGTGTTTTTAGATGCCTTGGACCAGTATGCCAAGACGGAGATCGCAAAGGTTTGCTGGGAAGTAAATCCGGAGGTAGTCGTGACACGTGGAGCCATTCCCACACCGGAACAAACAACGCCTGATTCACCAATGGCATCTTGCTGGGAGGCGTGCTATACCCTAGGTGACCAATGGCAATACCGGCCAACAAACGAAAGGTACAAAACGGCGGAGCAGACCATAGAAAAGCTGATAGAAATACGCTCCAAAGGAGGGAATTTCCTCTTAAATTTTGCCCCTGATGCGGCTGGTAACTTACCCCCTGATCAGGCAGCGGTATTAAATGAATTATCTCTTTGGATGTTTATTAACGACGAAGCTTTCCGAAACACCATACCGCTAAAGACCATCAGGGAAGGTGATATTTGGTTTCTCAAAAAGAAGGATCAGTCAACGATATATGCATTTCTTACGGAGGATAACTGGGAGTTAGGAGATCGAAGGACCTATATCTTAAATTCTTTCAAAGCTACTCCAGAAACTAAAGTTTCAGTATTGGGACAAAATAGTGAAATCTTGGAATATCGCCCTAAAGTCGATGTTTCCTCTTCCTATAAGGAAATAGAAGATGGGTTGGAGATTTCCGTGGTGCGTGCCCAGCGTATCTATAATGACCGAAAATGGCCGAATCCAATTGTGGTAAAACTGGAGAACATAGCGATAAGATAACACCTTCCTACGATTTGCATGATTCGAAAAGCAAAGTAGTATTGGTTGAGGTTTATAAGAATATTGATGTCCATCGACTCAATGTACCGGGAAATAATCTTTCGGGTGAATCAGCAGATTTTATTGTTTCTGCTTTTTGCCTGAAAGCTTTCCCGTCATTTCTGGTTTTACAGGAAGACTTACAGCCCAAAAACCTCATTTAATTGGCCAATTCTAAATCCTTTTTCCAGCACTTTTCGGGCAGCAGAGCTGTTTAGGTCGATGACCGGATTGGTATGGTTAAAGTGAATGAAGATGACTTTGGCTTTGTCAGCTTTGGAAAGCACCTTGAACTTTTCCATGCTTTCGATGATAAATGGATGGGGAATTTGGGTGATATCGCGTGTATTGATTTCTTCACCGCTAAAGAAGGTGGCGTCCAGAAACGCATAGTCCACTTCCTTGATTTGCGACAGAATGTCTTTGTCCCACTTTTGCCATTTGTCAATATCGGGAATAAAGAGGGCGTTTTTGTTAGGGCCTTGGATTTTGAACCCGACTGTTTCGGTGAATTCGTCACGATGGGGAACAGTGATGGGGGTCACCTTGATATGTGGCGTGAGCTGGATGGGCTTTTCGTTTTTTAGCAGTATCAATGAGATATTTTGCTGACTGACCAATTGGCTCCAAGGGCCATTTTCTTCCAGGTAAGTTTTCATTCTCGGCATAGCAAATACAGGCACACTGTCCGCATTCATAGCTTCCTTGCCCAGATACATCAAGCCAGTGTAATGTCCTATATGCCCATGGGTCAGGAAAATGCCATCAGGCATTTCGCTGGGGAATTCCTGCCCAAAGTTTTTCAGCATTTTAAGTTGCTGTGCAATGTCAGGAGTAGCTTCGAAGAGGTACTTTTTTTGAGCATGTTGGTCATATAGTCCCAAGGAAATCACCATTCGACTAGGACCGGGGGTTTTGAACAAGTCTTTGCAGCAGCTTTTTTGACAGCCAATATGCGGAGATCCACCATCTTGGATGGTACCCAAAAGAATGATGGACTGCTGCGGAATATCAAGCTGTGCTTTGGTTATATCGGAGGCTTCTGCCACAGGATATTTTTGAGGGCGGCTACATGCAAGCAAGGTAATTATTAAGATGGGAAGTAAAAGAAATCTCATATTGGCACTCTTTATGCAATGTAAGTTAGTATATATCTTTGACCCAGTATTAAGAATTTGTCCTAAAGCATTTATATACGTGAAAATAACCTAGATCATGTAAATACCTGTGATTTTTATTGAAAAGAATAGAGTACAGGAAATGAGCGAGTTTTTTGTTATCTTCATGATAAAGAAGTATCACTGGGAATAGTTGGTGTTTGGTAAACAAACGCTCAAGAAGTAAATGAAATTTAATATCTAAATCATACCATTATGAACAACAGATCATTTTTAGTAGCGGTAGCCTTGGTACTAGGGCTGGCTGCTTGTGGAGGAAAACAAGCTTCCGAGACCACAACAACCGAAAGTATGGAAAGCCATGAAGCACCAATGAAAAAAGAGGTTTCCTTTACAGTGGCAGAAAAGTACTTTATGAAAAACGATGCTCCAAGCTTAACCAATCCCAAGATCGAGACGGCCGAGGAGTTTGCGAAGTATTTTGGATCTGCAACAGTGATGGGAGAAGATGGAAAGCCTACTGCTATCGATTTTCAGACCCAATACGTGATTGCCGTAACCAAGCCGGCCACTAATATGGCTACAGAGCTAAAGCCGGTAAGCTTAGTCGATGAGGGTGAAGGCGATTTGACACTTTCCTACAAAGTGGAAGAGGGCGAGGCCCAAAGCCATTCCATTAAGCCTATCATGATCGTAATCGTGAGCAAGTCTGCTGACGGTGAGGTGAGTGTGAAAGAGGTGGATTAATTTCGGGTTAAAATACTGAATTTAGCATCATTTGTACCCCGGGATAAGATATTCTGGGGTATTTTTTTGTCTTAATGCCAATAATCATAAACTTTGTTCCTTATCCTTTTATTATGTTCCGATATTTTGTGCTTTATAAGCCATTTGGCATCCTGAGTCAATTTAGTGGGGAAGCCCACACCTTAAAGGTTGTTGGTGATTTTCCAAAGGACGTATATCCTGTGGGAAGACTGGATAAGGACAGCGAGGGATTGCTCCTACTTACCAACGACAAGGTGCTCAACCATTACTTGCTCAATCCGCAGTTTGGGCACCAGCGGACCTATCTGGCCCAAGTAGAAGGGGTTCCTGATGCAGAAGCATTGCGGGCACTTGAAAGGGGGGTGCCCATAAAGGTGGATGGGAAAATGTACCACACCAAGCCCGCAACGGCCAGGTTAAAAAAAAATGCTCCTCTTTTACCCGAAAGGGATCCACCCATTCGTTATCGTAAGACAGTTCCGGATTCATGGGTGGAGCTGAGCCTTATAGAAGGTAAAAATCGCCAAGTCCGCAAGATGACCGCAGCAGTGGATCATCCCACCCTTCGCTTAGTAAGATGGTCCATGGAAGGATTGGACATAGGGGGCTTTAAAGTAGGCGAGGTACGGGAGATGGAGCAAGATGAAATTTATCGCCTACTGAAAGTAGGGCTATCTAAGCTAAAGGCAAAAGCGCACATGGGGAAGGGGGATGGTAAGAGGCCGCCCTTTCCTAAAAGACGAAAGGGGCGGTAAAACTTCTGATTTTCGAGGGCTGTTAAATTGTGTTAAAAGGCAATTTATTCTAAATTAGGCTTCTTAATTTAGCAAGGTGGCTGTCCACCAGCGATTTCATAAACTAAGCAAAACATAAATCAACTCAGTATAATGCATCAGGAAAAGATTCAGGACGCGATCAAGGAGGTCAGAAAAGTGGTAGTGGGACAGGACCGGATGGTCAATCGGCTATTGATCGGGCTTTTTACCAATGGGCATATTTTATTGGAAGGTGTGCCGGGATTGGCCAAAACCTTGACAGTCAATACGCTCGCCAAAGTCCTTCACTTAGACTTTAACCGTATCCAGTTTACCCCCGATTTATTGCCTGCTGACCTGATCGGCACGATGATCTATAATCAGCAGAATGGAGACTTTGAGGTGAAGAAAGGCCCTATCTTTTCCAATCTTATTTTGGCCGATGAGGTGAACCGTTCACCAGCCAAGGTTCAGTCAGCACTGTTGGAGGCCATGCAGGAAAAGCAGGTGACCATTGGTGAGACGACCTTTCAGCTGGACAGGCCGTTTTTAGTACTGGCCACTCAAAACCCGGTGGATCAGGAAGGAACATACCCTTTGCCAGAGGCGCAGGTGGATCGATTTATGATGAAAGTGCACATTGATTATCCTGGCAAAGCCGATGAGCTGGAAGTGATGCGACGGATGGCCAACATGAGTTTTAGCTCAGATGTGCATCCGATCCTTTCTAAAGAAGATGTCTTTGAAATCAGGGATAAGATCAACCAAGTGCAGATATCCGAGCCGTTGGAAAACTATATCATCGAACTGGTCTTTGCTACGCGTTTCCCAGAACAATATGGGCTGAAGGAAGAGGCAAAGTACATCCAGTTTGGGGTGTCGCCGCGGGCAAGTATCAATCTCAACCTTGCTTCCAGGGCAGTGGCATTTATGGATGGCAGGGATTATGTGCTGCCAGAGGACATCAAGGATGTGGCCGAAGATGTGCTCAATCACCGGATTATTTTAAATTATGAAGCCGAAGCGGACAATGTCAACACAAGGGATTTGATCCAGATTATTTTGGATAAGATACCAATTAACAAATCCGTAACATTGAAATAACCGCTATAATCTTATTATGCAAAGCCTTTGATCCGTCAAAGGCTTTTTTTTTTACTTTTTGTTAATTCAATATTAAAAGACCGGATCTTTTTTAAAAAATACATAATTGGAAAAATTCCATGGCGAGGAAAAATTGATTCAGCTTTGTGGAGCGAAAACAAAAAAAGCAAACAAACTAAATCAATTTCATATCATGAAAAAACTCAATCTACTCTTTTTAATGTTGATCGGAGCATCGGTGATGTTCACGTCTTGTGGTGAAGATGACCCAACTCCAACACCGGATCCAGATCCAGAAGATGAAATGGTTCTAAGTGAAAACATTTCAGAAGACATGACCTTGGAGTCAGGAAATGTATATACCCTAGCCAGCAGAGTTTCTGTATTGGACGGTGTGACCTTGACAATCGAGCCAGGTGTAATCATCAAAGGTGAAGCTGGTTCAGGAGCAAACGCCACTGCATTGGTTATCGCCAGAGGTGCAAAGATCATGGCAGAAGGCACGGCTGATCAGCCTATTATATTCACTACCGTGGCGGATGAAATCCAGCCAGGTGAAATTTATCATGAAGATGGTCTTTCTCCTGAGCAAAACGGCCTTTGGGGTGGACTATTGATCTTGGGTAAAGCGCCTATTTCGGTAGGTGGTGATAATTCTGAGACTCAAATAGAAGGTATTCCACCATCCGATACGAATGGTCTATACGGTGGATCAGATGTCGAAGATAATTCTGGTGTAGTGAAGTATGTATCCATTCGTCATGGAGGTGCCAACATCGGAGACGGTAACGAAATCAACGGTCTTACTTTAGGAGGCGTAGGCTCTGCTACAGTAATTGAAAATGTAGAAGTTATCGGTAACAATGATGATGGTATCGAATGGTTCGGTGGTACGGTAAGTGTTAAAAATGCGATCGTATGGAATGCAGGTGATGATGCCATCGATGCTGACCAGGCGTGGAATGGCACTTTGGATAACTTTATCGTTGTTAATGCCGGAGACAAGTCCTTTGAGCTAGATGGACCGGAAGGTTCTTATGTAGATGGAAATTATACCTTGACAAACGGCTCTATTATCGCCGGTGGAGCAGCAGGCTTGGTGGACAATGACGAAAACACAAATGTAAACATGTCCAATATCTACTTCACTAGCCTGGTGGAAGGTCAGACTTTTGACGAGCTGCCAACTGTAGATGGTGAATTCAGCAGCTTCGAAGTAACCCTTCCTGAAGGTGGTACAGTAGCTGACTTCTTCTTGGGTGGATCGGCCGCCTTCACGACTGCTGTAGCAGAAGGAGAAAATACGGTAGGTGCTGACAAGTCTGTTTTTGCAGGATGGTCTTGGACTTCCGTATCAGGTTCTCTGGACATTTTGAAATAATACAATCATCCAAATAAAGAAGGGATCGTGCTCGATCCCTTCTCTTTACTTTTTCAACTTATAATCGTTCGCTGTAACTTAATAATTCTAAAAAAATGAAAAAGATCTTTGTAGCCTTTACCTTATTGGTATTTGCTGCGCTTCCCCAACTCGCTTTTGCCCAGCAAGGGACAATTCGAGGAAACATTATTGACGAAGGTTTAGGAGAACCTTTGATCGGGGTTTCTGTTTTGGTCAAAGAAACACAAACCGGTGCTGTTACGGACCTGGATGGAGCTTTTGAAATAAAGCTTGCACCCGGAACTTATTCGCTTGTAGCGTCTTTCATTTCTTTTAATAAAGTAGAAATCAGTGAGGTAGAAGTAAAAGCCGGAGAAGTCACTGTACTGAGTGACATCAAGATGGGAGAAGCCACTGAAGAATTGGAGTCCGTAGTCGTGTCAGCCAAAGCCATCAGGACCACTGAGGCTGCCTTGATGACCGTAAAACGTAACGCTGCCAATGTCATTGATGGGATTTCTGCCTCTACATTCCGCAAGATTGGAGACAGTGATGCTGCGTCTGCCATCAAAAGGGTGACAGGGGTATCCATCGAAGGAGGAAAGTATGTTTATATCCGTGGATTGGGAGATCGATATACCAAAACCGTATTGAACGGAGTGGATATCCCAGGACTTGATCCGGACAGAAACTCCATCCAAATGGACATTTTCCCGACCAATGTAGTCGATAATATTATCGTCTCCAAGTCATTTACCAGTAACCTGCCGGCGGATTTTACAGGGGGCATTGTGGATATCGAAACGAAAGATTTCCCAGAAGAAAAAACATTCAAAGTAAGCGCAAGTGGAGGCTACAATCCTTCCATGCACTTTAACAGTAACTACCTTCGTGTGAACGGTAGTAGCACCGACTTTTTAGGCTTTGACAATGGTTACCGGGATATTCCAACAGGTGGTAGTACAGATATTCCTCAGTACGCCCAAGTGGTAGGTAATCCTGATGGTCCAAGAGGACAAGAGTACCAAAGCATCCTTAGAGGATTTAACCCGACCATGGGAGGTTATCGTGACCGTAGCTTAATGGACATGAGTCTAGGACTGTCTTTTGGTAATCAAGTGGCTGTGGGGAATGACAATAAGCTGGGTTATAACCTGGCATTGACCTACAGCAATGAAACTTCTTTTTTCCAAGATGCTCAGTATAACCTATTTGGTAAACCAAGCAATGCGGGAGAGTATGAATTGACTCCACTAGAAACCCAAATCGGTGATTACGGTGTGAATAATGTTCTGCTGGGTGGAATGGCCGGAGTGGCTTATAAAACAGGCCTGTCCAAATTCAAATTAAATTTCCTTCGCCTCCAAAACGGTGAATCCAAAGTGGGGCAGTTTGCTTTTGAAAGCACAAACGTTGGAACCGTTTATGGTGCAGACCAGTACAATATAGAATACAGTGAGCGTTCGTTAACCAATATTCTGTTAAGTGGTGAGCATAAAATGGGATCTACCAATGATTGGGAACTGAACTGGAAACTGTCTCCAACAAGATCGGTAATCAATGACCCGGATGTGAGGGTTTTACGATTTAGGGATACCAATAATTCTATTTCTACAGAGGTGGGGCTTCCTGAACGTATTTGGAGAAATCTGGAAGAGGATAATCTAGTGGGTAAAGTGGATGTAATAAAAAATTACACCTTCAGGGATAATCCAGCCAAATTTGGTTTTGGGACAAGCTATACCTACAAGCAAAGGGATTTTCTGATCCAGAGCTTCCAGTTCCAAATGGGAGATAACAATAATACGGATCCTTTTTCAGGTGATCCAAATGAGGTGTTTACCGAAGATAGACTATTCTCTTCTGATCATGTAAACGGTATCCGTTATGATCCGTTGTTCTTGCCAAACAACCCCAATGAGTACAATGCCAGCATCAACAACCTTGGGGTGTATGTAAATACTGAAATTAACCCTTTGGAAAATCTTAAGGCCATTGTCGGGGTGAGAATGGAAAAATATGAGCAGTATTACACTGGAATCAACCAGTTAAGGACAATTGAGTATAACAATGAGAAAGTACTGGATGATACGGACTTCTTCCCTACCCTTAATTTGATCTATGATCTGGGAGAAATCCAGAACCTGCGTTTTTCTTACTCCAGAACCATTGCAAGGCCTTCTTTTAAGGAAATGTCTTTTGCTGAGATCCTTGACCCCATTACTGGCAGGACGTTTATCGGTGGACTTTTTGAGGAAAAAACCAATGGCGGTACAGAAGTACTTTGGGATGGTAATCTCCAATCTACGCGAATTCATAATTTGGATGCCCGATGGGAAATGTTCCCGAAGCGTGGAGAGATCTTCTCTGCCAGCCTTTTCTATAAGAAGTTTGCCAATCCAATCGAAATGGTGCAGTTCCTCTCTGACCCGGGATCTTTCCAGCCAAGAAACGTTGGGGATGGCCAAGTGGCAGGGGTAGAACTCGAAGTGAGAAAATCACTGGATATCATCACTCCGGCAGCAGAGAACTTCTTCTTCAATGCCAACTTGACCTTTACCAAATCCACTATCCAGATGTCTGAGTCTGAGTTAAGGTCCAGGGAGATCTCTGCCAGAGAAGGTGAAGAAGTGTCTTCCACAAGGGATATGGCCGGACAGGCTCCATATATTATCAATACTGGTTTGGCCTATGAAAACTGGGAATCCGGATGGGAAGCTGGTGTGTATTATAATGTTCAGGGTAGTACCTTGTCTTATATTGGTTTTGCTAACCGAACAGATACTTATACGGTGCCTTTCCACAGCCTGAACCTTAACATCAACAAGTCTTTTGGTCCTGATGAGCGGTTCCAAACAGGCCTGAAGGTAACGAACTTGCTGAATGATAAAAAAGAAGAAGTGTTCCGCTCTTACAATGCTGCTGACCAAATTTTCACCAGCCTTTCACCAGGCACGGAGGTCAGCATCAAGCTAGGGTACTCCTTCTAATAGTCTAGCCTTCAATAGTTAGTTAATTAACCTTTATAATACAAAAACGTGGGTAGTGATATCCACGTTTTTTTTGTTTTATACCCTTTAGAGAAGAAGCTGGTGACGCTTATAAAGCTTATTATGGTCGATAATCTAAGGATTTGCTGGTGTTCATGATTTGGTTTTATTTTGACCGTTTATTCTTAAATATCCAAAGGACTGTCGCCGAAAAGGAATCGAAGGAAATGTCCACTTGAGCCTAAAGATTAATGCTGAAGGAAAGTTGACACGGATTGATGTGATGAATCCTGAAGATGTGGATTTGAGCTTGCAGCATGAGGCAGTTAGCGTAATGTCGCTGTACCCTTGGGGTTTTAAACCTGCTTTGGACAGATCAGGAAGTCCAGTGGAAAGCCCATTAAACCAGCCCATTAATTTTAGGTTTCCATAACCTCACATTATAAATAAAATGCCCCATGGCTCTTTCTCCACCACCATTTTTGAAACCTTTTAACCTTCCAATCTCAATCGGTTACTTGGTTTTCTTGCGTCTGGCGTATTTGCCTTTCGGGCATTGGCAGTCGGCGATCATGAAGCGGGCTCCGCGTCTGGTGCCATCTTCCAAGGTGGTCCAGGCAGAAGCCGTGGAGGAAAAGCTGGTGCCATAGTCATCATCGTCCTTGGTACGGACCCTTCCTTGGGTTTGAATGGTAAGTTTAGAGGCCAGCTGGTTATGGTTGGCTTCTATCAAGTTTAGGCTAACGGTACTTTCATTACTGACGGGAATAGGTCCTCTTGGATGTGGAGATGACAGTGTTGGCTTGCTGACATTGTCGCTATTGGCTTGTCTTTCCAGATATCGTTCCAAGTTGGATTTTACCACGTACTTCACACCTAGCTTTTTATGGGCAAAGGCCAGGTCTTCGGCGGTTTTAACGGACTTGATGCCGTTTACCAAGAGATCATATTCCAGTTCGTACCAACGAAAGACATGTTGGAATCCTTGGTCTTTAAAGAGTCCTATTATGATATTGTTCAGCCTAGCGTTTTCTTCAATGGAGAAAGAAGGCAATGAGATGTCCACCACTATCGTGTCCTGCTTATTCATGCAAACAGTGCAATATTGGTTTTTGATGATGGTGGACTTGGTCGAGCACGAAAACAACAGTAGTCCAAGCAATGCCAGGAGAACGGTAAGGATAACGATTTTATTCATACTCAAAGAAATAAAAATTGCTCCTATTAAAACAGGTGAAAGATTGCAATCCTTACTGGTTTATTATCATAAAATAGGTAATTAATGATCGCAAGTGACGAGAGGCTTACAGGGCAGGATAAAGTCCTGTAATTTTCCGACCTATCAATCCTCAAATTTTTCAATATTCCAACTACTTTACACCACTTTCGAGGATTTTTTTATCTTTGGAAGACCCGAGCGGTTTTTTGTTGGAATTGTGCACGGTGGCGTACGTTCGATGGTTTTGTATCAAATTGATTTTTCTTAAAACGTTCAGAGATCATGTTAAAGAAACTTAGCAAATTAATAGGTGCCGCCTTGTTGGTGCCTATTGCCAGTTGGGCGCAGGTGGATGCCAAGATTGCCCAATACCCCGATGTGTCTGACACCCATATCACCTTCAGCTATGGCGGTGACATCTGGATGGTTCCCAAGGCAGGAGGACTGGCCAATCGGCTGACCACCTCAAAAGGAACGGAGTCTTTCCCTAAATTTTCACCAGACGGTACCAAAGTGGCATTCAGTGGAATCTATAATGGCAATACAGATGTCTATGTGATGCCATCACAAGGCGGCGTGCCGGATCGTTTGACCTTCCATGGTATGAGCGATCGAATGGTGGACTGGTACGGTGATGGGGAGCACGTATTGTTTGCCTCCTCCCGTGAAAGCGAGAAGCAGCGGTATAACCAGTTTTATAAAGTATCAGTGGATGGTGGATTGGCCGAAAAGCTCTCGGTTCCCTACGGGGAATTTGGAATGATTTCGCCAGACGGTAAGCAAATTGCCTACACACCTAAAAGTAGGGCGTTTAGGACATGGAAGCGCTATAAAGGAGGAATGGCCACGGATATTTACACCTTTGATCTAGCGAACCATGCCTCTGAGAATATCAGTAATAGCATTTATAATGACGAATTCCCCATGTGGACGGCCGATAAGATATATTTCCTGTCCGATCGTGGAGCGCATCAACGTAACAATATTTACAGCTATGATTTGGCTAGTAAGGACATTGAACAAATCACGGATTTCAGTGATTTTGATGTACTGTTTCCAAGTATTGGAAAGGAAGAAATCGTATTTACCGCGGGAGGCAAGATTTATTTGCTGAACTTGGCTTCTGAGGAATATGCAGCAGTGAGCATTCAAGTGAGCACCGATGTAGCTTCACTAATGCCGCGAAAGGAAAATGTGAAGGATTTCATCCAAAATGTATGGCCGAGCTACGATGGTAACCGCGCCGTGTTCGAGGCGCGCGGAGAGCTCTTCTCAGTTCCTGCCAAGGATGGTCCAGTAATCAACCTTACACAATCTTCCGGTGTGGCGGAGCGCTATCCTTCTTGGTCACCGGACGGACGCTATATGGCGTATTGGAGTGATCGGTCCGGTGAGTATGAGCTGACGATCAAAGACCTGAAAAATGGTGGCGAGGAAAAGGAACTTAGTGCATATGGAGCAGGTTATCGCTATCAACTCTATTGGTCACCGGATAGCAAAAAGCTGGCTTTCGTGGATAAGGCCATGGACATTTATGTCTACGATAAGGAAAAGGATAAAACCACCCATGTGGACAAGCAGAAATCCCTGTTTCAATATGGTCTTGATAATTTTTCAGTTTCCTGGTCACCGGATAGCCGCTATTTGGCATTTGAAAAGAATCTCACCAATCAGCACAATGCCCTTGCGGTATTTGATACGGAAGCTGGGGAACTCCACCAGGTGACCTCAGGCTTTTATAGTGATAATAATCCCGTTTTTGGACCGGAAGGAAAATATTTGTACTGCTTGACGAACCGGGATTTTGATCCGGTGTACAGTGACTTTGAAGGCACTTGGGTCTACGCCAATGCCACCCAATTGGCAGCGATTCCTTTGAGCAAGGAAACGGCTTCTCCATTGGCACCGAAGAATGATTCTACCTCAGTGAAGGAGGAAGAAAAATCAGATGAAAAAGACAGCAAAAGCAAGAATGATAAAAAGAAGGAAGAAGGCGATGAGGAAGAAAAAGAGAAAGCCGTAAAAATTGATTGGGATGGTTTGGAGCGACGGCTGGTGGTTTTGCCGCCAGCAGCAGGTAATTATAGCAGTTTGGGAGCAGTAAAGGGCAAAATACTTTACCTAAAACATCCCGTCACTGGTTCCGAATCCCATCAATCAGAACTTGTCTATTATGATCTGGAAGAGCGGGAATCCAAGACCGTGATGGGCAATGTCAGCGGATACCGCTTGACGGCCAATGGGGAAAAGGCCCTGGTAGTTTCCCAAGGTGCTTTTGGCATCATCGGCATTGGCGAAGGCAAAAAGCTGGAGGATAAAATGCCTACGGACAAGATGGAGATGACACTGGTGCCCAAAGAAGAGTGGCGACAGATTTTTAATGATGCCTGGCGCCTGGAGCGGGATTTCTTCTATGACCCTAACATGCACGGAGTAGACTGGGAAGCCATGCGTGACCATTATGGTAAGTTGATCGATAATGCGATCACCCGGGAAGATGTCAACTACATCATTGGAGAACTGATCGGGGAGATCAGTGCATCCCATACCTACAGGGGCGGGGGAGATACAGAAAGTGCTTCTGGCAAGTCTGTTGGTTATTTGGGCATCGACTGGGGCGTGAAAGATGATGCCTATTATGTGAAGAAGATCATCCGAGGTGCTCCATGGGACAATGAGGCCAGGTCGCCGTTGGATGAAGCTGGCGTGGATGTGGGTGAAGGGGATTTTATTCTTGCGGTAAATGGCGTGCCATTGGATATGGAAAAGGATCCTTGGGCAGCCTTTGAGGATTTGGCAAAGGAGACCGTGGAGCTGACCGTAAATGACAAGCCCAACCTGGACGGTGCGAAAAAGATAATGGTTAAGACACTTGGCTCGGAAACACGGCTAAGGAACCTGGCTTGGATAGAAGCAAACAGAAAGCGTGTTGAGGAAGCTACGGATGGTAAGATCGGCTATATCTATGTCCCGAGTACAGGCTATGACGGACAGCAGGAATTGGCCAGGATGTTTTATGCACAATTTGACAAGCAAGGCCTGATCATCGATGAACGCTTCAATAATGGAGGTCAGATTCCGGATAGATTTATCGAATTACTTGACAGAAAGCCGTTGGCCTTTTGGGCAGTGCGGGATGGTGAGACATGGCAGTGGCCACAAGTCGCCAATTTTGGCCCGAAAGTAATGCTGATAAACGGCTGGAGTGGATCAGGTGGTGACGCATTTCCGGATTATTTCCGCAAGGCAGGTCTTGGCCCACTTATCGGGACCAGGACTTGGGGAGGGTTGATCGGCATTTCGGGAGCTCCTTCCCTGATTGACGGAGGCTCGGTGACCGTACCTACTTTTAGGATGTTTGACCCTGATGGCGGTTGGTTCAAAGAGGGCCATGGCGTAGATCCTGATATTGAGGTAGCTGAAGACCCTACTGCATTGGCCAATGGCACCGATCCACAATTGGAAAAAGCCATAGAGGAAACACTTAGACTGCTGAGAGAGCATCCCCCCATCCAGCCGAAGGTGCCTGAATATGAGGAAAAATAATCCTGAACAGATCGGCAAAGAAGAAAATCGATGTTCATGAATATGACATTATAAGCTTATTTACCACTTAATCATGCCATGGCTGCAAGTCGTGGCATGATTTTGTTATAGCTAATTGAAGAACCTGTTTATTTTTAGTAATTTAAATGATAATACCACATATACTCATATGGTTTTATTAATCCTTTACCTGACGCTGGCGATAGGGGTGTCTTTTTTGTGTTCCATGCTGGAAGCAGCGCTA
Source organism: Echinicola soli (assembly GCF_006575665.1). NCBI lineage: Bacteria > Pseudomonadati > Bacteroidota > Cytophagia > Cytophagales > Cyclobacteriaceae > Echinicola > Echinicola soli. Next base: position 1,788,325 of record NZ_CP041253.1, read on the forward strand.
CTAAGCATTACACCTTCGTACATTGCTACACTGCAGGAAAAAGGAAAGGCCTATGCCAAGCAGCTGATGGTGCTAAAAGAGAATATCAACCAACCCTTGGCGGCCATTCTATCCTTTAACACTATCGCCCATACGGTGGGTGCTGCAGGAGTGGGTGCGCAGGCGGTGGAGGTTTTTGGCCAGCAGTATTTTGGCTATATTTCCGCAGGCCTGACCATTGCCATCTTGGTGTTTTCAGAAATCATTCCCAAATCCATCGGTGCTAACTATTGGAAACAGCTGGTGCCTTTTATTGGAGGAATCCTTAAGGTGATGATCTATGGACTTTATCCGCTGGTAAAGGTTTCTGAATATTTAACACAGTTTTTTAAATCCGATGACCAGCATACCACCAGTCGTGAGGAGTTGGCAGCCATGACGACCATCGCCACCAAAGAAGGGATATTTAGGGAAGATGAGTCTAAGATTATTCAAAATCTCATCCGGTTTAGATCGATTTTGGTCACCAATGTCATGACCCCAAGGACGGTCACTGTAGCCATGGAGGAAAATGAAACCGTGAAGGATTTTTATGCCAAGTCTGATTCGAGAAGGTTTTCGAGATTTCCGATTTATAACAAAACTATTGACGATATCACAGGTTATATCATGAAGCATGATGTACTGGCACAGCTTGCCGAGGATAATTTTGGCAAAAAGCTTGCGGAGCTTAAGCGTGAAATCACCATTGTGTATGAGCATTATCCGATTCCGTCGGTTTTAGAAACTATGCTAAATAAACGTGAACACATCGCTTTGGTCGTCGATAAATATGGCGGCATGTCTGGTATCGTGACGATGGAGGATATTTTAGAAACACTGCTGGGCATGGAAATTCAGGATGAGAGTGATGAGGAAAGGGATATGCAAGTATTGGCCAGAAACAAATGGGCCGAACGAGCCAAGAGGATGGGGCTTATCTTCGATACCCCGGGCGAAAATATCGATTGACGAAAATAATTTATAAACAATTTTCAAAGGAGTTTTTATGGAAAAGCAATACCCCAGTAGCATCATACTGGCAGCAAAGTTAATCGTCCTGTTTCTGACAGTGGCCGTCGCCTACTTTTTAAAAAGTGTGTTGGTGCCTTTGATGTTTGCATTGGTAATATCTATTATGTTATTTCCATTATGTAGCTTTTTGGAAAGAATAAAACTGCCAAGGGCGGCAGCCTCCATCATTTCGGTCATTGTGGCGTCCATGATTCTTTCAGGGCTGTTGTATTTTATAGTACACCAGGTAATTGTTATTGGAAAGGACGGCCAGGATATTGCCAATAATTTTGGTAATATCTATGATAGCATCCAAGGTTGGTTAGAGTCCACATTTGGCCTGCAGCCAGGGGAATTGACACAGCGAATCCGTGAGGAGGGCCAAAAGTCCCTTTCCGGTGTAGGAAAATACCTGACATCTGTTTTCAGCTCAGCCGGCGGGACACTTGCCAATGGCATCCTTGTGCCACTCTACACATTCTTTTTCTTGTATTACAGGGATTTCTTTAAAGATTTCCTCATTCAGGCTGTCAAAGGAGCTTCCGCAAGTAAAATGGTGGATACGATCGATAAAATTTATCATGTCATCCAGAGCTACCTTTTGGGGCTGGTGATGGTCATGGGGATCATTGCAGTGCTCAATACGGTGGGCTTATTGCTCATGGGATTGGAATACGCTTGGTTTTTCGGTACTCTTGCAGCAATATTGATATTGATCCCTTATATCGGGGTGGCCATCGGTTCTGTTATTCCAGCCCTTTTTGCGCTGGCTACGATGGACAGTTATTGGTACGCGCTGGGTGTTATTGGCTGGTTTCAGGTGGTACAGTTTCTGGAGGGGAATTTCATTACACCAAATATCGTAGGAGGAAAAGTAAGCCTTAATCCGCTGATTGCCATCATCTCACTGCTTTTGGGTGGGATGTTATTTGGATTGGGAGGATTGATTTTGGCTATTCCTATGGTGGCTGTGATGAAGATTATTTTTGAAATGACCGATGCTACAAAGCCATTTAGTTTCTTGATTGGTGAGCCTGATGCAGACCATCTAAAGAAAGATTCTTACGAAAAATTACTCGATAAACACCAGCTGAACAAAGAGAAAGAAGAAGAATAAGTTTTATAACGAAAGACAATAGAAACAAAAAAAGTTATGACAAATATCATTCGTATTATACTGGCCGTGATATTACCTCCCTTGGGGGTGTTTTTCACCGTGGGATTGGGCAAGTCCTTTTGGATCAATGTCCTCCTGACGTTGTTGGGATTTATTCCGGGGATCATCCATGCGATATGGATTATTGCTAAGCAAAGTGAGTAAGCATCCAATGGTTTAGAAGCCCAATGATATCATGAAGTTGACAAGGAAAAGGCTGGCGCATATTGTTTTTGAATCCGATGATGTCGCCTCCAAGCGTTTTGACGTGATACTGTTGGTGGCGATTTTGGGCAGTGTGACGATAGCGATTTTAGATTCTGTAAAAGCATTGCACAATGCATATGGGACGGTGTTTTATCTCTTAGAGTGGGGTTTTACCATCCTTTTTACCGTTGAATACTTGCTGAGGGTCTGGCTAAGCCGACGTACGACAGGCTATGTCTTTAGTTTTTACGGAATAGTGGATCTACTGGCGATCTTGCCCACTTATCTTAGCTTGGTCGTGGCCAATAGCCATTTCTTGGCAGTGGTCAGGGCACTGCGGTTTTTGAGGGTACTAAGGGTCCTGAAACTCGGTCGATACCTGCGAGAGGCGCAAGTACTGACCGAGGCATTATATAATAGCCGATTAAAGATCCAGGTATTCTTGGGATCTGTCGTGACCATCGTTTTGGTAATGGGCACGGTCATGTTTTTTATAGAAGGGCCGGAGAGCGGGTTTACCAGCATCCCAACAGCCATGTACTGGGCTATCGTCACTTTGACGACGGTAGGGTATGGTGACATTTCTCCTGCAACTCCACTTGGCCAACTTATGGCTTCATTGATCATGCTGTTGGGCTATGCGATCATCGCGGTTCCTACGGGGATTGTCACCTCTGAAATATCAGCTTCTACAAAGCGTAGCAAGCAAGATCAGCGGTCTTGCCATACCTGTCATGCTACCGGGCATGATGAAGACGCCTATCACTGCAAATATTGTGGAACAAGACTTTGATACTAATTAAAACCGAAATATATCATTTGTTTTTTGCCAAGTTGGCCTAACTTTGCCGCATTTAATTCAGAAGTATGAATCTTGATAAGAAGCTGATCAAACAAATCATCGAAAAAGTAATCCTGGTACTTAGCTTTGCTGGATTTGCCTTGGTGATTTATGAGGAAGGTTTTGAAAAGCCGCTTTTGACCGAAGCAGATTCTCATTTGCTGCTGAAAATCATGTTGTCGTCCATTTGGGCAGGTTACCTTGCCTTGTACTTTTTGATCAAATCCAAAACACCTTTTAGCAATAAACGGATTTCGGAACTGGTGGCCATATTGATCATCAGTGGTATCCTCCTGTTTATCTTTACAGATTACGCCATTCCTGGGCTGGATGTGGTCACCCAAGCGACGACCGACCGGTTCTTGGTGGATTTACTGGTAGCAGGGGTGTTTTTGATTGAGCTTTCCAAAGTGAGTTTGGGCGTTAATGAATTGCAGTTAAATCCTCCGCTGATATTTATTCTCAGCTTTTTGGTGCTGATCTTGATTGGCACGGTACTGTTAATGCTGCCAAATGCAACCAATGGCCCCATTCACTTAATTGATGCCCTTTTTACTTCCACAAGTGCGGTTTGTGTTACCGGCCTTATCGTATTGGATACAGCCAAGGATTTTACCCTATTCGGACAATTGATCATTATGCTGTTGTTCCAGCTGGGAGGTTTGGGAATGATGACTTTCACGAGTTTCTTTGGCTTCTTCTTTCGCGGGAGCTTTAGTATCCAAAACCAGCTTTTCCTAAAGGATTTTATCAATGAGGATAATTTTGGAGAGATATTCAGTACACTGATGAAAGTCATCCTATTTACGTTTCTGGTGGAGGGCGTTGCTGCGATACTGATATTTTTCTCATTGAATAGCGATTTGTTCAGTGGTGTAGGTGAAATGATATTCTTCAGTATCTTTCATAGTATTTCCGGCTTCTGTAATGCAGGGTTCAGCATCCTGAGCAATGGCCTTTATGAGCAAGGCTTCCGGGATAATTATAATATGCAGCTTATCATTGCTGTTTCTATTATTTTGGGAGGTATAGGTTTTCCTGTAGTGCTTAATTATTATGGTTACTTGAAGCATTTCATCCGGGGGATGTTTAGAAAGATCGTTTTCAAGGAAAGCTATCGACATTTGCCCAGGGTAGTCAATATTGGAACACGGTTGATTGTACTGACGACAGGGGTTTTGATTTTGGTAGGCTTTGTTTCCTATTGGATTTTGGAAACAAACCATACTTTGGCGGGATTAGACACCTATGGGAAGCTCGTGACCTCGTTCTTTGGGGCAGTGACGCCCCGGACGGCAGGGTTTAATACTGTGGACATGTCGGTACTTTCAGTGCCTACAGTGCTGATTTATTTGCTCTTGATGTGGATAGGGGCTTCTCCAGGTTCCACCGGAGGGGGCTTGAAGACCAGTACCTTTGCAGTGGCCATTTTAAGTTCCTTCAGCATTGCTAAAGGGAAAGACAGGGTGGAAGTGTTTAGAAGGGAAATTTCCAGTAGTACGCTCAGAAAAGCTTTTGCGGTGACATTTCTTTCTTTTATGGTCATTGGAACAGCGGTTTTTGCCTTGATGTTGTTTGATAGGGATTTGCCATTGATGAGTGTGGTTTTTGAGGCTTTTTCGGCTTTTTCCACGGTGGGGCTAAGTCTTGGCATAACAGGGGACTTGAGCTTTGGAAGTAAAATGGTATTGATACTGACCATGTTTATTGGTAGGGTAGGGATACTCACATTGCTGATTGCCATTAGCAAGGGGGTTAAGAACTTGAGTTATCGCTATCCAGAAGAAAGTGTCTTTATCACCTAAGCATACAAGGTGCCAAGTATCAAGAAGTGGGTTTCAATAATGTCTGTAAACAGTGGGCCGTGGATGATTGGCCCAATAACGTAAGAACTAACAACTAAGGATATGAAATTTATCATAGTAGGAATGGGGAATTTTGGGGCTTATTTAGCTGCCCGACTGACCGATAAGGGCCATGAGGTCATCGGTGTGGACAGTGATATGTCCAAAATCGAAGGGGTCAAGGAAAAGGTGACCCATACCATCTGCATGAATGCCACCGATAAACAGGCTGTCAAAAACCTGCCGATAAAGGATACTGACGTCGTGCTGATCGCTATTGGTGAAGATATGGGGGCATCTATTATGGCCACTGCGGTATTTAAGGAGTTGCAGGCCAAACGGATTATCAGCCGCGCCATTACCAATACCCACGAGACGGTAATTAAGGCCATCGGTATTGACGAAATCATCCACCCAGAGGAAGAGACTGCCGAGCGATTGGCCAAGAAACTGGAGATGAAAGGAGTGATCGACAGTTTTGATATTTCTGACGGTTTTAATATCGTAGAACTCAATGCTCCAAAAGAATTTATTGGCAAGACCATCGGCGAAACAGATGTGAGAAATCGCTTTAATGTCAATATCCTAACCATTATCAAGATCAGAAATCGACCAAATCTTTTCGGAGATATGCAGGAGCGTCAAAAGGTCTTGGGTGTGGTCAGTGGCAGTACGGTCATTGAAGAGAACGATATACTGGTACTTTTTGGTGATTTCAAGGATATCCAAAAAGTGTTGGACTTAAACGAGGAGTAGAGATTGGGAAATATTTGATTGGACGCAGTTGCTGGAAGGCGTGGTTTTGGGGTAGTTTCAAACTACCCCCCGCAGCCATTCACTACAGGCATCCTAACTATTGTTTTTTTGTGAAAAAAGGGATCATTTTTTCTCGTGTGACGAAGGAGTGCTCAAATTATGGATTCTATATGATTTACTATGGGTAAACCGAGCGGTAGCGGGCTATGGAGATCGAAGAATCGCGTGGACGGATGAATTGGGTGTCTATGCTCCTGATACAGTCGATAATCATATGTTTTCCTTGCCTATGGTCAGTAGCTACGGCACTGTTAGGATGCTGTCTCCAATTTCTGTTACCAAGCTAATGCTCCTAAGGAGCATCCTTGCTGACATTTCTGTCGGCTAAAACCGTGAGGAGGGAGTCCTGGCCAATGCCGCTGGGCATTTAAGCCTGGTAAGATCAGGATGCCTCCAGGGGGGTGTGCCGTAGGAACAAAACTATTTCGGACCAAGCAATATTTCTGGAAGATGAGAGATTTCCAGGTGGTTTTGGTAAGCATATTTCTCTTTCATTTAGCAATAGTAATGTGAAGATTATAAAATCAGTATAAATCCGTCATTGCGGATGCAGAGCAACGGAGTGAAGCAATCTCGTTTTCTTAATACGGGATTGCCACGTTCCCGATAGCTCGGGACAGGCTATACTTCCTCGCTATGACGGTATTTTAAATCGCGTTTATTATAAAAAATCAGCGCAGATCTTATTAATCTGCGCTATCTGCGTGCTATCGAAACCAACCCTAATCCCCCCAACTTTTTCGCTTGATCCACTATTTCCCTGCTCTTTCCGCACTTGTTGGACAGTCCCGTGGATAATTTACCCACAGTATTCCATAAAGAGCCAAAAAGAATTGAGGTATTGCCCTAAAGGGATGCTCCAATGTCATTAAGTTAGTAAAATGTATCGGTGAAAAAACCCATTGGATCAGTGAGACACTTATGTGGATCGCCTTTTGATCCATGATGTCGCGTGTTTTTCTGTTTCTTGAGCTTACTTTCTTATCAAAAACACCGTCAGGCTTCTGGGACCGTGGGCTCCGATGACCAGTGACTGCTCGATATCGGCTGTCTTGGAGGGACCTGCGATGAACACTCCGTAGCCATCATCTGCCACATTGACCTTTTCATAGGCCCTGTGCATATCGGTGAGCAAGGTTTCTTCGCGGATAACAATGATCAAGTGCTGGGCGATAAAAGGAAGCACTCGATGGACGACATTTTTTTCTGGCATCCAGATGGCCCCATTTTCAGATACGCCAAATTCCCCTTTCAAAACAGCAAGTTCGACATGTTCCAGGTCGTGCGGATCGGAGATTTTACTTACGTCCACATTCCCTTTTACCTCTTCCACCAATGAGGCGATAAGTAGGTCATTGGAGTAGTGTTCCTTTACGAAAGCATCCAATTCTTCCATAGAATTCACCACTTGGAGTTTGCCGCCATTGCCCGTCAATCCTTTTTCGTACCGATCTACGAGATTCTCCTCTTCAGGAAATGTAAGAAAATCCGGTAAAGGGGTGGCTTCAGGCTTGTTGTTTTTTATTGCTGCTAATATGGCTTCCTTGCTGGTCATTGTTTTCTGTTTTTCTTATACCATTCCTTAAAACTCTCCTTGGGGACTTCTGGTAGGTCCCTGTGTTTCCCCCACACGTTGATACTGCTGTAGACCAAACTTTTGGGGGTGATCTTCAGGGCTGTTCTGACTGCTTTTCCTGCCAGGTCGTAGAGGACAGGCTTCCCGAAGGTCATTCCGGCCACCTTCATAGACAATTTTTTGCTGGTGTCCATATTGGTGTTTTCGGTAATCACCTGGCGCCATTTATAGAGCTGTTCATGGATATTGATCTTGACAGGACAGACATCCGAGCAGGAGCCACACAGGGTGGAGGCAAAAGGTAAGGTGCTATGTTTTTTGAGGTCCCTTCCAGGAGAGAGGATGGAGCCTATAGGTCCTGGGACGGCATAGTTATAACTGTGTCCTCCACTTCGTCGGTAGATCGGACAAGTATTCATGCATGCCCCACAACGAATGCACTTCAGCGAGTTTTTAAAGTCTTCCCGGCCTAGTTGCTCAGTTCTGCCATTGTCCACTAGGATGATGTAGAGCTTTTTGCCTTTGGCAGGTCGATGGAAATGGGAGCTGTAGTTGGTGATACTCTGTCCCGTAGCGCTTCGCGCTAAAAGGCGAAGAAAAACACCCAAATCGGCGGCTCTTGGGATGAGCTTTTCGATGCCCATGCAGGCGATGTGGACATCTGCCAAGTGTGTGCCCATATCGGCATTGCCCTCATTGGTGCAGACCACAAAGCCACCCGTTTCGGCAATGCCGAAGTTGACACCGGTGATGGCCGCATTGGCTTCTACAAACTTCTTGCGCAAGTGCTGTCTCGCGGCCTCTGTGAGATAGTTAGGATCGCTGGCGCCTTCTTTAGTGCCGATATGGTCATGGAAAATCTTTCCAATATCCTGCTTTTTTAGGTGGATGGCCGGTAGTACGATATGGCTGGGCGTCTGCTTTGCAAATTGGATGATGCGTTCACCCAAATCCGTGTCCACCACATCGTAACCTTTGTTTTCGAGGTAATGGTTCAGGCCGCATTCCTCGGTCAGGATGGATTTACTTTTGACAATGTCTTTGACCTTGTTTTCCTGAAGGATGCGATAAACATGTTCATTGTGCTCCTTGGCATCCCTGGCCCACAGTACTTCTACACCATTCGCTTTAGCATTGGCTTCAAATTGTTCCAACAACTCTCCCAGATGGGAAAGTACATAGTCTTTGGTCGCTGAAGCCGTATCCCGCAGCGTCTCCCACTCGGGAATTCCCTGGGCAGAACGATCCCTGTTGGAACGCACATGCCAAAGGGTTTCGTCATGCCAGTGGGTCCTGGCGTCGTCTTTTATAAATTCTGCCGCTTCTTCGGCGTGGGTCTTTAATTTCATGTTTCCATTATATTATGCTGTTGTCTCTGACCTGCCAAGTGTTGGTAGGAAAGAGCGGGAATATCCATCTTAGAACTTCAATATTTCTAAGTGTCTATCCTGTTTTAGCGAGTCGGAGACTCAAGTTTACAAAGTGCCAAGTCGTAGACTTGCCACAACTGGTTATTTGTACTTCCCTGATTATAGTTGACCGGATGAATTATTAGATTTCATTGTCAAACATAGTAATAACTGGTCCATCCCTAGATGGAATTTTAGACCAATTCCTTAACTCCTCTGGACTTTTGCTATAAGAAGAGCAGCAGCCATCCATAACGAATTGTGCTTGTCTGCCCCAATCTACCCCGCCTAACCTCCCCTGCAAGGGGAGGGGCAAATTGTCTCAAGTCTCACTACCCGTTACTCTCCACTTTATTTCCGTTAAGGATTTCGGCGATGTGCATCACTTTGATGGGGCTTTTTTGGCGTTTGAGCAGGCCTTGCATATGCATCAGGCAGGACATGTCGGCACCAGTGAGCACTTCCACACCATTTCGCTGATGATCAGCGATTCGGTCATTGCCCATGGTGACGGATATGGCCTCTTCTGCAATGGCAAAAGTTCCTCCAAAGCCGCAGCATTCATCCTTACGGTCAAGCTCTACCATTTCGATGTTATCGACTTTGCTCAGCAGGGAAAGGGGCTTGTTGAACTCCGGATCCATTCGTTCTGAGCACTTGGCCAGGCGTAGTCCGCGTAGTCCGTGACAGCTCGAGTGGAATCCCACTTTGTGGGGGAAGCTGGCATTCACTTTATCTACTTTCAAAATATCCGTCAGAAACTCACAAAGTTCATAGATCTTGGGAGAGTCTTCGGTTTTCGGAAGGATATGATCCTTGACATGAAGAGTGCAGCTGCCAGAAGGTGCCACGATGTACTCAAACTGGCCGAAATTCTTCATAAAGAGATCAGCAGATTCTTTTCCATATCTTTCATAACCTGAATTGGCCATGGGCTGGCCGCAGCAGGTCTGGGAAAGGGGATAGGCGACTTCTACGCCATATTTTTCCAGAAGCTCCAAGGTGGCTTGTGCCGCTCCGGGATAAAACTGGTCTACATAACAAGGTATAAAGAGTCCTACTCGCATAGTTTTTTGATTCGAAATCCTAATATAGGTTTGGCAGGCCGAATGTTCATCCTGCACCATACTGTTTTGGATGAAGGAGGCGAAACGGTGTTTAGGCAGGCATAAATCTTTCGGGGAAATCGGGTAAAAGGGCATCAGCTTTTTCGAGCCCGAGTAATGCCGATGTGGCCATTCCGAAATATATACGTGCGAACACTGTCAAGCCCATCCGATTCATGGACAGGTAAGTAAAGTACACCATTGGATAAGAAATGACTTATATTTCCCCTCGGAAGGTGGAGTCCTGCTTTCCAAATATGACATTAAAGTTACCGTAAATAAACCTATAAAATCAATTAACAGCTACATGAATAGTAAACATTTCTTTGCAGCTTTTTTCATTTTCTTGGCTCAAACTGGCCTTTTAATAGCCCAAAATAGTTCAGGAGAACTTTCTAAGGACCAAAACACCTACCGGATCTCTTCCGGAAACAAAAATCTGCAGCTACAATTTCACTCACCCGAGGTCTTTCGAGTGAAGACTTTTTGGGGCGAGCAGCCTGAAGAACAATACTCCTATATGCTCAAGCAGCAAGCGTTTGATCTTCTTCCTGTAAAAACGACCAAAGAGGAAGGTAGCTTTACCTTCGAGACAGGCAGACTGGTAGTGAAAGTGGACCAATTCAGCTTAAACATTGGTGTGTATGACACACAGGGGAATCTGCTTTCCGGCGAGGATGTTTCAGATGCTGACGGTGGAGCTTATCAGGATGCTGAGACGGTGGGAGCAGTAAAAACGCTACAGCCAGATGAGCACTTTTTCGGCTTTGGTGAGCGCATGGACTTTTTGGATCGTAGGGGCAAAGAGGTGGAGCTGAACGTGGGTAGAGGATTAGGTAGACCTCATATTATTGGCGCTTATAATGTAATGGAGGCCAATTATGCTCCTGTTCCCTTTTTTATGAGCACAAAGGGCTACGGCATCTTTTTCCATAATTCCTATGCAACACATTGGGATCTTGGTTCCGAGAGCAATGAGCACTTGAGCTTTGAGGCAGATGGTGGTGAGCTGGATTATTTCTTTATGTATGGACCAGATTTTTCCAAGTTGCTTTATCATTATACCGGTCTGACAGGCCGGTCACCATTATTGCCGCGTTTCGCCCATGGGCTTCACGTGGGGACTTATAGTGGAGGTACATGGGGACATGAAGAAATGACCAGTACGCACTATGTAGTAGAGCTTGCCAGAAAATACAGGGAAAAAGGAATTCCTTTTGATGTGCTGCACTTGGATTCTACTTGGAGGATGTTTGGTGAAAACGGTGGTAGCGGAGCCACGACCTTTGAATGGAGGGAGACCTTTATAGATCCAGAGAGTATGTTTGACAGTCTCTATGCCATGGACGTCAATATGGTAGGGCTTCACCTGAGGCCCCGGTTTGACAATGGCAAAAAGCTGGACCTGCTGAATCAGGCACGGGACCAAGGGTATGTCTATCCAGAAGAAGATAATCCCGGCGAATTTGTCAATTTCTTTGATGAAGAGGCTGTGGACTGGTGGTGGGACAAGGGCGTGATGCGAATCGCAGAGATTGGTGCCATGTTCCTTAAAACCGATGAGGGAAGTGCTTTTGGCCGTAAGGCGAATGAAAGCGACAAGACAGGGCCAAGGACTGAAGAGGCCAGAAGGCTCCACAATGTCTTCCCTGTAGCTTATGCAAAAGCGCCCTATGAGAAATTCAAAGAATACAACAGCATGCGCGGTATGAATCATACCCGTGAAGGCTATGCCGGCATCCAGCGCTATCCCTTTATCTGGGCAGGGGACTGGCCCAGTGAATGGCAATATTATGGACCTGTGATAAAAGCAGGGATCAATATCGGCCTGTCCGGTGTAGGGTACTGGTCGCATAATATGGGAGGTTTTGAGCATGATGCTGATCCGGAATTGTTTGCCAGATGGGTACAGTTTGGGATGTTCAGCCCCGTGGCACATGTGTTTGGGATGGATCACCCAGGATATAAAGAGCCTTGGAACTATGGTGACACGGCAGAGGAGATCTTTACCCAATATGATAAACTACGTTATCGCCTGATTCCTTACATTTATTCTACTGCATTTCAGCAATACCAATCGGGTAAGCCGATCATGCGGGCCTTGGTATTGGAGCACCAAAATGATTATAATACCTACACAGTGGACGACCAATATTATTTTGGCGATCACATGATCGTATGTCCTGTATTGACTAAAGAGGCCCAGACCAGAACTGTCTATTTGCCAGAGGGTACCTGGTACGACTACTGGGATGGTACCAAATATGAGGGTAAGCGATACTATAATATTGTCACTCCCCTCGATGAGCTGCCGATTTTTGTGAAGGAAGGGGCTATCATTCCCATGCAGGATGCGGTGACCTATGACAATAAGCAAGCCTATGGCACGATCACCCTTGATATTTTTCCCGGAGCTTCTTCATCATACCGTCTTTTTGAGGATGATGGTGTTTCAGAGGAATATATGGAAGGCCATTATTCCGAGACGCGCTTTCAAACCAATGAGCATGAGGACGGATTGGAAGTGCTGGTGGGCAAGGCGGAAGGAAGCTATGATCCTGGGGCACGAAGCTATGTCTTGAAAATTCACACAGAAACCCCTCCTACGCAGGTACAACTGGACGGGGAAAGGCTTAGCCCATTAGATGCAGCGGCCATCAAAAATGGCCAGGCAGGCTGGAGCTATGATGTGGCCGAAAAGGTGCTTTGGGCAGCAGGAATAAAGTCAGCCAAAGAAGAAATTAGGTTTGAGATCAAGTAATGTGATTGACGATCAAATCCTTATGCAGGCGGTTTTATCAGTACAGAACAGGACAGTATTTTAGTTTAAAAAGAATAATTTCGCTATTATAAACTTCAAATCTGCAATTAAAAAAATACATAAATAATGAGCACAGCAGAACGTACTTTTAAGCATGTAAATTACCTCTGGGATGAGCAAAAAGCCCAGAAACTAGAAGGAGACGAGGTAGCCCTTCTAATCTACAGGTCCAATATCCTTGGTGCGGACCTTCGCATCACTAACTACGGTGGTGGAAATACCAGTTGTAAGACCACGGAAATCGATCCTTTGACCAAGGAGGAGACAGAAGTGATGTGGGTAAAAGGATCAGGTGGAGACATCGGTACTTTGAAGAGAAGTGGCCTTGCCGGTCTTTATGTGGAGAAGCTGCATTCCCTGAAGAATGTATACCGAGGTTTAGAGTTTGAAGATGAGATGGTCGGCTTGTTTAACCACTGCATCTATGATCTTGACTCTAAGGCGCCATCTATAGATACGCCGTTGCATGCTTTCTTGCCGTTTAAGCACATTGATCACCTGCATCCTGACGCGGCCATTGCGATCGCGGCATCAAAGGACGGTGAGAAGATCACCGAAGAACTTTTCGAAGGACAGATTGCTTGGGTACCGTGGCAGCGCCCCGGTTTTGATCTGGCCCTACAGTTGGAAAAGGCACTGAACGATAATCCTGGTATCCGCGGCATCATGTTGGGCGGTCACGGACTGTTCACTTGGGGAGACACGGCTTATGATTGTTATATCAATAGCCTTGAGGTAATTGACAAAGCTTCTGAATATCTGGAGCAAAATTATGGCAAAGACCGGCCGGTCTTTGGAGGACAAAAGTTGGAGTCGCTGGCTCCAGAGCAGCGTAAAGAGCAGGCTTCCATCATTGCCCCCGTGCTAAGAGGCCTAGCTTCAGGATACAACAGAATGGTCGGTCACTTCACCGATGACGAGCGTGTCCTGCAGTTTGGCAATAGCCATGACCTGGAAAAACTGGCACCGCTTGGAACAAGCTGTCCTGACCACTTCCTCAGAACTAAGATCAGGCCTTTGGTATTGGATTTTCCTGCTGATATTGACTTGGGCAATGCCGAAGAAATCAAGGAAAAGCTACAAAAGGATTTCGAAGAATACCGGGCATACTACAAGAAATATTACGAAGACCATAAGCGAGACAATAGCCCCGCCATGCGTGATCCGAATCCTGTGATCATCATTTGGCCAGGAGTAGGCATGTTCTCTTATGCCAAAAATAAGCAGACAGCACGTGTGGCCAGTGAATTTTACATCAATGCGATCAATGTAATGCGCGGTGCGGAAGCCGTTTCTGAATACGTTGCCCTGCCTTTGCAGGAGGCATTTGATATAGAATACTGGTTGCTTGAAGAGGCCAAGCTTCAGCGTATGCCCAAGGAACAACCGCTTTCCAGAAAAGTAGCGTTGGTGACTGGCGGTGCCGGTGGCATTGGCAAGGCCATTGCCGACAAGCTTGCCAGCGAAGGGGCTTGCGTGTTCATTACGGATATCAACCAGGATCGTCTGGATGAAGCTGTAGCTACCTATTCTAAAGATGTGGGAGCAGGTGCCGTGATGGACGTGACCAAGGGAGACGATATCGTAAAAGCCTATAAGGAAGCCGCACTGAAATTTGGTGGTGTGGATATCATTGTCAACTGTGCTGGTCTGGCCATCTCCAAGCCGATCGAACAGACTTCGGAAAAAGACTGGGATCTGCTACAGGATATACTGGTAAAAGGCCAATTTGCCGTATCCAAAGCCGGTGTGGAAATTTTGAGAGAACAAAACCTTGGCGGTGATATTATCAATATTGCCAGTAAGAATGCCTTGGTTTCCGGCCCTAACAACGTAGGTTATGGCACTGCCAAAGCCGCACAGGTACATATGAGCCGTCTGCTGGCTGCTGAACTGGGCAAGGATAAAATCCGCGTAAACGTGGTGAATCCTGATGCCGTGATCGAAGGAAGTAAAATCTGGGAAGGCGAATGGGCAAAGGGCAGAGCCAAAGCCTATGGCATCACCGTAGAGGAACTGCCGGCTTTCTATGCAAAAAGAACGATCCTGAACGAAATCATCGGTGTAGATGACATAGCCAATGGTGTATTTGCCTTTGTAGGTGGTCACCTGAGCAAGTGTACAGGTAATATTCTGAATGTTGATGGTGGTGTGGCCGCTGCTTTTGTGAGATAATCATTATGCGAATAGACAAGCAAAAAATAAAACAGCTTAACGATCAAGCTCTTCCGGAACACCGGGAGAGTTTTGATCATTTGAGCGATGTACTGGGAAGAAAGGGTTTTGACAGCAAAGCCATCGTAGAAAAGCTGAAGGAGTTTCAGGTAGCCGTACCCAGCTGGGCACTCGGTACCGGTGGCACCCGCTTCGGGAGGTTTTCCGGAGGCGGTGAGCCGGGTACCTTAGAGGACAAGATCGCCGATGTAGGCTTGCTGCATCAGCTAAGCAAATCTGCCGGTGCGATCTCCCTGCATATTCCGTGGGATATTCCTGAGGATGTACAAGCTACCAAGGAATTGGCCGCTTCACATGGATTGATCTTTGATGCGGTAAATTCCAATACTTTTCAGGACCAGCCAGACCAGGAGCATTCCTATAAATTTGGTTCGCTTTGCCATGCAGACAAGGAAGTCAGAAAACAGGCTGTTAACCATAACCTTGAGGTAATCAAGTACGGTGATGCGCTGGGTTCCAAGTCACTGACGGTATGGTTGGCAGATGGATCTTCTTTCCCCGGCCAGCTAAATTTCAAGAAGGCGTTCCAAAGAACCTTGGAGTCACTACAGGAAATTTATGCAGGCATGCCTGCTGACTGGAAGCTGTTTGTGGAATACAAGCCTTATGAGCCAAATTTCTATTCGACTGTTATTCAGGATTGGGGCACCTCCCATATGCTGGCCGATAAGTTGGGTGATCGTGCGTACAGTTTGGTGGATCTTGGCCATCACCTGCCCAATACCAATATCGAGCAGATCGTAGCGACCCTGATGATGGTGGGCAAACTGGGCGGTTTTCATTTCAATGACTCCAAATACGGCGATGATGACGTGACCGTAGGGGCACTGAAGCCGTATCAGCTGTTTTTGATCTTCAATGAACTGGTGGACGGCATGGAAGACCCTTCTTCCGATAATCCTTATCCAGCTTGGATGATCGATGCCAGCCATAACCTGAAGGATCCCTTGGAGGATTTATTGCAATCGTTGGAAGCCATTAAGCTGGCCTATGCACAAGCACTGTTGGTGGATCGTACAGCATTGGAAGAGGCAAGGGAAAACAATGATCCGGCCTTGGCCCAGGAGATTCTTCAAGCTGCCTATCGTACAGATGTACGTCCGCTATTGGCGGAAGCCAGGTTACAAGCTGAAGGAGCCTTGGACCCAATAGGAGCTTATCGAAGACTTAATGTCCGCAAGGAACTGATTACTCAGCGTGGTGAGAAAGTCATTTCTACGGGGCTTTAACAGCCTGTTTAACGTCATTGTGAGCCTGCCTGTCACCAAATGGGCTCGTCTGGTGCCATAGACAGGGAGGATGTAGGACGACGAAGCAATCCCCGGTTTTAAATACGAGATTGCTTTCTCACCAACTCCTCGCAATAACACTTGGAAGAAGGGTTAACCTTCGAACATATGCTAAAATAGATTCATACCATTACTTCAAATTCCGGCGATCCGTTCATCTCTTTTTTCAAGGGTTTAATAGGTTTGAAAATTTTCTTCTGAAAAATTGAACTGGATTGCCGGTTTTGAATTACTTACTTCTAACGTGAAGTTTAATTAACTTACCCCATGACGCCAATACCGGTAATCGCCATATTTGATATAGGAAAAACCAACAAGAAGTTCTTTCTGTTTGATGAACAGACCAATGAAATCAAGCAGGAGTATAACAAGATACCTTTGACAGTGGATGAGGATGGTGTTGAATGTGATGACCTGGCAGCATTGACCGAATGGATTAAATCCACGGTGGAAAAAATCTGCCAATCGCCGGACGTTGAGCTTAAGGGGATCAATTTTTCTACTTATGGTGCTTCTTTTGTCCATATCGGGGAAGACGGTCAGCCATTGACTCCCCTGTACAATTACCTGAAGGAAATTCCTGCAGAAATCATCAATGAATTTTATCGGCAGTATCCGGAGGAAACCAATAATGTGGAGACAGCCTCACCTTCCCTGGGGATGTTAAATTCCGGTTTGCAGCTGTATTGGCTGAAGAAGACCAGACCTGAGCTGTTTGCCAGAATTCAGTATTCCCTGCATTTTCCCCAATACCTCAGTTACCTGTTTACGGGGAAGGCCGTGAGTGAACCTACTTCCATCGGCTGTCACACGCGGCTATGGAACTTCCAAAAAGGTCATTATCATGATTGGGTAAAGCAAGAAGGTATCGATCGAGTGCTTCCGGAGATCGCATCGACTGGTCAATTGTACTCAGCAGAGCTGTGTGGCCGAAAAGTGGATATTGGCGTCGGTATTCATGATAGTTCGTCTGCGCTGGCTTCATATTTGGTCAGGGAGAAGGAGCCTTTTCTGTTGATCAGCACGGGCACTTGGAGCATTTCTCTCAATCCATTTACCCAAGATCCGTTGACACAAGATGAATTACATAATGATTGCCTCAATTTTCTCAGTATCGATGGCAATCCAGTGAAGGCATCTCGCTTCTTCATGGGATATGAATTCAATTACCAGATTGACAGGATCAATAAGTTTTTTGGCAAGCCTGATAAATATTACAAGACCGTACCTGCTGATCCGTCCATCATTCAGGAGATCAAAGATGGAAAAGCCAGCAATACTTTTTATCCCAAGTATATCGCTGAGACACCATTGGTGAGATCGCTTTATCGAGGAAATGATTGGAAACCTGAGGCATTTGACAGTTTTGAAGAGGCCTATCACCATCTGATTTGGGGGCTAAGCTTGCTACAGGTGGCCTCGCTGAAGCTCGCACAGGGCAACTCTTCCATTCGAAAGGTATTCATTGATGGAGGTTTTGTGCACAATGAGGTGTTTATGGAGCTGCTCAGACATTACCTGCCGGATTATGAGCTGGTGTTTTCCGACTTTCCTTTGGGGTCCGCTTATGGGGCTGCATTGGTATTGGATGCCAGTGAGAAGAAGATGGTGTAGTCCACGAATTACACGGATTATCACGAATTTTATATCTAAAAAAGAAGAGATAGAAGTCTGCAGATTTAAGGGAATATAGGTCACAAGTCTGGAGACTTGGACCAATGGGGGAGGTTTGAGCTGTGTATTATTTGTAGTTGTGATTTTTTGATCTTGGTCGAAGTCTTCAGACTTAGACTGGAACATGAGAAGATTCTACATTGATCAATAAAACCACTATTTATAGGTCATATTTTGACGAAGATTGATTTATAAACGGTGTATGGTATGGGCTTGGATCAAATTATATTTCTGGGAAATTATGACTTACGTTTAACTGCAGATGGGCTTTTTAAACCACGAAAGCACGAATGACTTATTTATTCATGCTTTCATGGCTATGGTTCATTTTGGTCTTTTCGCCTGCAATTTGATATCCACGAGATCAGCGACTTTGACTGGTTTTTGGCTCTCAATGCTTTTTCGCGCGGCGATTCCGATCAGGATGGACATGGCGCCGTCCCGGGTACCGGCAGACTGGCGGTAGGGGTCGGCCATATCGGGGTCCTTGAAGAGCTTGTCTTTTAGCCGGGTATCCCCGCCACCATGGCCTCCACCGGAATGGGGGATGGTGATGATTTCTGATTCACCGAAGTTTTTGGTCAGGCGGAGTTCATCGGCAGGTTCTACTTCCCAAGGCTGACTTTCCTTGATCCAGGCCTCCAGACGGCCTTTGGTGCCGTTAAAGGCGATGCGGTAGCCCTCATAGGGAGAGTAGGTAGTCAGGGAGTAGCTGACCTGTACCTGGTTCATATACCGGATCTGCACGGCCATTTTATCATAGATATCGATATCTTCCCGATAGACACAGCCATCACGGAGATAGCCATCATACTGTTCATTGTCAGTGTACAGATTGGTTAGCCGTTCGCTTTGGGTGATGTCCCAGTAGAAGTTACATTGGCTTTTATGTGGGCATGGACGGCAGTTGGTATGGCGAAAGGGGCCGTTTTTGCCGTAAAATTCCAGCTTTCCATAGGCAAAAACTTCCTCGGGATCGGAATCTAGCCACCAATTGAGCAGGTCAAAGTGGTGGGTAGCCTTGTGAACCAGCAAAGTACCGCCCTTATCGCGGTATCCGTGCCAGCGTCTGAAATAGGAGGCACCATGATCGGTATCCAGGTACCAATGAAAATCCACCGAAGTGACCGTGCCGATTTCTCCGCCATGGAGAAGTTCATAGATTTTTTGGCGATGTGGACTGTACCGGTAATTAAAAGTAACGATCACCTGTTTTCCGGTTCGTCGTTCGGCATTCAGGATGTTCTGGCATTTGACCTCATCAGTGGTCATGGGCTTTTCGGTGATGACATTGGCCCCGGCTTCCAGGCCTTTGATGATAAACTGATCGTGCGTGCTGTCCATGGTAGTAACGATGAGCACATCAGGCTTCACAGTGGCCATCATTTCGTCAAAGTCCACAAAGGTAGGGCAGTCTGCACCGATGTATTTTTTTCCATAAGCAAGGCGCCCTTCATTAATGTCGGACAGACCTACAAATTCCACTTCATCAGGATAATCTTCCACGACACTTCTGCCAAACATGCTGGTGCCCCTGATTCCGGTGCCTACCAGTGCTACACGTAGTTTTACGGCAGGATTTTCCCGTAAGTGCAAGGCTTTGGCGATGGGATGGATAAAAAAGGAACCGGCTGCGAGGGCTCCGGTCTTGGTCATGAATTTTCTTCTGTTAAGGTCGGTAACGTGATCTGACATGATGTTTTGGGTTATTGTTATTACGTGATATAATATAATGAAAAGGTTGGTTTTAACTGTCCTGTATTTGGAGGAAATACATGAATGGTGGATGGTGTATGGATGCCGGATGGCAGATCAAGTAAAATGCTGAAACCCGAAGGCCGAAAATATCGGCATGGAACCAATTTTTCAATTTTATATTTCTCAAATCTTCTAATTTATGGCACGTTATTTTCGGTGTTTTCATGGTAACCGTCACTGTGAAAATAAATGAGGAAATTATTGCTGATTTTGGGATTGGTCTTTATTGGTCAGGTAGCTTTTTGTCAGGAGCTTGACACTGCTTTATTGACCGGGCAATGGCAGCTCAAACATTATGATGCCATCGAAGAAATACGGCAATCAGACCGCTATGTGAATGCTACTCCCCAAGTCCGGGAGGGTATGGACCGGAAGATTGACCGTTTGATGGAAAATACCTTTTATCATTTTACTGGCCGGGACAGTTTATTTTTCACTGACCTCAGAAATGGCTCTGTGGTAGAGCGAAAAGCCTCGTACGCGCTGAGGGACTCCCTTCTTACGATTACCGAAATAGGAGCTAAGAGAGACAAACGGGCTAAAATTCTCGAATTGGATGTACGCCAACTGGTACTTGTCCCTTTGGTCAATGGGAGTGAGAAGAAAGGGAGAATGGTCTTCGAGCGGGTGGAGCCCTAGAGAATTGAAAGATTAAAAATTGGAAAATTAAGGGATGGGGATTTCTTCTTTAGTTTTTAATGACTATCGGTAATTTTACACGTAGTGGTACCATTATAAAATGTGATTTGGAAAGTTAAGGAAGGCCCTTGGTGAGACCGGTTTAAGAAAAATGAGCAGGCCGTTAAGAAAATGAATTAGCTCGTGTCGTGGAACAGCGAGATCCATTCATTTTCAGGCCGGAGCAGTTTTCTTAGATTAAATTGGGTAACGTATTGTCCTCACTGGAAAACTTATTTTTCCCAATTTAAAGGGCTCACCACCGGACTGGATTTTCCGTCCTTTTCATCAATGGAAATGCATAGATTCATGAAGACCTATTGAAAGCAATTTTACACCTGAATAAAAGGACGGAAACACAATTTATTCATTTATGCTTGGCTACGTGTATGATTGCGGAGACTCATATAGTTTTTTGAGTTCCAGTTCAAATTTGGGAATAGCTTTGATTTTATGATTCATCCATCAATTCCCTTGCAGCCTGAGCCTTTATTTTTCCCTATCTGACCAACTTCATCTCTTTAACCCCTTCCCGTATATCGTCTGAGAACTTAGTAACCTGAGTTCGTCCATAAAATCGATACCAATCCATCATAGCGAGGAAGTATAGCCTGTCCCGAGCTATCGGGAACGTGGCAATCCCGTATTAAGAAAACGAGGTTGCTTCACTCCGCTACCGTGACGGATTTATACTGATTTTATAATCGAATTTAGGTTAATAGGGCACACATTCCTATTGCTAAATTAAAGAGGACTATGCTTACCATAGCCACCTGGAAATCACTCATCCCCCAGAAATATTGCTTGGTCCCGTATAATCTCCCTGAGGGAAGTTAGATTTGCGGGATCTGTGTCATCAGCGTTCTATATTTTGAGTATTAGATGAATAAAAAAAGCCATCTGCCGAAACAGATGGCCTTTCCACATCCAAAACAAACAATTAACCAATTAAATTACCTTCATCATCCCATTGGGCCAGGGTGTGCCTGGTGTCAGGATTCATATATATTGGGATATATTTTTCTTCCAGTTTGAAGCCGTGTTTGGCCATCACATCATCCGGGACACCGGTCCATACGTTTGGTGTGTTTCCTTTGTAATCCAGGTCTTTAAAGCCTTCTGGTGAAGTGAAGAAGCCTGTGGCTGCGAGATTTCTCAAGGTATTGAAGAATGTTACACCTCTTTCCATTTCTGGCTTTGCCTTATCCGGATAGGCAATATCATCAATAATCTTGATACGCTCGTCCTCGCTGGCCTCCATGAAAGGCTTGCCATATCGGTCCTCAGCCTGTGTGTCCAGCCACATCAAACCACCGCGCATCGGAGTTTTATATGTTGGCATATCCTTGACGATAAACTCAATAAAATCCGGAACCCCAGCCTCTGAAGCGCTTCCTGACACATCATCTTTAGGAATAATGACATCCACGAGATAATGCAGTTTTTTCATCTCATCCTCTGTGAAAAACTCTTCTTTCTTCAGTGCGGCATTAAGTGCCATTTCTTCAGGGGTACGGCCCCATTTGGTGCCATCACCGATTTTGGGGGCGTGAACTACTTCCTTTGGTGCTTCAGGACCGCAGCCGGTCATAAAAAAGCCCGTTGCTAAAGAACCTGTGAATAACAGTTTTAAATTTTCTCTTCTATTCATCGTCCTGTTCTTTAAATGTTTTTCTTTTTCAATTCACTTACAATGTAATCAGAAGTTCTCCAGGCAAGGGCCAGAATGGTCCATGTAGGGTTTTTGTCTGCTTGTGACACAAATGGACCGCCATCGACCACAAAAAGGTTTTTACATTCGTGTGCCTGACAGTTACTGTTCAACACAGAGGTTTTAGGATCGTTGCCCATTCGGGTGGTACCCACTTCGTGAATGATCCTACCCGGAGTCAGCAGGCCATATTTGGTCTCTGGGCCTGGTTTTTTTCCATAAATCACTGCACCAGCATTGGAAAGCACTTCTTCGAAGGTTTCATGCATGTGCTTGGCCTGGTTGATCTCCTGGTCTGTCCAGTTATAATTGAATTTCAATACCGGAATACCGTATTTATCTACCGTGCTGTTATCGATCTCGCAGTAGTTTTCATACCTGGGGATACTTTCTCCACGACCGGACATGCCTACCATGGTGCCGAAATAGGACCTGATATCCTTTTTCAGCCCCGCTCCATAGCCACCATTGGTGCCGGGGTTGCCAAATTCATCTTTGATATGCTGCCGGATGGTGTCCATGCCAAAGCCGAAGCCGTAACCTGGCATGCTCATGCCACCCCAGTACTCGATATGGTATCCACGGGCAAAGTCCAGTTTGCTATTGTCAAGCCACCAAGGGGTGTAAACATGCATGCCACCGACACCGTCTTCATTGTATTTTTTCCTGTCGAGCATGCCTGGGATAAAGCCCATGCGATCAGATCCTGTCGAATCGTGCAGGTAGTGTCCGATCATGCCACTGCCATTGCCCAGTCCGTCAGGATGGCTTTTGGATTTGGAGTTGAGCATGATACGGGCAGATTCACAGGCAGAAGCACCCAAAACCACAACACGTGAACGGAGTTTGTATTCTTTCATATCCACTTTGCTGATGTAAGAAACACCCGTGGCATTTCCTTTCTCATCAGTGGTCACCTTACGCACCATGGCATAAGTGAAGAGATCCACTTTCCCCTTTTTCATGGCCGGTTTTACCAGACAGGTACCAGAAGAAAAATCTGCATAGGCCTGGCAGGCGCGGTTACACTGGTTACAAAAGAAGCAAGCCCCACGCTCATTATTGATCGGCTTGGTAAGGATCGAAAGTCTGGAGGGAATCACAGGGACGTTGATCTTATCGGCTCCTTTTTTGATGTACAGCTCGTGCAGACGAGGCTTTGGAGGAGGGAGGAAGAAGCCGTCCGGCTCGTTATAAATGCCTTCTTTGGAACCAAAAACTCCAATAAGTTGGTCTACCTTATCGTAATAGGGTTTGAGGTCATTATAGCCGATGGGCCAGTTGTCTCCCAGTCCGTCAATGTCTTTTCGTTTAAAATCGTTTGGCCCGAACCGAAGGGAAATCCTTCCCCAGTGATTGGTACGTCCACCAACCATTCTGGAACGGAACCAATCAAATTTGGTATCCCCTTCAAAGGTATAAGGTTCACCATCAATGTCCCAGCCGCCGATCGCTGCATCAAAATCCCCGAACGGTCTGTTTTGGGTACTGGCCCCTCTCCTGGGAGATTCCCAAGGTGGCCGTAACTGGGTACGATCTTCTTCTTTCGCTGGATCAAAATCTGCTCCGGCCTCTACTACGGCCACGGAAAATCCAGCCTCCGAAAGAATCTTGGAGGCCATTCCTCCCCCGGCTCCGGAACCGACGATGATGACATCGTACGCTTCACCGGACGATTTTATCTGAAAACTCATGTGTAATTATTTTGTGATTGTCTCTCAAATTATGTGAATTTTTCCCAAAAGCAAAGAGGCTCGCCCTTTTTAGAATGCTTTTAACTAAAGAATATACTTCAGCTGATGGTTGGGCGGGTTAGATCGCCATGCCTCTATTGTTTCAGGCAAGAAATATACTAAAAATATAATTGGCTAAAAGGGTTTAGTTGTTAAAAAGATATCATTTAAAACCTTTATAAATTACGTAATTTATAAAGGTGGTGCAGTGATTTTGCGAGATATGGATGTAAAGTAATTTCTTTTTGAAGAATGTGTAAATCTGTTCCCTATTGATTAGATGATCTTATGGGTAAATTATTTTTTGTATTCCTGCACAGGTTGTTTTTTTGATTTTCACATTGAATGGGTTTATTAGGATGGAATTTCATTTTCGAAAATATGGCTTGTGATGGAAAGGCCATGAAATGCTCCTCTTGTCGAATAAAAGAGATGCTGGGGAAGATGGTCAATGAGTAGCGAATTTTGACTGTTGCAAATGAATGATTCGATGATTACATCCAAGCTCACTTTATTATTTCTCTTACTGTTGATCAGTACTGCTCTCCCAGAGCAGCCATGATTTATCATTGGATACCCTCCTTTCTAGAGCCCTATTTGTTGAAAATTTGATGTTTTCAGCGGGGACCGTTTTGACATTCAAGTATTAAATTTCGCCAATTGAAAACTGCTCTGTAATTGAAGGGGCAGTTACAAACTACCACAAGCTCCGGTCCTGTCCAACCTCTATCCGCTGTCAGGGACAGGCCGCAGACAGCGGGACAACTTTTGTCTCATGTCTGATATCTATTATCTTTATTCTATCTTAGCACCGGCTGTAAATACTTCCAGACTGTTTCTGCTACTACTTTATGTCCTTCTGCTGTGGGATGAATGCCGTCAGGCTGGTTAAGGGCCGGATTGCCTCCTACATTTTCCAGTAAAAAGGGAATCAAGACCACGTCATTTTCCTCTGCGAGATTTGGAAAGATTTCCTTGAAATCGGTTGTGTATTTTTCGCCCATATTAGGAGGGATCTGCATTCCTGCCAAGATGATCTTGGTAGCAGGATATTCTTCTCGGACCTTGTCGATGATACTTTGCAGGTTTTCTTTGGTGGCGGAAAGTTTGATGCCACGGAGTCCGTCATTTCCGCCGAGCTCCAGGATGAAAATATCAGGCTTTTCTTCCAAAAACCAATCAATTCTGCTCAATCCGCTGGCGGAAGTTTCTCCGCTGAGCCCCCCGTTAATGACTTTATAATCCATTCCCAGACTATCGATTTTTTCTTGGACCAGTGCAGGGAAAGCCTCGTCTTGATCGACACCATATCCAGCCGTCATGCTGTCCCCAAAAAAGAGCACGGTTTTCTGTGTCCCTTCACTTTTTTCATCCACCTTGGCGTCGTAAGATGCTTCCTTCCCGGATGTCTTCTGGCTTTCATTGCATGAGATAGCACCAAAAGCCCCTAAAAAGAACACGGACAAAAGAGAAATTACGCGTATTTTATTCATGATATGAAACTTATTGAGACGGAATTACGATTTATATAGTTATTGAATAAGCGATACCCAATCCCTAAAATTGATTAATTTTCGCTTTAAGCCCATACAATTTCAAGAAATAATCAGGCTATATTGGATACAACCAAAAAACAGGCCCTATTTGTTTCAATACCAACAATTTTAATCACACCCATTTATATGGCCATACTTTCTGTAGAAAATGTAAGCAAAGTTTACCAAAGCGGTTTGAGGAAGCTTACCGTTTTAGATGATGTAAACCTGAGTGTGGAGGCAGGCGACAGCATTGCCATTGTCGGCCCTTCCGGCAGTGGAAAGACCACGTTGCTCGGGCTTTGTGCGGGGCTGGACAGTGCCACTTCCGGTAGTGTCCAGCTGAGTGGGCACCGACTGGAAGGACTTTCTGAAGACCAGCGGGCTGCCATAAGGAGTAAAGAAATTGGATTTATTTTTCAGAATTTCCAGCTATTGCCCACCCTCACAGCACTGGAAAACGTCATGGTGCCCATGGAACTTAAGCAGCGAAAAGACGCTAAGGAAAAGGCGATGGAGCTGCTTCATCAAGTGGGCTTGGGGGATCGGACGACGCATTATCCTACGCAGCTTTCAGGGGGAGAGCAGCAGCGGGTGTCCATTGCCAGGGCTTTTGCCAATGAACCGAAAATCCTCTTTGCCGATGAGCCCACCGGTAACCTGGATACTGAAACAGGGGAATTGGTCGAAAGCCTGATTTTCGACCTGAACAAAGCATTGGGAACCACGCTGATCCTAGTGACCCATGACACGGACCTGGCCGCACAAACCAACAGGATCATTCATATCAAAGGTGGCAAGATACAAGAAGAGCAGCATGCATAGATTTTTGTGGATCCTAAAAATGGCCTTGCGGGATTTTAGACAGAACAAGGCCAAGCTACTATTGTTTGTCTCCTCCATTGTGATTGGTATAGCCGCTTTGGTGGCCATCAGTTCGTTTGGCGACAACCTTGAAAACGATATCGATAACCAGGCCAAGGAGCTCTTAGGAGCGGATTTAGTGCTGGAAAACAACCAGCCCCTGGGCGAGCAGGCATTGGATACCATGGCCAATGAAATGGCATCGGAGATCAATTTTGCCAGTATGGTGGCTTTCCCCAAAAGCGGAGAAAGCCGATTGGTGCAGGTGAGGGCATTAGATGGGGCTTTTCCGTTTTATGGCAAGCTGGAAACCATGCCAACGGCCGCTGAACAGGAATTCCGAGATGGAACCAAAAAGGCTTTGGTAGAGAAAATCCTTATGGATCAGTTTGGTGCTGAAGTTGGTGACAGTATAAAAGTAGGAAAGGTCACTTTCGTCATTTCCGGAGAACTGCATGCGGCCCCCGGCCAAAACGGCATTACAGCCACCGTAGCTCCCGTGGTCTATATTCCCAAAACATTTGCTGAAGAAACGGGGCTTATCCAGTATGGAAGCCGGATTAATTATTCACGCTATTACAGCTTCAGTGAGCAGGTGGATGTGGAAAAGCTCATTGAGCCGTTTGAGGATGAGTGGGAGGAGGCTCATATCGATGATGATACAGTCAAGGAAAGAAAAGAAAGGACAGGGAGGTCATTTGCAAATTTATCGGATTTTCTCAGCCTGGTGGCTTTTATTGCGCTGCTGCTTGGGTGCGTGGGCGTGGCAAGTGCCGTGAATGTTTTTGCCAAAGAAAAGCTTCCTTCCGTGGCGGTATTACGTTGTCTTGGGGTTTCTTCTACCGACACCTTTTTGATTTACCTGCTGCAGATTATGATTATGGGGTTGGTAGGGTCTGTTTTAGGAGCCTTTTTGGGGACCTTGATCCAATTTATCCTGCCAGAAGTGTTCAGTGACTTTCTTCCCGTGGACGTGACCGTTCAGGTATCTTGGTCAGCCTTGGTTTTTGGTGTCGTTACTGGATTGTGCATATCTATTTTGTTTGCGTTGCTTCCGTTGCTGAAGATCCGGAATGTTTCGCCCATGATGACCTTGCGGACGGATGCAGAGCTGGTCAATTTCGTTAAGGATCCTTGGAGATGGGCCGTAATGCTGGCAATTACCCTGTTTGTGTTTGGTTTTAGCATGACCTTACTGGACGGTTGGGAAGAAGCACTTGGCTTCACGGGTTTTGTACTATTGGCTTTCGGTGTGCTCTGGATCGTAGGTACAGGCGTGATGTGGCTGATCAGACGATTTTTGCCCTTGTCGCTGGCATATCCGGTCCGGCAGTCGCTGGCCAATCTGTACCGTCCAAACAACCAGACCATTTCCCTGATTGCTACTATTGGCCTTGGAACAGCGATGATTTCTACCTTGTTTTTTGTGCAGAACCAGTTGCTGGACCAAGTGAAATTTGCCGATAAGGAGGACCAGCCAAACATGTTGTTTTTCGATATCCAAACTTCTCAAGTAGAGGGTGTCAAGGAAGCAGTGCGGGCTGAAGATTTGCCCATCATGCAGGAGGTCCCTATCGTCACGATGCGGATGGATGAAATCAACGGGCTGGACAAGTCCGAAAACAGTGATTTGCCGGAAGAGGAGCAAAAATCCAATAGACTATATAATCGTGAATTTAGGGTGACATATCGGGATTCATTGATAAGTTCAGAAACACTGGCAGCCGGAAAGCTGCATAAAGTGACCCAGACTGGAGACAGCATCTTTGTTTCCTTTGACCAGGGTTATGCTGAGCGGGCCGGTGTGGAACTGGGCGATGAAATTGTGTTTAATGTGCAGGGAAGGCCTCTCAAAACCTATGTTGGGAGCTTCAGGGAAGTGAATTTCCGAAAAGTATCCACCAATTTTCTGGTGCTTTTCCCTGAAAACGTTTTGGAAAAAGCACCCAAATTCCATGTGGTCATTACCAAATCCAACACCGACGAACAAGCCGCCAGGGTGCAAAACGAAATCGTCAGGGCCTTTCCTAATATTTCGGTGATCAACCTCGGCATGATCGTGGATACGCTGGAAGAAATATTGGGCAAGATCAGTTTCGTGATCCAGTTTATGGCGCTATTCAGTATTGTGACCGGGATTTTGGTATTGATCAGCTCCCTGATCATCAGCAAGTACCAACGGATGCGGGAAAGTATCCTGCTCAGGACCTTGGGGGCAAGTAGCCATGTGGTACGTAAAATCAATACTCTGGAATATTTCTTTTTAGGAAGCTTGGCGTCTTTAAGCGGCATCCTGCTGTCTTTTGTAGCGACGGCTTTACTGAGTGTTTTTGTGTTTGAATTTCCAGTGAGATTAGCTTGGGGAAGTGCTTTGGCCATTTATGTGGTCATTACCTTACTGACGGTTTTACTAGGTTGGCTGAATGGACGAAATATTATCAATAAACCTCCAATGGAGATTCTAAGGGGGAATTAAGACAGCTGGAGGAAAGCGTTAATACGGTTTAGTGGTTGGTCTGCTTGACTAATGATAATAAGCTTGCTTATATTCCCCTGATCAAAAATCTTGAATAGAATAAAATTATTTTGTTCTAAATGAAACTTTTTAGGTGTATTAAATGTATATACATTAGATACAAAGACAAAGTAAAATCATGAGACTGGAGGAAGAGATAAAACAAAAAAACTTTAAGAGTGAGTACAACAAGGTTGTCGTTAATATTCTATACACACAGAGTTATATCGTGACCCGGCAAGGAAAACTCTTTAAGCCACATGGCCTTTCACCAGAGCAATATAATGTGTTACGTATTTTGCGAGGTCACCATCCTGAGCCCATCACGGTATCATCTATCCAGGACAGGATGCTAAACAAAATGTCCAATGCCTCCAGATTGGTAGAGAAACTCAAACAAAAGGGCCTTGCTGAAAGAAAGGAATGCCCTTCGGACAGAAGGCAAGTGGATATAACGATTACGCCAAAAGGTAGACAGTTGCTGGATCAGCTGGATGGGGATATCCAAAAATTTAATCATGAGGTGATCGGTCTTGATAATGAGGAGGTTGTCGTATTAAATTCCCTGCTTGATAAACTAAGGGGATAAAAAATTT
The DNA here is from genome assembly GCF_006575665.1 of Echinicola soli. Lineage (NCBI taxonomy): Bacteria > Pseudomonadati > Bacteroidota > Cytophagia > Cytophagales > Cyclobacteriaceae > Echinicola > Echinicola soli. Next base: position 1,817,721 of record NZ_CP041253.1, read on the forward strand.
CGTTATATATATGTATAGACATTAAGTGTAAAAACTAATATTATAAAACTATAAAATTCAATATGTTATGAGTACTGTAAAATGGACTATCGACCCTACCCACTCAGAAATCAACTTTAAGGTAAAGCACTTGGTGATTTCTACGGTAACCGGAAAATTCAAGGAATTTGAAGGAGCTGCCGAGGTGCCCGCTGATGATTTTAATGGTGCCAAAGTGGAATTTTCAACCAATATCAATAGCGTCGACACGAATCAAAGTGATCGGGATGCGCACTTGAAATCTGCTGATTTCTTCGATGCGGAAAAATTCCCAAAACTTTCTTTCTCCAATGGAGTTTTATCCAATGAAGGAGGTGAATATAAGTTGAAAGGAGACTTGACGATCAAGGATACCACAAAACCCATTGAACTGGCGGTGGATTTTGGTGGTGTGGCCGAGGATCCTTATGGCAATACCAAGGCTGGTTTTGAGCTGGAAGGTAAAATCAGCAGAAAGGAATTTGGTCTTACCTGGAATGCAGTGACCGAGGCGGGAAGCGTGGTCGTAGGTGATTCCATAAAAATATTGGCCAGTGTACAACTGGTAAAAGGATAATCCAACTTAATTTAATACACACACTAGAATGGCCATGCCTGGTTTCCGGGTGTGGCTTTTTTACTTCCAAGTGGTTTGGGAGGATCAGCCTACAGGCCACGCATCAAGCGAAAAGTTATGGGCTGTGGGACTGTTTTATGGCACGCTGATGATGCTGATAGAGCAGATACCCGCTGATTTTTTAATAACGGAGGCTGGGCGAAGCCATTTTGTTGGATGGCGCTCAGATAGATTGGATCAAGCGGAAAGTTGGGGGCAAATACTATTCAAGTGGCCATCGCCCGCCGCGGCGGGGTGCACAGCTAAGTCGATTAGGGGAAGTATGGTTCTTTGCTTATTATGTGTTTAGCCTTAAGACATTCCCTCTGAAATATAACTTGACGCCAGATCTCCGTTCACGGCCGATTCTGTCTGCTGATCACTTAATACTCTGTACAGCTTTCGGTGTTCAGGTTTAGCCAGCTTTGCTATTATCTCCAGCCTACCAGCTTCTACTCACTATGCTTACTTCTTTTATACATGCCCCAGTAGTATGCCGGAAAGACCAGTGCTTTGAGTTTCCAGTCGTTTTTTTCCCTGATATGGAGTGATTCGTCCTTATGGACCTTGGAATACATCATGGAAGCCATGATGGCATGACCAAAAAGGAGTAGGAAAATGATCGCGTAAATGATTAATGTTGTCATGAGAGAAGGGGAATTACAGGTGCTTATGAAAAGGCTGTTCAGGGGAAAATGATAATTTCTTTCTATATTGACTACCCGTATAATTTTAAATGATATACCTATAAAATGGTGCTGCAAATATCCATAAATATATGCTATTATGAAAATTGGTTTGATCAAAGAAGGTAAAGTACCTACCGACAGACGAGTGGCATTCAGCCCAAGGCAGTTGAAGGCAATGAATGAAGCTTATGCAGGTCGGGCATTTTTTGTAGTGGAAAAAAGCGATATCCGGGCCTTTAAGGATGAAGAGTATGAGGAAGCAGGAATAGATGTGGTAGATGATGTGTCGGACTGCGAGGTGCTGATGGGGATCAAGGAAGTGCCGATTCCCTCGCTCATAAGCAATAAGACATATTTTTTCTTTTCCCATACTATCAAAGCGCAGCCCTATAACCGGGAACTTCTGCAAGTCATATTGGAGAAGGGAATCCGTCTGATCGACTACGAGGTATTGAGGGATGACAATGAGCGTATAGTGGCTTTTGGAAAATGGGCAGGAATAGTTGGAGGTTACAATGGCTTGTGGACCTATGGGAAAAAGACGGGGCTTTTTGACCTGAAGCGTGCCAAAGACTGTTTTGACCTGAAGGAGCTTCATGAAGAGGTGAAGAGTATCCAGCTCCCACCGATCAAAATGATCATAACGGGTAATGGCCGTGTGGGGAATGGGGTAAAAGAAATCTTAGAAGTAGCCGGTATTAGGGAAGTCAGTCCGAAAGAACTCTTGCAGAATTATTACGATGAGCCTGTTTTTGCGCAATTGGCCATGGAGGATTATAACCGGCGCAAGACCGATGGGGGGTATGATAAAGCAGAGTTTTACAGCCAGCCAGAAAAGTATGAAAGCCACTTTCTTAAATATGCAGAAGTAAGTGATATACTTTTTGCCTCGGCATTCTGGGATCCCAAAGCCCCTAAGCTTTTTGAAAAGAGAGATGTGGCGAGTGAAGACTTTAATCTGTCCGTCATTGCAGATATTACCTGTGATATTGATGGTTCCGTGCCGACTACCGTGAAGCCCTGCACGATTGATGATCCGGTGTATGATGTGGACAGACTATCATTTGAGGTGTTGCCGGCTTTTGGCGAACAGCTGAGTATTTCGGTCATGGCCATTGATAATTTGCCCTGTGAGCTGCCCCGGGATGCTTCGGAGGACTTTGGAAGACAGCTGATGGAAACGGTTATTCCCGCTTTATTGGAAGAAGGAAATCCGATCATAGAGAAAGCGACCATTGCCAAAGCTGGCCAGCTGACCACTTACTTTGAATATTTGGAGAATTTTGTCCGTGAAAGTACCGAAGACTCATGATTCCCATCAATACCTTTTTAGAGCATACACAGTTAAGCCCTGTCCTCACCGATCATCAGGTAAATCAGCTGATAGAAGATGCCCAGAAGTACCGATTTGTAGGTGTTTGCATACCACCTTTTTGGGTGAAAAAGGTAAAAAGGGAGCTACAGGATACAGCGGTTCGGACAATAACGGTGGTGGGATTCCCACTGGGCCATCAGATGACCGAAACCAAGGTCTTCGAAACCAATAAAGCCATTGAGAACGGGGCAGATGAGATAGATGTGGTCTGGTCGCTGAGTGCATTTAAATCTGGGATGAACTGGCCCAAAATAGAGTTGGCCAAACTTTCATCCGTCTGCCATGATGCAGGAAAGATACTAAAGGTCATTGTGGAAACGGCTTATCTCGATCGTGATGAATTGGTTCAAGCCTGTAAGATCTGTACCGATGCCGGTGTGGACATTGTCAAGACCTCGACGGGATTTGCTCCGTCCGGTGCACGGCTAGAAGATGTGAAGGTGATGCGGGAGGTATTGCCTGATCAAGTGGGCATCAAGGCCAGTGGGGGCATTAAGACACTTGATCAGGCAAAGGCTTTTGTACAGGCAGGAGCCGATAGGATCGGTACCAGCACGGGTGTACAGATCATGGAGGAATGGCTTTCCCTAAAGGGCGGGAGTGTTAGCTAAACTCTGTCCTTTCCTTAAAGAAGTTGATCACCATCTCGGAAAATCGCTGCGGAATCTCTGCTGGGGCATTATGACCAGCACCATCAACGATATTCAATGTGGCATCAGGGATGTTTTCGGCAATCAATCTGGTATGTGCTTCCTTGACATAATCATGTTCGCCTGCCATGATCAATGTGGGACAGCTGACTTTCGATAAGGAGGAGGGAGAAATATTCGGTTCTGATCGTAAGCTTTTTTTGACACGTAAGGAGAATTCTTCCCTTTCGTTTTGTGTGCGGCTTTCTAACTCCTTGATTTGTTTTTTTAGTGTTTTATTGATTTTGGTATCTACAGCGGTATTATCATTGTACAGTACTGCGGACATGGCTGCCAGGCAGTTGACTTTGTCAGGATAGTCCATGGCGAGTATCAAGGCGGTGTTTCCACCATCACTCCATCCAAGCACATTGACTGCTTTCAGTCCAAGGTCATCCAAAAAGGCATTGACATCCTCAGCGTATAGCTCATAAGTCAACTTCTTACCGTCTTCAGTGGACTGCCCATGTCCCCTTGTATCCAGTGCGATGATCTTATAGTGCTTCGCCAATATGGGAATAATGCTGGAAAAACTCGCTATCGACATGTCAGCACCATGCAATAGCAACAATGGCTCTCCTTCTCCATAGGTTTCATAATAGAGGTTTACACCATTTGCCTCTACCTGTTTCCCGACTTTGTTATTGCTTCCTATGGCGGTACTTCCACCATTTACGATGAGTCTTAAAATGTGGTTATTTTCTTGGTTTTGTTCTTTAGCTAGGGCAACACTGTCCTCTTTATTTAGGCTCATAAAGGCGGAAAGACCACTGTCGAGATCCTCGAAAGTTCCATTAACCAAGGTGGGGGCATTTTCTTTGCCTTTGATGGTGAGTTGTAAGTTGTCTAAATAGTATTCCCCCTTACCTTGGCACATTACCCCAACTAAAAGCCTGGTGCCTTTTTTATGGATTTTCCCAGAAAGTGTTAATTCTTTTCATTCATTTTCTTCCATTGGAGCGGGCTCATCACCCAGGTGATTTTCCAGGAAATTTCCTTGATCGTCATAACAAGCTGCAAAACCTATCACGAGGTTGTTTGAAGTGTACTTGGTAAGAGCACTGAATGTAAACTTTTTACCTTGATATTCTTGGATATTGACGGATTGGACATACCCAGAGTACGTTTCTTGGCGGGAGTTACATTAATAATTCCAAGAAACAGCAGGATGAGTCCTGTAAAAGCAGTTCTTTTCCTAGAATGGTTATTTGAAGGGTTTATATAAATGCCTCATGGCATTCAAAAATGATTAATTGAGCTTTTCATACGTAGATTTCGGGGGAGTGGTTGCCTGGATCTCTACTTTTCCCTTTTCCATATCTAGGTTTCGAGTATCATCATCTTTATTGAGATAGATCAGGATAAATGGAATGATGAAGAAAGTCAAAAGAATATAAGCTACGCCAATGACTTTTTTCTTGGCAGCATTTTTTCCGAAATGGATGGCGAGTTTTACCGGAATGTTCCTTAAGACAGGGAAAGGCAGAAATACCAAAGCTCCAATAAAATTGAACAGAAAGTGGACGATGGCAATAGCGATGGCGGCTTCGGTTTTATAAATGGCCGCGATGGCCGCGGTGATGGTGGTGCCGATATTGGCACCGATGATAAATGGAAAGACCTTGTTTAAGGATACTTTTTTGGTAGCCACCGCAGGCACCAGTAGGGAGGTGGTCACAGTACTGGATTGGACAGCAGCAGTAAAAAACACCCCATAGGCAAATGACCGATAAGGGTATTTAAAGATGTGTTTGCTGACCTCCTTAAAGCTCGGGGAGATAAAGGTTTTGTAAACCGAAGAGGACAGGATTTTGATGGACAGAAAGAGTATGATAACACTGGTAACAAGTGCGAGGATCGGGATTTTTATCCAATCGATGATCAGGTTGCTCAATGACCGGGTAAAGATGATATTGTAGGTGTAGTCTTCATCTATCCCATCGGTGACCGAAAGCAGGGAGCTGGAAACAAAAGCGGCTACTTTGCTGAGGAAGCCAAAATAATATTCCAGAGGTAAAAGTATGATGACAGTGATGATATTGAACAGGTCATGGAGTACCCCGGTGGAAATAGCCTTGCGGAATTCACTTTTCTTCATGATATAAGTGAAGGAAACCAGGGTGGAGGTGAGAGTGGTGCCTATATTTGCTCCCATAACGATGGGGACTGCCTGCATGATGGAGAGGCTTCCCGAGGCCACTACAGCCACTACCATGGCCGTGACAGTGCTACTGGACTGGATCAGTGCGGTCATTAATAAACCAATGAACAGGCCAACAAACGGGTTATTGGTGGCCAGGAAGATCTCATTGGCGACTTCATTGTTCATGTTCAGGAGAGAGACCGTCAAAAGATCGATGGAGGTCATGAATAGAATCAGTGCAAATAACATTTGCACTGCCATGATCCACCAATGATTGTATTCCTTCTTTTGGGTCAATTCTGCCATTTAGCAATGAGTCCTCTTCTTAGTAAAATAAAGGCCTAATTTAGGGTAATTCACAAAATAAGGCGAATAACCTTAGATAATTTTGTATTTAATATGAAGCTTATGTTAACAATACCCTAAAAAATCAAAATCTTGAAATCCTAGGGCAATATTTTATTCTTGTTATAGGTGAATTTTTACGGAAATATTTTGCTCCCAAATTTTTTTGAAACATATTGTAGTATGTTAAGTTTTTTTGCAGATCAGTGATGTTATGTTAACAATTTCATAATATATAACTCCTATAAAGTTATTTAACTTTGTGACCGAGTAAAAAAAATCCTCTCAGTTAATCGCCAAAAAAAAATCTATGGCTAAATTAAAAGATCAGAACATTAATCAGGATGCTTTATCTAAAGCGGCCTATTCACTTTTTGATTTTACAAAGAAGGAGAAGTCCTTTTTGATTGTTTTGTGTATCCTGGTTTCCATCGCCGGCTTTATCACCCAGTACACGTACGCCGCCATGTGGTTTGGGTTTTCACTTGCAGCATATTCGGCAATCGGAAACGACAGTATCCAGACCATCGGAACATTTATCGCTTCCAACCAACGCCGTAAATGGTATTGGCTGTGGTTGTTTATGGGAGGGATTTTCGTAGCCACGGCTGTTTACAGTTGGGTGACCTATGGTGGTGATGTGAGTTATCAGCGGCTCTATGTAAAGGGACTGGACAAGGCTCCAGAGGAATTTGTGTTTTTACAGTTGGCAGCACCGATCGTCTTGATGGTCATGACTAGGCTAAGAATGCCCGTTTCTACCACATTTTTGCTATTGAACGTATTTACCTATAAGGCAGGCACGATAGCAGGTGTGGTTCAGAAAAGTTTGATTGGTTATGTATTGGCATTTGTTATTGCCATAGTGGTATGGTTTGTATTGGAGAAATTTGTGACCAGTTACCTGAAAGGGAAAACCAAAAATTATTGGTATGTTCTCCAATGGATTACTTCCGGTGCGCTGTGGTCACTATGGCTGATGCAGGATGCCGCTAACATTGCAGTGTTTTTGCCAAGGGTGCTGAATATATATGAGTTCATTGCCTATGCTGGATTTATCTTTTTTGGAATGGGCTTTTTGTTCTATTTTAAAGGAGATCGTATTCAGGGGATTGTGAATGAAAAAACGCAAGTTACCGACGTAAGGGCGGCGACTATTGTGGATTTTGTGTACTGTATCTTGTTGTTTTATTTTAAGATGTACAGCAAAATGCCCATGAGTACTACTTGGGTTTTCATTGGCCTTTTGGGAGGCCGAGAGATTGCCATTGCCTTGGCCAAGTCCAAAAAGCTTAAGAAGCGAAAAGCCCGTTTGGTACGTGCCTATATGCTGGCAAGGAATGATATGTTTAAGGCAGCTATCGGTTTGATTGTTTCCCTGATACTGGCCCTGATTATTAATGAAGGGGTGCGAAATGAAATATTCGATTTGTTGTTTTAAAGGAGAGCTCAGTTTAGGCTGTCCCATAGATAGAGAATCTGTCATCAAAAGTGGAACGAAGTAAGCGCAATACGCTTTCGTTGCATTTATAAAAGATTGCGATTCCGGTATACACCACGGAAAGGCTTGCAGCACTGCAGGCCTTTTTTATACCTATGCGCTATCTCTATAATTTTATATTCCAGAATAACGGTCAAGCTATTTCAGGACGAGACAACCTATAATTAATGCTGATCTATAAATTATGGAGGCAGTTGGAAAATAAAAATCGGATTATGCCTCTTTTAAATTTCGAATTTCATCAGCTAAAACAGGAATGTTGTTTTGAATTATTCCCCACAACATTTCAGGTTCAACTGAGCCCAAAGCATGTGAAATATATTTCTTATTCCTGCTTTGTCATGTTACGGTTATTTTAGGAGATTCCTCCTTCGTCGGAATAGCCTGCCCCGGTGGATATCGGGGACAAAAGACGCTGTCATCCCGAGGAACGAGGGATCTCTTTGAGGTACTTTCTTAATTTGACAAAGCAGGATTAATCCAATAATGTTTTTAGAAACTGTGATTTTGATGTTAGGATCGATCTCAATCATTTTCTGTATCGCTTCTCCGATAATTTCTAAATCCCGCTCAACTGCCCGCTGCAAAATGATCTCTTCAGAAAAATTGTTGAAGTTGTTTTGAGTTTTCTGCTTAATAAATTCGATTTCCTCAATAACACTTTCAATATCTAAAAACCTGAGTTCGACTCATAATTAGCATCAAAAACGTCATTGCGAGGAGCTTGCGACGCGGCAATCTCGTTTTCAGATACGGGATCGCTTCACTTCGTTCGCGATGACGGTTTTTTCCTACGTTGCGAGCTGCCGCGGCTTCCTCCCCTCAAATCTTCCTCTAAGCTCTGTTTGGCACCAGACAAGCCTGTTTGGCACCAGGCAAGCCTGCCTGGAGCAGACAGGCTCGCAGTGACGGTTTTATAATCGAACTGAGGTTAAAATGTACTTGAGTAGTTTATGCAGCATACAAATCTACTTTTGACTGATAAACTTCTTTTTTTAGAACTGGGTTCTTAAGCGATTTGCTAGACAAAAGATCTACTTTTCTATTTAAAATTTCTTGAAGCTGATCTAACAACGAAAAGTAGTTGTCGGCATATTCCAAAACATCAATATCATCAGAAAACTCAACAAGCAGATCGATATCGCTGTCTTCATGCATGGCATTTTTTGCAGCTGATCCAAATAGAGAAATGGCCTCAACGTGATGTTGCTTACACGCTGTTATTATTTCATCAAGTTTATTTTGAATCAATTCAATCATAATTTCAAAGATTACATGAAATTTCGAATAGTACCCATGCCCTGCTTAATGGTGTAAAACTCGTTATAACCAAAAAAGAATGCACATTATCAATTAAAATTAAAGAATAACTCAACAACCTAAGATCCTCCACCAAATGGTTCGACTTTGCTCTCATTAGCTCCAGAATGACGAACATCTATGAGACAGCCATTTTTTTTAACCTCATTTTTAAATTCTTGCATTTGGATGTGTAAAAGGGCTTTGTCTCCCGCTAAATTTACCTTAACTTCATTTTCCAAAATCAGCGAATATGGATTTGTACACACCGGAGTATTTTATGAATGAAGCCTTAAAGGAGGCCAAGATGGCTTTTGAAGAAGGTGAAATTCCAGTTGGGGCGGTGATGGTATGCAGAAACAGGGTAATAGCAAGGGCTTATAACCAGACAGAGAAGCTCACTGATGTGACGGCTCATGCTGAAATCCTGGCTATCACAGCAGCATCGGATTCACTAGGGGCAAAATACCTCACAGAGTGTGAACTATATGTCACATTGGAGCCCTGCGTGATGTGTGCTGGTGCCAGCTTTTGGGCTCAGCTCGGTGGCATCCATTTTGCAGCTTTTGATCCTAGAAGAGGATATTCTAACATCAAAGAAGGGCTTTTACATCCAAAAACCAAGATCAGTCAAGGGATTATGGAAGCAGAAGCCAAACAGTTGTTAGATTCCTTCTTCAAACAACTGAGAAAATAGCATATTTATAGGCTTTAGAGAACTCTTTTTGAGTTATCTTGGTTTGTGTAGTACATGATTTTAGAAGAGAAGAATTATTTTAATGTTTAACCATAAAATTTTATAAACAATGGCTTTTGAATTACCAAAACTACCGTATGACTACAATGCATTGGAACCAAATATCGATGCTAAGACAATGGAAATCCACTATGGAAAACACCACAATGGTTATGTGACTAAGTTGAACGATGCTGTTGCGGGGACTGACTTGGAAGGTAAAAGCCTTGAGGAATTGATGAAAGTAGCCGGTTCTAATGGAGCGGTAAGAAATAATGGTGGAGGACACTATAACCACTCACTTTTCTGGACGATCCTTTCACCAAACGGTGGAGGTCAGCCTTCAGGAGATTTGGCCTCTGCTATCGATGCGAAGTTTGGATCTTTTGATGCGTTCAAAGAAGAATTCAATAAAGCTGCTGCTACCAGGTTTGGTTCAGGTTGGGCTTGGCTGTGTGTTGATAAAAGCAAAGAGCTGTGTGTATGCTCCTCGCCAAATCAGGACAATCCACTGATGGATATTGCCGAATGCCCAGGCACTCCGATTCTTGGATTAGATGTGTGGGAGCACGCATACTACCTAAACTACCAAAACAGAAGACCTGACTATATTTCTGCTTTTTGGAATGTAGTAAACTGGGAAGAGGTGAGCAAAAGATATGCTGCCGCCAAATAGGCAGTGCAGCCAACATAAAATTAACTGAGAAAGATCCCCGATTCGCTGATGCGAGTCGGGGATTTTTTTTGAGGTAGGAAATCTGATAACCTCAGTTCGATTTATATAAGTTGATAAAAAAAACGGGGTTTTAACATAGAAGCTCAGGTTGACACAATGGACAGACTGTTTGTAAATGAACGATCATACTGTACGTAAATGTACACTTTTTTTGTCTGCTAATTTTTTAAAACACTGATAATCAATTATTTAAAAAATACATTTTCATCTGGCACTGTTTTTCTAAAGATAGGTCATAGCATTGAAATTTAGAAAACTATGAAAATATCTTACCAAATATGTACCGTACTGTTTTTCTTCTTGTTGGCGACTGGCCATACAGTGGCCAGGCAGAGCAGTGAGCTAAAAGGAAGAGTGGAGGATGCCGAAGGGGCAGTCTTGCCCTTTGCCAACGTTTCCGTGTTGGAAGAGGGAGCTGAGCGGATGGTCGTGGGTGCTGTATCTGATGAAAAAGGTGCTTTTTCGATCAGTACTTCCAAGACAGGCCGCGTGGTCCTCAGCATTTCATCCATTGGGTATAAAACCTACCGATCTGAGCCTTTTGTCTTAGAGGAAGGTATGGAAAAGGATTTTGGGACCGTAAAAGTGGAGGAAGAAGCTACCTCACTGGATGCTGTGGAAGTCCGAAGCAGCCGACCTGAGGTGACGATAGAAGCGGATCGGACCATTGTAAATGTCGAGGGTACCGTCATGGCAGAAGGCAGTACGGCACTCGATGTGGTAGGCAGGTCTCCCGGGGTCTATGTCGACGCAGATGGTAATATTAACCTGAATGGCCGGACTGGCGTGATCGTCCTGATCGATGATCGTCAAACCTATATGAGTGCAAAGGATTTGGCTAATTTTCTAAGGGCCATGCCAGCCGATAATATAAAAAGCATTGAGGTGATCAATAACCCGCCCGCCAAGTACGACGCAGAAGGAGCTGCTGGCGTACTCAATATCAAGCTTAAAAAGAACGATTATAATGGGATGAATGGCAGTCTCCAAGCGGGCAATTACTATAATGGTCGCCATGCGCCATTTGCGGGGGGGAGCTTAAACCTCAAGCGTGGTAAATGGACTACCAATGTAAGCTTAAACTATAATACTTGGGTGCGGGATATTGACCTGCAAATCCTTAGGAGATTTAAAGAGGAGAACGGTACGGCAGTGTTTGATCAAGACGCGCTGTTGAAACTAGGAGGGGAAAACTTGTTTCTTACCGGAGGAGCAGATTACCAGATGAGTAAGAAGCATTCAGTAGGATTTAACTTTCAGGCTTCAGACTATAATGGAAAGGATGACGGAAACTCTCTTACTGATATTTCCAGCCCAGATAATGGAGACATCAATCATCTTCAGGCACTCAATGACAGCGAATCAGACAATAGGAGGTTTTTCACCAATTTTCACTACGTAGGTAACCTTGATACCTTGGGTACAAAACTTTCAGCAGACGTGGATTACACGGTCGTGGATGGGGGAAGCCTTAGCCTGCTTACCAATAATTATTGGGTCAATGAAGCAACCGAAGCGGGTACTATGGACAGGATCAGAACGGACAATGACATGGCTTATACTATTTTTACGGCCAAAGCGGATTTTACCAAACCGATAGGCGAAAAGGTGAAGCTGGAGACGGGCGTAAAGGGCAGTTGGGTAGAATCCGATAATATGCTGGATATCTCAAAAAGCGTAGAAGAGGGGCCTTTTGAGCCGGATCAGAACAGTAACCACTTTATCTATAACGAGAATGTCCTGGCAGCTTATGCCTCTGTGAAATCACCACTGGGCAAAAAACTAGACTTCCAAGCGGGGCTTAGGTTGGAATATTCTGACATCACGGGAAACTCTGTGACGCTAAATCAAATAAATAAGCAAAATTACCTGAATCTGTTTCCAAGCATGTTTTTGCAGCAAAAGGTTTCTGATAATTATTCCATCACCTATAATGTCAACCGAAGGATTACCCGTCCCAATTACCGCTCGCTAAATCCGTTTGTATTTTACATCGATCCACTGACGACCGAGCAAGGGAATCCAAACCTGAAGCCTCAATATGCCAACAACATTGAGATGAGCCATGTGTTTAAGCAGGCATACCAGTTTACCTTGGCTTATTCAAGAACTGCCAATTCCATCGATCAAGTAATGATTCAAAACGATGAGACGAAGGAAACGACCCTTCAAGTGCAAAATTTCGATAAGTCGGAAGATTTTAGCCTAAGGATGCTGGTGCCTGTAGAGATTGCGGAGTGGTACAGTACTAGTAATATGCTCCATCTTTATTATAAATCTTTCCAGTCACAGTTGGGAGATGACTTCTTAGATGTCAGCCAGTTTTCTTATATGGCAAGAACCCAGCACAATATAACCCTTCCAAAAGGATTTAAGGTAGAGCTAGTGGCTATGTACCTCAGTCCGTTTCTCGAAGGACAGTTAGAATTGAATGGGTTTGGTTGGGTAGATGCAGGGATCACCAAAACCTTCAAGGACGATAAGTTCAGTCTGACGGTAAATGGTCAGGACATTTTCAGGACCAGGGGCATTAAAGGTGTGGTCAATTTCGGAGATATCAATACAGATATCCGTCAATACAATAGCCAACAAGCTGTAAGAGTGACTTTCCGGTGGAATTTCTCCAAAGGTGAAAAATTCAAAGTGTCCAACAGAAGCGGTAGCGCTGAAGAGCGAAATCGGTTGGACTAAACTAAGCGGTTGATTTGATTTAGTATAAAAGGTAGCCTCCAGGTGGAGGCTATTTTTTGTTTCCGGCCTTAAACCTAAAATTAATGCTGTTTAGATAAGGGCAGACAGGGTCGTGCTCTGAAATAGGTTGACACAATTTAATTGAAAATTGTAAGCGTGGTACTCTCCGGTAAGACTTATTTGAAGTGATAAAGGAAGATCAATTTTCCTGTAAAAGCAGGTTTCTTTTGGTCTTTGATCTCAAGTTTGATGCTCATTTCTGTTTTTACGGTGCCTCTTAGGTTGGTAATATTAGCCATGGAAGCGTGGAGCCTTACTTCACTGTCCACCAATACAGGTTGTGCAAAGCGCAAGGATTCGATACCATAATTGACCAGCATTTTGAGGTTGTTAACCTTTACTATTTGCTCCCACAGGAAGGGGACAAGGGAGAGTGTGAGGTAGCCATGTGCGATGGTATTGCCAAAAGCCCCTTCTGCTTTGGCTTTTGCCGGATCGGTATGAATCCACTGATGGTCGAGCGTAGCATCTGCAAATTTATTGATTTGATCCTGTGTGATTCTGTGGTATTCAGAGGATCCCAGGCTCTGACCGATGTGTTTTTCGAACTCCTCGAAACTGTTAATGACTAATTGGCTCATGAAATAAGTTAATGAATTGAAAAGCGAATATACATAAAAGCCAGTAGATAAGAAACTGGGATCTTTTTAGGGTTTATTGATCGGTTCTTTGAGTTTTTTGAAACGTTTTTTTAAAAAAATTATTGTTTTTAATAAAAAAATAGTTGTTTTAAGGAAACTACTTTGTTTTTAAGGAAATACTACTTACTTGATTTTAAGATGATTATGATTTTTGAAAGGGCATTGATTATTGTCTTCTCGCTACTTTTATTTATAGAAAATATTGCGGCGGCCCAAGATAAAGGAGAGATTCGGTTGATTAATTCAAAGATCAACAGTGCTAATACCATTCGGCTCAATGAAGATTATGAGGTTTTTATCAGTACAAAAAACAAAATAATCGTTTTCAACGAGGATGGGTTGAAGGATGGAAACATTTGGCTATCATACAGTGATTTGAAGTCCATTGAGGATTTTGAGGGTAAGATCACAGATCCGGGCACCGGTAAAACCATCGAAAAGCTTAAGCTGAAAAACTTCAAGGACGTGTCTTATATCAGTGAAGGTTCAGTATTCGAGGACAGTCGACTGAAATACTATAAGCCTTCTGTTCACCAATTTCCCGTTGAGATCTCCTATGAGCATACCCAAAAGATCAGCGGGAACATGTATTTTCCATCATGGACTCCAGAGGGCAAACCGAAGCAGTTGGTAGAAAGAACAACACTGGATGTGATTTATCCAGAGAAGCTAGGGCTGCGGTATAAAATGGAAAATATAGGGGAGCCTCCATCGATTACCAAGAATAATGGTGAAATCACGGTACAATGGGCGTTTGAAAACCTGTTTAGCCTTGAAGAGTCTGAAGATGATAGCTTGGCATTGGTGAAAATAGCACCAAGGAAATTTTCTATGGAAGGCTATGTCGCCGATATGAGCACGTGGGATGGTTTTGGTGAATGGGTGAATAAGCTCATGGCCGGAAGAGGGGAACTTTCTCCTCAAGCCAAAGCAACTGTGGCAGAAATAGTGGACAGCCTCGAAACAGATCGGGAAAAAGTAAAGGCCTTGTACCGCTATTTGCAGCAGAATTATCGCTATGTGAGTATCCAGATGGGAATCGGAGGGTTCCAGCCTGCCCTGGCCAATGAGGTATATGAGAAGAAGTATGGAGATTGTAAGGGCTTGGCCTTTTTGATGAAAGCGATGCTCCGGGAAGTTGGGATTCCTGCCAATTATACTTTGGTGCGGGCGGGGAGCGATGCTGCGGATATAGATGAGGAGTTTTCTTCCAACCAGTTTAACCATGCCATTTTGCAGGTTCCTGCAAAAAGGGATACAGTGTGGCTGGAGTGTACTTCCAGTACGCTGCCAGCAGGGTTTTTGGGCGATTTTACGATGAATCGTCATGTGCTGGCCGTCACTGACACTGGGGGAGTTTTGCTGAAAACGCCCCGTTATGATGCTGTGGGATTTAATCAGATCAAGAACATATCCAAGGTGAACCTCCTTGGCAATGGAATGGCTCGCATCCATCAAGCCAAGGAATTGACAGGTTTTGCTGCCCAGAATTACCTTTCTGCCCAGAACCTACTGAACGAAAAGGACATCCAAAAGTACCTCTATCATGACCTGGGATTCAGTGGGGCCCATATAGAGGATTTTGACCTTAGCGTGGATGAAAGCGGAGATATTCCCATGGCGGTATTGAACCACGAGACGTTCTTGCAGCAGTTTTACCAGTCCACAAGTAAACGAATGATCATTACTCCACAGTTCCAGTCGGTGAGCAGTGACCTTCTTGGCAATCGGTTTATGAAGTGGGAAGAGGAGTTGGAGATCGTGAGTGAAGAAACAGTGGAGCTGGAAAGCGGTGAGGAAGATGTGAGTTTGTCGGAAGATTTTTTCGATTATACCAAAGATATTCAGTTTATGGACAATGTCCTTACGGTGGATCGGACAGTGAATTTTCATTTTCCTGAGTCCATCGACCAGGATACCATAGACGAGACACTCAAGAAAATAGAGAAACTAGATAATCAACCAATATTTTTAAGAAAATGAACTACTCTGCCAAGCGTAATGGATGGGCGGTTTTGACCCTGGCCATCCTTACCTTATTTACCTCTACGAGTTTTTCCCAAGAGATCAAACTGGGGAAATACAGTCAGGAAGAGCTAGAAATGACTTCCTGTAGTTTTGAGCCCGAAGCCCCGGCTATTGTGCTGGGAGAGCAAGGTGTCAGCTTTTTTTCGCGATCCCTTTTGGTCACGGAGATCAAAAGAAGGATCAAGGTGTTTGATAGTGAAAAAGCGAAGGACCAGGCAGATATTACCATTCGCTACTATGTCGGCGATGATGGTGACATCGAAAGTATCAGTGGTCTGAAGGCACAGGTAATGAATTATGAGAATGGCAAGGAGGAGACGACCAAGCTATCGAAAAGTGATTTTTTCGATTCCGATGTCGGTAACGGTTATAAGGAAATCCGCTTTACTTTCCCAGAAGTAAAGGCAGGTTCCATTTTGGAATATGAGTATAAAGTGTATTCAAAATCCATCACATTTATTGATGGATGGGGTTTCCAAAATGATATCCCTACTGTTTTTTCCCGCTACAAAATCGACATTCCCGAACACTTGGATTATCGGTTTTTGGGCCAAGGCGAAAATTTTGTTTTGGCCAATCAAAACCAAGAAAGCAAGTTTGGGAAAAATGAGTGGGTGCTCACCAATCTCAGGTCTATTAAGCCTGAACCGTACATGAACAATTTTGTGGATTACTTGGACAGGATTGAATTCCAGTTGGCAGGATATAAGGATTTTAGTAATAATGGTCACTACGAATCCTATTTGGGCTCATGGCAAAAGCTGGCAGATGAGCTTTTCAGTATTGATAATTTCAAGTCCTATTTTAGAAATAATGTAGCCAAAGACCTTCAAGAGGTCCAGGTGGAAGGCGATAGTGATCTGGCCAAGGCTACCAATATTTACAAGTACATTAAAGAGAACTATAGACTAAATGATGAAAGAGGATTTATTCCGAGCCAGTCTGGCAAGCGACTGATAGATGGAAAGATGGGTAGTGAGACGGATTTAAACTTACTTTTTATGGCCATGTTGCGGGCGCATGGAATCCAGGCAGACCCGTTGCTGATCAGTACCAAGGGGAATGGGCGTTCATTCCTGGTTCAATTTCCCTTTGTCACCCAGTTTAACCGACTGATCATTCAGGTGATCATTGATGGGGAACCAGTTTATGCCGATACTTCCGACGAGCATATGCCTTTTGGTTATTTACCGTTAAACAGTCATGTGAAGGGGGGCTTTTTGGTGATGGAAAAAGATAGTGGCCTGATCAATGTGTCCCTTGATCACAAATCAGGCATCAAGCAGATGGTCGACATCACCTTTAATGAAGATTCGGTACATTATGACCATGCTGTGCGGTATTTGGACTATGATGCGGTCGATTTTTTGCAAGAACATGAAGGTTTGGCCTTAGAGGATCCTGAGCAGTGGTTTGAGTTAAAAGAAAATGCCAAAGTGATTGATTTTAATGCGGAAAAAAGCGTGGATAAGTACCTGAAAGTTGAAAGTAAATTTGCTGTGTGCAGTCCTTTCGACACTTCTACTGAAATGTTATTGATAAATCCCATTATGGTCGCACGACATAAGGAAAACCCATTCAAAGTGGATGAGCGGAATTTTCCCGTGGATTTTAAGTACCTGTTATCCGATAATTATATCGCCACCATTCATGTGCCGGAGGGTTATGTTTTGGACGATTTTCCGGAGCAATTGGCCATTTCGATGCCAGGTGGCTTGGCCAAATTCATGTATTTTCCGCGAGAGAGTAAGGTCGATAACTTGCTTAGGATCAATGTGAAGTTTGAGATCAATAGTGAAATTGTGCGTGCTTCAGACTATCAAGGGCTAAAGGCATTCATGGAGTTTTTGGTCAACAAGCTCCAAGAGCCCGTTATTTTAAAGAAGGAAACAGCAATGGTTTCAGAGGCCGAATAATCACAGACCGTCTCGCTATTTGGGCGAGACGGTTGTTTATTTGGCGAGGTTTACTTTGATGGCTTTTCTTTTGATGCGTAACTTTTGAGAGGCCTCTATGACCTGCTTGTATTTTTCCCTTTTCACAGCGACATAAGAGAAAAAATCCTTTACTTCAATGAGCCCGAGGTCTTCTTTTTCCATAAAGTCAAATTGTAGGAAAAATCCTACCAGGTCGATTTTGTTGACTTTGTCTTTCTTGCCCTTGTTGATATGCAGAGTGGCAAATGACGGGACTAACGCATGATTTTTTGGTGAGGGGATAAATTCTTCCGGTTCTTCTTGGAGGTAGTTCGGAAGGTAATCCTTTTCGGTCATAAGCAAGATACAAGTGCCGGAGGCTTTCATTCTGGCAGTTCGACCGTTTCTGTGTAGATAGGTGGTTTCCTGGGGAGGGAGTTGGAAATGCACCACATAGTCCAATTCAGGGATGTCTATTCCCCGTGCTGCGATATCGGTAGCGATCAGCACTTGTGTACTTCCGTTCCTGAATTTGGTCAGCTGGGATTCGCGCTCATCTTGTTCCAGTCCACCATGAAAGAGGGAAAAGACCACTTCGTGCTGATCAAGGAATTCACCGATTCGGTCACAGGCATCCCGATGGTTGGCAAAGGCGATGACGTTTTGGTCTTTACCCAGGCTTTTGATAAGGGTGAGCAATCCCTCCGGTTTACCTTCTTTGGGAGTGACAATTTTGTTGACCCTGAGGGCTGTGGAAGCCGTTTGCTGGGTTTCCAGTGTAAAATGGTCGTCAAAATCCAGGTAATAGGGAAGTTCGATGGAGCTGGTGGCAGATACCAAAACTTTGTCCGTAACCTGAAAAAGTTGTCCAGTGATGTACTTCATTTGTCCGGAAAATCCCATTTCGAGTGACTTGTCAAACTCATCAAAAACAAGATGACGGATGGAATCAGGAGAAAAGGTGCCACGCTCCAGATGATCCTTAATTCTGCCGGGCGTACCCACTAAAATACTCGGAGGCACAGAGAAGTTCTTCCGCTCGATACTGAACAAATGCCCACCATAGCATGCATTTACCTTGATGGGTAGTTTCATCTGTTTTAGGACACTTTCTATCTGAATGACCAGCTCTCTGGTGGGGGCTAGGATCAAGGCTTGGACGCCAGCTTTTTCTTCCAGTTTTTCCAGTAAGCTGAGCAGGTAGGCGAGTGTTTTTCCGCTCCCCGTAGGAGCGATGAGCATGAGGTTCGCATGCCTTTTAGAAGCTTCAAGGGTTTCTTGCTGCATTTCGTTGAGGGATGAAATGCCCAGGTTTTGAAGGATGGTTTGTTTATTTAAGCTGGAAAGTGTCATGCCTCAAAGGTAATTCAAGTATCTTTATAAATTAGAAATTATTTCGATTCTATGGAAGAACAACCCAATAACCCCATGCATGGGGTGAAGCTAGAACAGATCGTAACCGTGTTGGTCAAATATTATGGCTGGGAAAACCTGGCCGATAGAGTGCCGATCAACTGCTTTATATCCAATCCCAGTATTAAGAGTAGCCTGAAATTCCTTCGCCGTACCCCTTGGGCGCGGGCCAAAGTGGAGGCTTTGTATATGGATCTATTGAAGAAAAAGTAACTTTTTCAGCGTCCAGTGGCTAATAAACTGATTTTCAGCAAATCAGGTAGGGGCTAAAAAAGGGCGGGTTTTCTTCAACCTCGCCCCATTTTTATTTAATGTCTTCTCTTCATGACAAGGCTATCTGCAGGATACTTTTCTTTTAGCATGGTCATTTGTGATTTTGCCCAGTCGATCAAGGTGGTTTTTTCCACTTCAGTAAGATTGGCTTCAGGGTGCATGCCCAGTGAGGTGTATGAGTTAAGTGGCATTTCTCCTTCCTCAATCATCTCGATGATTTCCTCCAGTTTGTGATTTTGACGGGCGATAGGTGCTTTGGTGAAGTCATCAAAGTTCAGATGGCGCTTTCCATCTTTGATGTGGCCATTCAGCCACCAGGCTACCGGTTGGAAGTTGGCATACCAGGGATAATCTGTGCTGTTGCTGTGACAGTCATTACAGGCTTTTTCGAGGATGGATGCCACCTCATCAGTGATTACATAATCACCAGTCAATGGTGCTGGCTGGGCATTGGTAGTGTTCTTTTCGGGCCGGAAAAACTGTATAATGATAAACACGGCCAGTAGTGCCAAAAGGATTTTTTTTAACATAGATTGCGTGGTTTGTGATTGTCTAATTATTAAAGATAATCAAACTGCACAAAAATTGAAGTGTATTAAAAACCAAATTCTTACTGCCCTGGCTTTTAAAGCTAATTATGGTGGAGGTAGGTTAGGAGATTTTCCCGGCAATTAATTTGTCCATTGCCTGATAGGCTTCTGTGTCGACATGGTTTTTCTTGCCTTGTGCGATCACAAAATCTATAAAGGTGGCTTTTTCGGTTTGAGGAGCTTGATGCTCCACGTCAAGCTGTAGGGAAGATTTGGCACCGTATGGGAAATTGGACAGCATGTTAAGTGCTTCTTCTACGTCGTCGTCTTCCAAAGTGAAGATTTGGGCATTGGCGACCGCTTGAACTTCCTGCATGAGCTTTTTCAATTGCTTCACCATTTCTTCCCTTGCTGCCACCTCTCCAAAAGTCACATCATAGGCGGTGGTGATGGCAGCCAAAGGAGAAACAAAAAGGAATTTTTTCCAGAGATCTTTTTTGATTTCCGGAGTATAAGTGGCGTTTATCCCTGCTTTTTGGAGGATAACAGCTATCCATTGATAATCTTGCCCTCCGCTTTTTCCAAAAAGCACCTTTCCGGGGCCGCCGACATGGTGAATGATACCAAGTTTTTCGATATTGGAAGCAATGT
Organism: Echinicola soli; assembly: GCF_006575665.1. NCBI lineage: Bacteria > Pseudomonadati > Bacteroidota > Cytophagia > Cytophagales > Cyclobacteriaceae > Echinicola > Echinicola soli. The sequence goes on from NZ_CP041253.1 coordinate 1,838,071, forward strand.
AAATACAGCCCTCCAAAACAGTGGGAGGTGGGGTTGAAAATTGATCAAGCACGGATTCAGCTGCATTGATTCCGTTTTGTAAAGGTATGATGACCGTTTTGGGGGTAATGCAGTCTTTAAATCCCCGAACCACGGAGGGGAGGGAATATGCCTTGGTGGCAATGATCAACAGGTCCAGCTCCCCAATTACACTGGGGTTATCACTTATAAGGTCTGGATTAGTATGGATGTGTTGGTTTTCGGTGTGTAGCGTGATGCCATTTACTGAAATTTCTTCTTGGGTAGCTCCTCTGCAAATGAAGATAATCTCGACGGCAGGATCCTCCTTGTAGGCATGGGCCAGTTTTGCACCAATGAATCCTCCTACTCCCCCAAGTCCTAAGATGCCGATTTTCATTTTTTGGGTGGGTTAAATGTTGGAAATTATTAACAATGAATATAATGGAGACTGCCTCCTGAACCGGTGCTGCACAATGGATCGAAATGCAGCTATTATAGGCCCCGAATGCTACTGATCGCTCGATCGGAATCATCGTGACGGGGGTTGGGAGGCAGTCCTTGATATATCAGTTTAAGCTACCTTCATCAAAATCGTCTTCATCAGGAGCTTCCATGTCAAACATGCTACTGAAGAGATCTTTGAATTGTATGCCTGTGTCCAGCAGTTTTTTACTGAGCTGGCTGTATTCGGCAAGGCCATGTAGGGCAAATTCCATGTAAAATTCCTTTTCTTTTTCAGGCAGTTGCTTAACGAAGTCCGTGGTGACTGTTTCGAGTCCAGGGACTTCGTGCAGGGCTTTTTTATACTCCTTATCACTTTGGGAAGCTAGTATGTCGATGTGGTTGCCCTCTCCAAACCAAGAAAGTGGCAAGACATAGGGATTGCCTTCTTTGTCTTTTTTCTTCTGCTCAGGAGTGGGGAAATGCTGTGCAAATAACGTCCTGATGGCTTTTCCTATAAGGTTATAGGCTACTAGTCCAGCACCTTCCTGTTCTCCTTCATACACCAATTCCACTTTCCCTGTAATGGCAGGGATGATCCCGATTAAGTCTGCTATACGCGTGACTGTTTCGTTTTCATCGTTTAGGTAAATCCTGCGTTCTGCAGCAGATAGTAAGTTTTCGTAAGCAGAGATGGTGAGTCTGGCTGATACGCCACTTTTTTCGTCCACATACTCGCTCGTGCGAGCTTCTACAGCCACTTGCTCTATCAGGTTTTTCATTAGTTCCGGCACATGGATTTTATCCATTGGCTTTCCACTGGTCTTGGCCTCTTGTGCAGTGATCTTTTTGCCGGTTTCGATGTTTTTGGGGTAGTGGGTGATGATCTGGGATTCGATACGGTCTTTTAGTGGCGTGACAATGCTGCCCCGGTTGGTATAATCTTCAGGATTGGCAGTGAAGACAAATTGGATATCCAAGGGCAGCCTGAGTTTAAAGCCACGGATCTGGATATCGCCCTCCTGCAGGATGTTAAACAAGGCCACTTGGATCCTAGCCTGCAAGTCAGGCAGTTCGTTGATCACAAAGATGGAGCGGTGTGAGCGAGGCACCAGGCCATAATGGATGACTCGCTCATCGTTATAGGAGAGTTTCATAGTGGCGGCTTTGATAGGGTCCACGTCACCGATGAGATCGGCTACCGAGACATCGGGCGTGGCCAGCTTCTCTGTGTACCGTTCGCTTCTGTGCCACCAGCTGACAGGGGTCTCGTCTCCTTTATCGTCAATCAGCTCCCTTGCATAACTGGTCAGCGGCTGCAAAGGATCGTCATTGAGCTCAGCGCCATCAATGACGGGAACATATTCATCCAGGAGCGCTGTCATTTGTCGTGCGATTCTCGTTTTTGCCTGCCCTCTTAGTCCAAGGAAGTTGATATTATGCCGCGAGAGAATGGCCCGTTCAATGTCCGGTATCACGGTATCCTCATAGCCCCAGATGCCCGCAAAAACATTTTCCTTGGCTTTGATTTTTAGGATCAGGTTTTGGCGAAGTTCTTCTTTAATGGATTTAGGCTGATAGCCACTGGCCTTTAACTTGCCGAGTGTTTTTATCTTTAATAAATCTTTGCTCTTCAATTGCTGGTATGTCATGCTTAAAAGCGTTTTGTTCTGTTTTTTCTGTAGTCTTCAAAAATAAGATGTCCCAAACCTTTAAGGCCGCTATAATAAGCATTTCCATTGTTGACTTTGGTGAATTCCTGCACAAACTCTTTCAAATAAGGATCGGAAGCAATCATAAAGGTAGTGACTGGGATGTTTATCTTTCGGCATTGGGCGGCAAGTTTCAGCGTTTCGTTCAGGATTTTGCTGTCGATGCCAAAGCTGTTTTTGTAATATTTGATCCCCACTTTCAGGCAGGTAGGCTTACCATCGGTAATCATAAAGATCTGCTTATTGGGATTTTTTCGCCTTCTCAACAGGTCCATGGCCAACTGAAGGCCCGCCACTGTGTTGGTGTGGTAAGGACCCACCTGGAGGTAGGGAAGATCCTTGATTTCAATTTGCCAAGCATCATTACCAAAAACGAGGACGTCAAGGGTGTCTTTGGGGTAGCGGGTTTTGATGAGTTCGGCGAGTGCCATGGCCACCTTTTTAGCTGGTGTGATACGGTCTTCGCCATAAAGGATCATGGAGTGGGAAATATCGATCATCAGTACCGTGCTGGTCTGGGTGCGATATTCGTTTTCAGTAACTTCCAGGTCATCTTCGGTGAGCAGGAAATCACCGCCAAAGCCATGATTAATCTGGGCATTGCGGAGGGAATCGGTCAAGGCGATTTGTTCCAGGTTGTCCCCAAACTCAAACGGTCTGCGGTCACTGCCCTTTTCGTCTCCTTGACCAGTGTGTGTCGTTCGGTGTTGGCCTCCTTTGCCCCTTTTCAGCTTGCCAAAAATCTCTTCTAAGGCACTTTTACGGATCTTCTGTTCTGATTTGCTGGTGATGTTGATTTCTCCTTTTTGATTTTCTTCCGTCAGATAGCCTTTGTCCTTAAGATCATCGATAAAATCACCTATCCCATATTGGGGATTAGTAATCCCATAACGGTTGTCGAGGTTGGTTAGCCAGCTCAACGCTTCTCCCACATCTCCACCAGTCATGGTGACCAACTGAAGAAATGCTTCCAACAGGTTCTCGAAAGTACTTTTGTTTGGTGCTTTTTGAGGGGTGTATTTAGTAAATCTAAATCCTTTCATATAGAAGTGATAACATGATAGCTTGGTGAGTAGTTTGGAGAAAGTTTGATTTTTATATAAAACCTGGAAAAACAGTTACTGTAGAGGGTGATATGTTCCTCATTGAAATCAATTGTTAACACTCTTAATTTACAAATAATTGTCCGAGAATGTAAAAGAGGTTTTAAAGAATTTGATCTTTGCTTAATTTGTCGCTGCATTAATTTTTACCAAAAATGAACAAAAAGTACAAAATACTAGGTGAAGTGCAGGGGGTGTTTTTTAGAAAAAGTACTCAAGAAAAAGCACAGGGATTAGGGGTAAAAGGCTGGGTGAAAAATGAATCCGACGGATCAGTACTGACAGTTATCCAGGGAAGTGAGGAACAGATTAGGCTTATGGAAGAGTGGCTGGCAAAGGGTCCTCCAAAAGCTAAAGTGACTGATCTATTGCTTTTGAATGAAGGATATGACCTAAAACTCGATGGTTTCGAAATAAAACAGTGATTGGTGAAATAGGGGGAGGGAATTAAGCGACTTTTAGCTTCAATTCACCTTTCCTTTTGACGATCTTTAGCTTAAAAAACTCGTTAACAAAGCCTTTACAGCGGTTTTCTGCGAATTCAGCCCTGCTTTCGGTATCGAAAAGCACCGTCATCCTAAGCATGGTTTTTACATACGATTCATGTGTACCCAACTCCCTAAGCCAGTTGGTAAACTGGGCTTGCCAGTCTTCTTTGTACTTTTCAAGGTGGCTACGGCCATCAAATAGAAACTCAAGTTGGTTAGAGCCATACTTAAAGCGATAAATTCCACTTAGTTGTTCGTAGATTACCTTGATACGATCTTTTGGAAAAGTATCGGTTTCGATAATTTGCTGGTAGGTATTATCTACCAGTCCCAGTGGATTGTAAAGTAGGGTATATGAATTTTTCAGTTCTACTACCATGGTTTCCATCAGCTCTTCTTTCAGTACAGATTGGGCCTGTCTGAGGATATAATTTTTATCTAATGGAAATAGCTTTTGAATCATGATGAGGCTAGCGCAATAATCCTGCAATTTACGCTTTTATCACCAAAATGGAAAAGGATTACCGTTGCTTTTTTGCGATTTTGGGCTTTAAATAGGACAATCTGTCAGCTCCATGTGAATTTTAATAATTGAATTAAAGGTGGTGTTTTTAGTAAGATTTAGGCATATTACTACTAATATATGGTGAAACTATGGGAGATAGGAATTTACTGATAAAAATTGTGATGGGAACATGCCTTATTTTTAGTGTGCACACACCAAGAGCGGCATGCCAGGGAGCCATGGATACTACTCGACTAAAGCTGGTTTTAGAGGCGTCTGATAGGTACATAGATCGAGGTATACGTGACTCTATGGATTTTAAATATATTCTTGAATTGGAACGGTTTTATGATCAGATTCAAGCACCAAAGGATAGGGTAAAGGCTTCTAGGTATTTGGGCATTTACTATCGGTCCATTTTTGATTATCAAGAAAGTGAGAAATATTTTTTGTCTGGGATGAAGCAGGCCAAGCAAATAGAAGATTGGGGGCTATACTTGGAATTGGCAAAGGAACTGGTCACCGTTTATAGAAACCTGGGGCAATACGATAAGCTCAAAAGTGAAATCGATTTTTGTATGACCATCGTCCATCAGCAGGGTTTAAAATCCAAGGAGCTCATTCCGCTTATGGAGCTGGCTCTATATTATAGTTATGATACGAAGAATTATGAGCAAGGAATTGTTTATGGTGAACTTTTTTTGGAGAAGGTGGAGTATTTTAAGAAAGTGGCCCCAAGTGATGAAATGTTAGCATACCGTGTGAAGACAGAGGCATTTGTCATTAAAATTGAGCTAGCGAAATGTTATATTAAAACCGGGAGGAATTTTGACTTGGCACTGAAGTACCTTGATGAAGCCAAGGCATTTTTTGAGCCATTTGAGGACTACGAAAAGCTGGCAAGAATTGATCAGGAGTACTTGAATTATTACTTGAATACAGGGAATCTGGAAGCGGTGGAAAAATATTTGAGGGAATATAACTTTCATCTCGGGATGAAATGGAAGGGTATTATGAATAGGACCAATGAAATTCCAGTGTACCTAAAAGCGCTTTCCGAGTTGGAACAAGGATTGGAATTGGCGCAGCTGAAAAATCGGGAATTGACTTTTGAAAGGCGCGTTTTTATAGCTTTTGTGCTACTTATATTGTCTTTGGCTGCGATTTACTTTTATCTCACGACTAGAAATAGAAGGATACAAACGGCCTTGAACGCAAGCCTGTTAGCTCAAAACAAGCTTTTGGAAGATGTCAACCGGGACAAATCTAAGTTCTTTTCGGTCGTGTCACATGAGCTTCGAACGCCCATATATGCGATCACTGGGCTTACCTCTGTAATGGATATAGGTAATGTGGCACCACAGCAAATAAAGGCCATCAAACACTCTGGGGATTACCTGCTGCTTCTCGTAAATAATATCCTTCATATGATGAGTTTTGAGCAGGGGAAGAAAAGTCCTCCCCAAATCAATAGGTCACATTTTGACCTCACCGAAATATTATCGGGCATCGTAGATTCTTCGGTTTATTTCGCTGATCAGCACCACGTGGAGTTAAAACTCAAGTTGAATTGGGAAGGAGAATTATGGGTGAAAGGAGAACGTCAAAAGTTAACGCAAATATTACTCAACTTGATCGTCAATGGTATCAAATATTCAGGAGATCATGAGGTGGTGATTGGCGCTAAGCGATTCATTACTGATGCTAAAACCTGCAAGTTGATGTTTGAAGTGTCTGATCAGGGGGTGGGGATATCCAAGGAGAAGCAGCAGCGGATGTTTAACTTCATGGACCGAATAGACAATGAGGAGTCATCCCAAAATCCCTTTGATCTTCACGGGGTGGGGATTGGACTATTTGTAGTAGAAAAATTACTGCTTGAAATGAGCTCCAAGATAGTGTTGGAGAGTGAAGAAGGAAAAGGCTCTGTGTTTTCCTTTGAGCTTGAGATGGAGATGGGTGAGGACATGGCGGATGAAACGCCTGGCCTTTCTCCGGCAAGCTTCGACCGTAATATTTTGGTGGTGGACGATAATGAGATTAACCTCATGGTGGCAGACCGGTTGGTCGCGAGCCTTGGATATAAGTGCTTCAAAGCAACCGATACGGATGATGTGGTTTCTATAGTTCTTAGGGAAAAAATTGACCTTGTCTTGATGGACCTGAATATGCCCGCCTTTAGTGGGTATGAATTGGCCAGGAAGATCAAAGAGAAAATGGATATTCCCATCATTGCCCATACTGCCGTGGCGGAAGAGGAACTTGATATGGAGTTTTTGAGAGCGTCGGGGATTCAAGCTTATATCATCAAGCCATATCCGCTTGATGCCTTAAGGAAGATGCTAAATGACATATTCCACCGGCCATAAAAAAGCCAGCTGATCTTTGAGCAAGAAAAGCTGGCTTTTGGGCATTGGGATAGCTACTGTCGGGCAGAGCTGTTGCTGATCGTTTGGCCAAAGAAGATACTATTGTAAAATAGTTTATTGGTGCCAAACCAGAAGGCCCTGAAATTTGGATTGTCGACAAAACCTATGATTTTCCCCCTGCCTTTGGAGGATATCCGGATCATGGCCGTGTTTTTTATTTGTTCTAAGTTAAAGGGATAAACATAGCCACTTGCCAATGGTTCGTCTGTGTAAATCAGCGGGTTGGCATATGGGTTTTTGGATGGCAATAGAAATTGGTTACTGTTTCGGAAGGTATAGAGCTCTTCGTTTTCATATCCGTATCCTAAAGGGTGCGTAAGGTCTAGTTTAACGTTAAAGATCGCTCCTCCAGTGACTTTAGAGCCATAGTCGTTGGATAGCTTGGCATAGCTTTTTTGGATGGTACTGTCTTTTTCCGTTTCGTCTTTGAATGAAAACTCACCCAGTTTATGATCATCCAGCCAATTGAGGGCGCGTCCTCTGGCGATAATCGTTCCTCCATCACTTACCCATCGCTGAAGGGATTCTGTAGCGGAGTTGTCCAGCGAATGGTAACTGCCGTTAGGCATTACGATGACATTGTATCGGTTTAGGTCAGCACGGGAAACCATGTCCAATGGTAGTAGGGTGATAGGCATTTCTAACCGCTGATCCAGCAGATGCCAAATTTCTCCAGCTTCATAACTGGAAACTCCTCCCTCCACTAGAAGGGCTACCTCGGGTTTTTTCAGTACATCGATGCTTGGAGAGCCCATGTTGATCCCTCCTGTATAGCCGGTATTGATGGCATGGATGGTGATTCCGGTTTCCTTGGCCATCGCCTGAAGGTCTTCGAAAAATGCCTGGTCAGAGGCGCCTGATCGGCCTTTGTCTACCAAAATGGTTCCTCTGTCAAATTGAAGTTCGCCGCTTACTTCAAATGGCTCATGGGATACACGGAGGTTATAACCCTTATCCATTAAGTGGTAAGCTGCTTTTGGAGCATAATATTCTCCCCATTCAAAGGCATAGCCATAAGCACCTGCAGCTCCTGCCACATTGCCTTCAGGCAGCATAAGGCCTTTTTTTACTTCCTCTACATTGGCCAAGTTTAAGATACGACTATTCACGGCCATAAATTGCATGTCAAAAGCCATGGGTAATGTCCATGCGGATACGTCATAAAATAAGCTGTCCTGAAAATCTGTCCGGGTTTCAAACATCCCCTTTACCAAGCGATACTGAGGCTGGTCCAGTGGCACGATATACGCTTTGTTTGCTTTGAAGTCAGTTCCATTTACGGTGATATCTTCTTTTAGACTGTACAGTTTGATTTGGTGTTGGAGGATCATGTCAGCCAGGTGGAAGGTTCTTCCATTGTCCTTGGCCACACCAAAGATGTAGGCTTTGTTCGCGTCAGCATCTGCATCAGACTTGGCGTCAATGTAAAAATCCCTCATGTAATTGTTCAGCTCAGTTCGCATCGCAATAGCTGCTTCGAAAGAGGAAAGTGAAGCCGTAAACTGATTGCGAATGGTGAAAGCAAAGCTCAGTGGACCATTTACACTTTCTTGGAGGTGTCCACGGGAAGAAGCCTGTTCAAAGAGGATTCCTATTTGTCCCTGGACATCTGGGTACGTGGAACCTTTTCCGTAGTAAAAGTCATCATAGCTTTCCTGGGTAAAATAAAGCGAGCCGATTTCATCCAGGTATTTGGCGTGGTATTGAGCGATTTTTTCTGTCAGCTCAAAATTCTTTGTCGGGGTAAGCGGGTGGTTTCTACTGGGAATGCCTGGTTGGAAGAAAAAAGTGCTATTCGTGCCCATTTCGTGAAAGTCCAATACCATGTTTGGTTTCCATTCTTGGATTTGGGTGATCCTGCTTCTGGATTCAGGGTGCTGCACAGGTAGCCAGTCACGGTTCAGGTCAAACCAGTAGTGATTGGTACGCCCTCGCGGCCAGGCTTCGTTTAGCTCGCGGTTGTTGGGATCGCCGTTCATATGGATGCTGCGGTTGCTGTTTACCCAACTGGCGAAGCGGTTGATGCCATCAGGGTTAATGCCGGGCTCCATGATGATGACGATATTTTTGAGGTCTTCCTCGACTTCATTGGCCGCTGCAAAATGATAAGCAGCCAAAAGGGAAGCATTGACACCACTGGCCTCATTGCCATGGACAGAATAGCCCATATAGACTACTGCGGGTATGTTTTCGGTATCCACATCCCTGGACTCAACGGGATTCCTGAGTTGGGATCGTTGAAATTTTAATGCATTAAGTTTGTTCAGGTTATCAGGATGACTGATGGTTAGCATCATTAGCGGCCTTTGCTCATATGAACGGCCTGTGATTTCTAGTTTTACGCGGTCGGAAGCTTCAGCAAGTGCTTTCATGTACATATGCACTTGGTCATAGCTTACGTGCCATTCCCCGATATTATAGCCCAGTACTGATGCGGGAGTCGGGATGTCTGGATTGTAGGAATAGCCGGGTTTTAGATAGTACTCTAGCGGGACTTTCTCTTGGGAAAAACCCTGAAAAGCCGCCAGAAAGAGAATAAGTGATAATATTCTTTTCAACATCTTATTTCGTTTAACGGATTTTATTATATCATTATCCAAAGCTGCACAATATTTCTTGAAAAAATTAAGTAAATTAATGCTGAAGGTAAAATAAACTGATCGGGTAGTATTTTTTATCCATCGGAAATCAGTACGTATTATGGGAAAGTTAGGTATCATTGGGACTATTGTTTACATATTGACCATTGTAGACGTGGTTAGGAGCAAATTTCACACCGATACAGATAAGGTGATTTGGGTACTTATCGTGGTATTGCTTCCGTTGGTAGGGAGTATTTTGTGGTTCCTTATTGGAAGGGGGAAGGCAGTACTTTAATTTTTGAAGAGATCATTTAATGCATGTTCAATGGTCGCATACCGGAACTGATACCCACCACTAATAATTTTGTCAGGAGAAATTTTATTGCCCCCAAGGATCATACCGGCCATTTCGCCCAGGGCAAAATTAAGTAAAAAACCTGGTACGGGAATATTGATAAACGGTTTTCCTTTGGCAGCGGCAGCCTTTTTGGTGAGTTCACGATTGGTGACCGGTTGTGGAGCTACGGCATTATAGCTTCCAGTGATGTTTGTGGCTTCTAGGGCATAAATGTACATCTGGACCAAGTCTTGGAGATGAATCCAGCTCATGTATTGGTCTCCGCTTCCTAAGGGTGCTGCGACTGGAGGCTGGAGCATTTGGGCCAAAGCACCGCCGTTTTTTGACAGTACCACGCCAGTACGCAAGGCTACAGTCCTGATGCCTAGGCTTTCGAATTGGAAGATTGATTTTTCCCATTTATCGACCACCATCGAAAGGAAATCATCACCCATGCTGCTTTTCTCATTGAGCCATTCTTCGCCATTGTCCAGTCCATAATAATTGGCTCCACTGGCTGATATGAACGTATGGGGCTTGTTTTCTAGCAGTCTAACCTGATCAAAAAGTAATTTGGAAGATTGGGTTCGGCTTTCCAGAATCAGCTTTTTGCGTGAGGGAGTCCATCTTTTTTCAGCCACACCTGCCCCGGCCAGGTGAATGATGGCGTCGGCCCATTCGAGGGACTTGGTGTCCAGTGATTGATTCTTGATGTCCCAGGCAAAACTCTTTTGCGATTGTTTTTCCGGTGTACGGCTCAGCCAGGCCACTGTATAGCCTTTTGCTTCAAGCGTTTCGGTAAGTGCCTGTCCTATCAGACCAGACCCTCCGGTGATCAGTATGTTTTTCATCATAGCTTTTTATACAATAACTCGAACTTTCGGAATAAGTTAAGAAAAAGCATATATTTGTCCTAGGTGATGGGGTACCACCTTTAACCGCCCTGATTTTTTCAGCGCTGATGACTCCTGCTTCAACTTGTTTACTACTGGATAAATAATTGCTATACCTATGTTGGAGAAGGCGCGTAACTTAATTCATTTTAGAAGATTCGTACATTCTGAATTTGTTCCCAGCGTATTGTACACCTTTAAATGGCTCGTATTGGCTGTTGTTATCGGGCTTTTGGTGGGGACAGCTTCTGCTTTCTTTTTATTTGGTCTTGAATGGGCCACCAATTTCAGGGAAGATCATCTGTATATGATAGCCCTGCTTCCCGTGGGAGGTTTTTTGATTGGCTGGATTTATTATAGATATGGACAATCTGTCGTAAAGGGTAATAACCAGCTTTTGGAGGAATTTTATAACCCACTGGCACCAATACCGCTGCGGATGGCTCCATTGGTGGTTTTTGGAACAATCGCCACGCACCTCTTTGGCGGTTCTGCGGGGCGAGAGGGTACTGCGGTGCAGATGGGGGGCGCCATTGCTGACCGGTTTACCAAATGGTTTAAGCTTGGGCCAATTGATAGGAAGGCGATCATTACACTAGGAGTGGCCGCTGGTTTTGCATCGGTTTTCGGAACACCCTTGGCAGGAGCAATTTTTGCCTTGGAGTGGTTGATCGTGGGTAGGGTGCGCTATGAAGCGATCTTGCCAGCATTTCTTGGGGCATATATCGCGGATTATGCCTGTGCTGATTATTGGCATGCCCATCATACTCCTTACGAAATTCCCTTTATTCCTGAATTGACCTTGGTAAAGGTACTTTGGATCATTCCTGCAGGGCTTTGTTTTGGACTGGCCGCGAGGTTGTTTTCCAAGGCAACCCAGTTTTTCGGAGAACTATTTAAAACAACGGTGAAGTATCCACCACTTAGGCCAGTTATTGGTGGGGCAATTGTAGCCATTGTGGTGTTTTTGATCGGGACTACGAAGTATATTGGTTTGGGGGTGCCTACCATCGAAGAGGCGTTTAACGCACCTTTGCCTTGGTATGATTTTCTTGCCAAAATAGGTTTTACCTCATTGACCTTGGGGGCGGGATTTAAAGGTGGCGAGGTGACTCCGCTTTTTTACATTGGCGCCACGCTGGGGAATATGCTTTCAGGAGCAATACCACTTCCCATGGCCCTTATGGCCGGAATGGGCTTCGTGGCGGTTTTCTCCGGCGCTACCAATACACCGCTATCTTGTACCTTGATGGGGATTGAGCTTTTTGGTGCTGAATCTGGTGTATACGTGGGGTTGGCCTGTGTCGTTGCATATCTGTTCAGTGGACATTCAGGTATCTACGGTTCGCAAGTAATAGGCTCTCCCAAGCACGTCTCTTTAGACCACAACAAAGGAAAAAGCCTAAGGAAATTGGACTGAATTTGAGGGATTAAAAGTCGGTTGGAAAGCTGGAAGGCTTTCAAGTTTCAGGTGGACAGCCGGAGGGGCTCTATACAGCAAACTGTAGGCTGATTATGGGGGCTGCGGAATCATTTTGATGGCACGCTGATGACGCCGAAGGAGAAGGTATTCGCTGATTCTTTTTGCCACCAAGGCTCTAAGGCCCAAAGCTGTTTGTTTTCCATGAATCTTGGAATCCGCCTACAAAACACTTCGTGTCGTGACGACCTACCAAATGAATGGAAACCTTACCCTGTCCCTGTTGTTCCGACAGCTGGGCTGCGGAACCGCTAGCATTGAGTTTTAAACTCAACACCACCAACTGAAGGTATTTTTTCGGACATGATTTGACGTTAAGCACAGAGGAGCATATAATACGATTGGTGTGAATACATTTAACCTTCACTATTTTAATAGTGGATTAATAATAAGCCACCAAGGCTCTAAGGCCCAAAGCTGTTTGTTTTCCATGGACCTTGGAATCCTCCTATAAAGCACTTCGCGTCAATATATTAAATGAATGGAAACCTTACCCTGTCCCTGTTGTTCCGACAGCTGGGCTGCGGAACCGCTAGCATTGAGTTTTAAAATCAACACCACCAACTGAAGTTATTTTTTCGGACATGATTTGACGTTAAGCACAGAGGAGCATATAATACGATTGGTGTGAATACATTTAACCTTCACTATTTTAATAGTGGATTAATAATAAGCCACCAAGGCTCTAAGACCCAAAGCTGTTTGTTTTCCATGGACCTTGGAATCCGCCTACAAAACACTTTGTGTCGTGACGACCTACCAAATGAATGGAAACCTTACCCTGTCCCCGGAAATCATTAATCTGTGTTTAATTCTTCCTTTAGCTTAAAGCATTTGACCAGAGTTAGGTAGTATGCTGGGCGGGTACTAGCGACTGGTAAACGGCGACTGCTGGCAGACTTTAATATCCAATTGATTTCTACATGCATATAGCGAATACCTGTCACTGAATACTTTTCCACTGACCGCTGGGCATCCTCCTACAGCGATCCTCTGTCAATAAAACTAAAGATATTAGGTACGACCTCCTGTTTGTGTTTCTTGATCATATAAGCAGCTGATTCGCCCATAAGCTCAAAGTCAGTGCTAATAACGGTAATATCAAAGAGCTCTTTAAGCGGTGTATCATTATAGGAAACCACCCCAATGTCTTTTCCGATCTGATACTGCATATCCCGCGTTTGCTTCACGAGACTTACCAGGTCATTTTCATCGATGACAATATAGGCGTCCTTTTTCTGGAGTTCCATATCAGGATAAATTTTATCCAGTACCTCTGCATCAAAATGGTGTGTATTGCAAAAGTTCAGAAACCCCTGTTTGATTTCCTTGGGATAAGGATAAATGGGGTTGTTCGGAAAGGCGAGGATAAGCTTCTCATATTTTTTCAGCTGGTCTTTGGCCTCTTCCAATGCCCTGTAGATATCCATTTTGAAATCCTGGTAAATACAGGCGATATTATCACCCATTTCAGGCAAATAGTTGTCCATGATCACCAACCTGCCCTTAGGGATTTTCTTCAGGCACGAGATCACTTCTTTATCATAATTGGTGTGGGCTGCTTTTTGATCCTTAAAATGAGGCATGATGACAAAGTTGTCATAGGCCCCCATATTTTCTTCCAAAATATTGATCAGCAACTGCGGGTCACAGTGGTAAACCCTAAGATCAACTTGATTGTCTGAGCCCATGCTGTTTACAAAAGTGTTGTAAATCTCCAGCTTGTAGTTGCTCAATTTATTGAGGATAAAAAGTATTCTGCTATTGGAACTGTTTACCGCTTTGTTTACATAGAATCCTTTGGAGACTACCGAGGTGATGATTTTCTTTTCCCTTAAAAGATTATAAGCCCTCACAACCGTATCTCTGCTGAGGTAATATTCTTCTGAAATATCATTGATGGAAGGTAGCTTTTCTCCTACTTTGAGATAGCCGTTTTCAATGTTCTTGATAATGGAATCTACGATTTGTTGGTATTTGGGGATTCTGGACTTACTGTCGATTTGTAAAAGAAGTCCTTCAGCTACTAATGTCATAACGCTATCGAGTTGGTTAATACTAAGGGTTTAATTGTTGTAAACAACAGGCCATTTTTGGGAAAAAGCCTGGGGTACAAACGGGCAATTAATCTTATGCTTAGGGTTAACAACTCTTTTCGCGAAACTATCGGAAAAGCTGGCCGATGGGCCAATCAGTAGAAGCTAATGATGTAGGAGTGGTACATCGTAAATCTTCTGTTGCAATATAAGGATTGCTGCCTAAAGTGCCCAATATTTAGAAATTATTTTATAGAAAAAATATACGGTTTTTTTTATAAAAACCTTCTTTATGCAAAAATAGGCTAGGTAAAGAGGGCAGGCTCCATCTAAAAGCGGTTTAGTTTACCAGCAGGGAAATATTCGGTTATATTTCTTACTACTGGCGATAGAGATAGGCAATAGTTACTGTCTTTTCTGAAATAGATCACTGATCCACCGGTCGCTAAGTTCCAGCCAAGTAGCTGCGTTGCCGTGCTGTTCAAAATTTCCGCTGCCGTATCCATGGCCGCCTTTTTGGAAGAGATGGAGTTCTACCGGAATGCCAAGCTGATGGAGTGCTTTGGCGTATCGAATTGAGTTTTCCGCAGGCACAGCTCCATCATCCCATGAATGAACCAAGAAAGCAGGCGGCGTCTCTGCATTTACTTGTGTTTCGTTTGAAAAATATTCTTCCCAGTCGGTATCCAGTTTTTCTCCTAGGAGATTATGCCTGGATCCTTGGTGCGTGATGGTGGTGTCCATGCTGATGACAGGGTAAACCAATATACTGAAATCGGGTTTGGAGCTAGGTGTTTTTCCCTCGGTCTGATGATTATGGACGGAGACTGACGATGCTAAATGGCCACCGGCAGAAAATCCCAGTACACCAATTTTATCTTCGTCGTAGCCCCATTTGGAAGCATTTTTTCTCAAAAATCGCAATCCTTCCTCAGCGTCCATCAGTGGCACTTCCCAAGAATCAGTAAGCAAGTCCTCTTCTGGTAAACGGTATTTCAAGACCGCAGCTGTATAGCCCCTTTCGCTGTACCAGCGGGCAATCTGGTGGCCTTCGTGCTGAATGGCGATGATCTTGTACCCACCTCCAGGACAAATGAGGATGGCCTTTCCATTGGAAGGTTGTTCTTGGGGATGATAGACCGTGATCTGAGGAATGGCTACTTCGGTAATCCGTCCTCCTTTCCCGATTCCATCCTTGGCTACAAGCTTCTTGGTGTTTGGGGCTTCTTTTGGGTAGAGGGAATAGGTTTTTTGCTGGGAGAAGGCCAAAATAGGCGCAGCCAATAGAACTAAGGCGATGCACGCCTTTTTGCTAAAAGACATAGTAACGGGCTTTATTGGTAAGATTAGATTTATGTGAATCTATAAAAAAGAGGCCTATGATGAGGCCTCTTCAGGTTTTTTGTTCATCCACATGGGGGCAGTAATAAACCAAACCACCGTGCCAATAAACATCAGTGTTTTACATTGGTCAGAAGAAATAACCCCTTGAAATACCAAGAAGGCAGGGATAAGGTTTAAGCCCAGTGCAATAAATGATATAAGTTTAATGAGAGTTTTCATGGTTGATTTGGGTTATGATACAGGAACTTCACGTTTGGTAGAAGTACTGTTAAGGTCTGGTATTGGGGTGTTTTTTTGGATGATTTTGCTGCTTGCGATGTAGACGATTACGGCTACAAACCATCCTGGTAGTCCCAAGAAAAAGATTTCAACTCCTCCAAATAGATTGAGACCAAGGCAGAAAATCAGAGTGATCAGCCAAGTGATGCCTACAGCAGGATTGAAATTTCGATTGGTCAGCTCTGCGAAGTTGGATCTCATGCCCATCTTAGGCAATAGGAAAATGTCAATAAATATGACAGCACCTATCGGCATCAGTACCAATCCATAGAGTGCGACAAAGTCCAACAGCTGCATCATCAAAGCTGGAAAACATGCAGCTATGGTTGTGATCAATCCTACAAAGAGCGTGACTTTCCAGGTTTTCCATTTGGGGTTGATAGACTGGATGGCGAGTCCTGCGCGGTAAAGTGTAGGATTGGCGGTGGTCCATCCCGCGATGATCACACAGACTGCTCCTGCGATACCAACAGCTTCGTAGGCAATCGGCCCTGGGGCAAATACCAGGCTTCCGTCTGATTCCAGAAGGAAAAGGGAATACAGGATGCCAGAAGCAAGCCAGGCCACATAGTGTCCAAGGAAGACTCCAGTGGAAGTTGCGAAACCTGCAGTCCACTTTTTGGCATATCTAAGGATGGACATGTCTGCCATCCCGATGTGCATGGCCATATTACAGAACCACGCAAAGAACATAATGTGCCAGAAGGTAAATTTGGTTTTTCCTTCCAAAGGTACGCCAGACCAGATGGTTTCCTTGGCCACTGGCCAGAAATCACTGATGGAGTTGATCCCTAACCGAGGCAATACCGCTACGGCAGCTGCGACGAAAATCATGATCATCCATGGAGCGGCAATATTCGCGAATTTCACTACCTGGTTAAAGCCAAACATGGCAATGACTGTTGTGATGGCGCCGACCACAAATACGGTAAGCACAAATCCAAAGCTGGTAGGCAGGGTGTCGTCCAGCGCGGGCATGGCCAGGTCAAAGGGGATCCCAACGGCCGTGGCGGCTACAGTGATCATGGCGCCAGCCAAAAAACAAAAAGCTACTGCATTGACCAGATTATAGATAATGGTAAAGCGACTGCCCGCTATTTTTTCCAATTGGAAGTACAGGGTGTGGCGTGTTTTGGTAGCAGCTTTGCCTGTGAAAAAAGCCCAACTGAGCACGGCAAGGATATTTCCTACCAGCAATCCACCTACCAAGTCGATCGCACTCGCACCATGGGCAACAAATAGTGGGCCGAGGACAAATTCCGTTCCTGCGGTGTGTTCACCGGCATAAGTCCCTACAAAGGACTTCCAGCTTTTAAGCTTACTCTTAGGGATAGCTTCCCTTTCATATTCATTGACAGATTCTAGTTTCTGTACAAGGTTCTTTTTATCGGACATGTTGTTAAATCGTATTTTGGGTAGCTGTGAAATTAAAAAAATACAGGATAAAAGCTATCCTGTACTGTTACGAAGTGACCTGCTTAAATATGTAAATTACTATGGTTGTTATTGGTTTTAGAGAGATCGTCTTCATATCTGTCCTCAGAGAAGATCAGGTCTGGTTTACCACAGGTGCGATGACGGTTTACTTTATATTGATCCCCTGTCAATGAAGTTAAAGACATTTTTGACCACCTCTTTTTTACGCTTTTTGATCATATAGGCGGCCGTTTCCCCCATGACTTTGAAGTCGGTGGACATGACGGTAATACCCAGCAGTTCTTTTAAAGGCGTATCGTTATAGGAGATGACGCCTACGTCTTCCCCCAGTAAGTATTCTTCATCCCGAATCTGTCTCATAAGGTTGACCAAGTCATTTTCTTCGATGAGGATGTAGGCATCATTGGGGCTCAGTTCCATTTCAGGGTAGATGGTGTTGATGATCTCAAATTCCAGTCCAAATTCTACACAAAATTTCTTGAATCCCTGCTTGATTTCTTTGGGATAGGGGTAAATGACATTGTCAGGATAGACCAAAATCAGGGTGTCGTACTTTTGCAGACGAGCTTGTCCTTCTTTCAGTGCTTTATAAATGTCCATTTTAAAATCCTGATAAATGGAAGCCACTTCATCCCCGAGGTCAGGCATGTAGTTATCCATGATGATGAGCTTATCAGGAGAGATTTTTCGAAGGGCATCGATTACATCTTGGTTATAGTTATTGTGGTGTAAATCGTCGTCCTTAAAGTGGGGCATCACTACATAGTAGTCATAGGCGCCGGTATTTTCATTGAGCAGGTTCAGTAGGCTTTTGGGATCACAATGATAGATATGGAGATCTACTTGTGCGTCAGCACCCAGGCTATTGACAAATGAATTGTAAATGCGAAGTTTGTAATTGGACAACTTGTTCAGCAAGAAAAGCACCTTTACCTGGGATTGGGACACGTTTCTGGCAACATAATACCCTTTACCTTTTACAGAAACAATGATCTTCTTTTTCTTAAGAAGATTATAGGCTTTTTCTACGGTATCCCGTGAGAGATAATACTCTTCACTTATTTCATTGATGGAAGGGATCTTTTCACCCACAGATAGGCTGCCTTTTTCAATGTCCTCAATGATGGAATTGACGATTTGCTGGTATTTCGGAATCCTGGACTCCGAATCAATACGGATGGATGTTGGAGCTTCGATCATTTTGGGGGTTAGGTCGTTTGCGCAATCGATTGTAATATAATTAGAACTTGCTATACCAAGCAAGTGCCGTTAAATATTTTATGTGTACGGTAGGGGATTTTTGTCGGTGTTTCAGCATTTGTTGGTTTGAAACATTATCTTTTCGTTGTTTAAACCCTTTTTTTAAAGAAATATAATTTGGGAAGTATTCTATAGAAATTTAGTGATTTTATTGTAAAGAAGAAAGGAAACTGATTTTTTAGAAACCGTTTGCTGTAAATATAAGCTGATAAATTAAGGGATTTATAATACTATTTTGTACAATCGATTGCGCATTTTATCCCTTACTTTACCCAGTGATGGAATCCCCACATTAAAATTTTTGTAGTGAAAAGTTAATTGTAATTTAGTGCGCTTTAAATTGTGCTCATTATTAGTGACCAATATTTTGATTTTGGCGATCAACTACTTTTTACCAATGCTTTATGGCAAATGTAAATACGAATGAACCTATCAGACTTTGAAATAAGAAGTAGCTTTCCAAAAGGAATAACTTTTAAATATCCATGGCGTGCTTACCAGCAGCGAGTTTTGGATGAGCTGGAGACCCACCTTGCCGATGATCACCTGCATATCATTGCCCCGCCGGGCTCAGGGAAAACAGTACTGGGATTGGAGGTGGCACTGCGTATCAATAAACCTACCTTGATTTTGGCGCCGACCATTGCTATCAGAGACCAGTGGATCCAGCGGTTTTGTGAACTTTTTCTCCAGGTAAAGACTGCACCGGAGTGGATTTCCGCTGATATCAAGGAACCTTCCTTCCTCACTGTGGCTACTTATCAGGCTTTGCACGCAGTATGTCGCCATGAAGAGCCGTTCGGACAACTTGATAACGGCAAGCGCTTAACCGCAACTGGTGAGGAGGTCGATGAGATCACTTCCTTTATCAGTAAACTGCAAAAACAACAGCTAGGGACCATCATGGTAGATGAAGCCCATCACTTAAAAAATGCCTGGTGGGAATCGATCGATTGCATAAAACAGCACCTCGACCCGACCATTGTGGGATTGACTGCCACTCCTCCTTATGATGTATCACCGGGAGAATGGCAACGTTATATTTCCTTAAACGGTCCAGTGGATGCAGAAATCACCGTACCGGAGTTGATTGCCGAAAACACCCTGTGCGCGCATCAGGATTTTGTATATTACTCTCTCCCCTCTCCACTGGAAAGCCAGAAGATCTTTGCCTACAGAAAACAGGTCAAGGCCTTGTATCAAGAGCTAAAAGGAGAGGAGATGCTGGTTAATGCCCTCCGTAACCATGCTGTGTTTCAGGCTCCAGAAGACAATCTGGAATGGATTTATAGCAATCTACCTCACTACTCTGCCCTTTTGGTCTTTCTCCATGCAGCAGGAGAGGAAATCCCCGAAATCCACCGGGAGGTGATCGGTGTAAAAGACTTGGTCTTACCTGCGCTGGATTTTAATTGGATGGCACTACTGTTGGATTTTTACTTGTTTAAAGGTATCGAGGATTTCCCCTTGCAGGAATCTTACAGAGAGGAATTGGCCCACCGACTAAGGAGGGCAGGTGTGCTTGAGAAGAAAACAATCAGCTTCTGGCACAGCGACAAGATCAATCGCTATCTGAGCAGAAGCTTAAGTAAACTCACCAGTATACAGCAGATCGTGGAGTTTGAGCAGCAGCAGCTAGGAGATGGACTCAGAATGGTGATCCTTACGGATTATATCCGAAAGGAATTTCTTCCCAATCGGCCTATCAATGACCTGGAACTCAATAGAATTGGAGTAATGCCCATATTCGAAATACTCAGAAGGAAGGCGCAAATTCCCGCCAAGATGGCAGTTTTGACAGGGTCACTGGTGATTATTCCTCGAGCAGCATTAGAGCCACTTCAGCGATTGGCTGCTGTTGATGGAGAAGACAATATTTACTTTTCAGCGTTGCCGTATGACTCGGGGTTTTTGGAAGTAACGGTCAGTACTGGCATACGGCACCGGCTTGTCCACTGGATGACCGAGTTGTTTCAGCAGGGACATGTATCACTCCTTGTCGGTACAAAAGCTTTGCTGGGAGAAGGCTGGGACGCACCTGCGATCAATTCCCTGATCATGGCGAGTTTTGTCGGCTCTTTTGTACTTTCCAATCAAATGCGAGGAAGAGCAATTAGAAAAGGAAAACAAGAACCAGAGAAGACCAGTAATATCTGGCATTTGGCCTGCCTGGATCCTTCTGATGAAGCAGGAGGAGCTGATATGTACGTGCTAAGAAGGCGGTTCAAAACCTTCGTGGGAGTCTCTTCAGAAGCACCGGTTACTATTCAAAATGGCCTGGACAGACTGGGTATGCCAGCCGAAATCAACAGCTTGGAGCAGGCCATGGAAATGAATGCGTTTGTAATGGGTCAAGCCAAAGATAGGAACCTGTTATCGGAAAAGTGGTTGGATGCCATAAAGAATGGACATGTGCTCGTGGAGGACATAAAAATCCCCTTTCCAAAGAACCAAACCTACAAACAGACCAAATCCCTATATTATAACCGGACTATAAAGGCGTTTGCAGGGTTGTTCTTGTCTGCTCTGGGAAGTTTTGGGATTCAGGCCATTTTTGGAATGACGAAGGTGTCCAGATACATTTTTACTATAGTGGATTTAAAGGATTGCCTTTTGGGGCTCGGGGTAGTGGCTATGATTATTTTTGGTCGTTTCAGCTATAAAATGGGGCGTATGTACGTAAAGTATCGTGACATTGGTAAGGATGTGCACAAAATCGCTGAGGCTCTGCTTATTGCTTTGCTCAAAGCAAAATTCATTCGCTCGGACAAGGACTCTCTTCGTGTCATTTCTGATGTAGATGCAGCGGGAACCATTTACTGCCATCTGGAAGGAGGAAGTACATTCGAAAAGTCTCTGTTTATAAAATCCCTACAGGAAATTATAGAACAAATCGATAATCCGAGGTACTTGATCATAAGAAAAAGCTTCTTCTTAAAGTTGCTTGCCCAGCGCGACTACCATGCTGTACCTGAGGCCTTGGGAAGAAATAAGCAATTTGCTCAAATTTTTGAAGCAGAGTGGAGAAGATCTGTCGGTGATTGTGAACTAGTATATACAAGGTCGCTGGATGGCCGTAAAAGCCTCTTAAGAGCCAGGATGAGCTCGTTGGCATCGGAGTTTGAGCAAAAACCAGAACGGATAATGATATGGAAGTGATTGTAAAACAGTGTTATCCAAGTAATCATGCCATGACCTTGAGCCATGGCATGATTACAATCAATGGCAGAAGATCCCCCATCGACCGATAGAAAGGGAGCTATTACTCAAAACACCTCCAGCTCCACTGGCCCTTCCAGTCCGGACGGCATCACTTCCCATGTGGACGCGTCAAAAGGCTTGTAGTTGATGTTTACAAAATTGATTTCATGGTAATTTCTCCATTCTAAGCCTTTTTGGTCCATGTAGCGGATCCTATTGGCCATCAGGTTGGCTATTTGGATTTTTATTTCATTTTTTCCGTCCTTCAGGAATTTTCCTATGCGAAGTTGATAAGGGATACTCCAGGCATAGCCAGCTTCTTGACCGTTGATCCAGATCTTGGCACTTTCATGGACCTTTCCGAGTTTCAGTAGGTAGTGTTTGCCTTCAGCTTTTTGTAGGTCAAATGTGGTGCTGTAAGTGGCCTGTCCTGAAAACTGATCGGCTTTGTCGTCGCCTTTGGCCGTCCAAGGTTGGATGGTTTCGAAGGTCTGGTCTTGAGGAAGTTCCGGTCCACCAGCGTTAAAATGAAGCTTCCATGGCCCTTTGACAGGAATGGTTTTGGCTGCTTTGGTACGGTAAACCCAGGGGGCAGCAGCAGTAGCTTCCGCTGCTGAAGCTTGAAGAAGCAGGCTTTCTCCGGACTCCAAGTGTACTTTGACGACGGTTTTGCCCTCCTGGCGATGGCTTTTTGCCAATCCGCTTTCTCCCGTGAGCGGGTTCATCAGGAATATAGAAGAAGCCCTAACGTTCAGTGTGATTTCTTTATTGATGGTGTTGGCCGTGTGGTTGACCAGAAAGTAATACTTGTCATTGCCAACGGCCCGGCGGATAAATTGGAGACCGCTGTCTGCGAGGGATTCTCTTTCGATGGATTCGCTTTCCAGCGCTTGTCTGACGTTTGCATTGAGGATTACCTTGCCCTTTCCAGTGGCGGCTTCCCCTTGATCATTAAACTGAAGCTGATTCCAAGCGTCGGCCAGCTGCTTTTCTCTTTTTTCCACTTCAAAATGTCCCGGAACATGCTCGGGCACCGCTTCAAAGATCACCGTGGCACCTTCTTTGGCCAGCTGGATGGCCGCTTCCAAGGTTTGGACAGGGAAGTACTCCATTTTAGGGATCAGCAGTGCTTTGGCCGGAGAGGCTTCACCATGGGTAAGGATTTTCCCTTCTTGTACTTTGGCGTCACGGATGAGTTTATCGGATGCAAAGTCAAGCGCAAAGCCTTGTTTCATCAGCTCAGTAGTCTGTTCATAAAAAGCAGTTGGATGCAGCCAATCGTCGATATGGTGGACAGAAATCATTTTGAAAATATTGCCTTCTTCAGCCCATACATCATAGACAGGCCAGTAAACGATCAGCTCATTGTCAGGCTTCCCTGCCTGCAGGACAGATTGGCACCTGGCGATATAATCATTGAAGCTTCTGAAATGTGGCCAGAGGCTGTTTTGCTGGGTAAGGTTCAGGGAGGCGTAAAATAACCAACCTGGAAAATCAATGTCTTTAGGGGAATAAGTGACACCATGATAAAAAACATGGTTGATGCCAGCGAGGAAAGCTTGGTCCACCTCGGGCTTCATCTGAGAGAAGGAAGACTTGAAGTGTTCGCCCAGCCAGGTGAAGGTCTCGCAGGAGATCAGTGGCTTTCCGGCCAGGTGGCCTGCCGAGGAAGCAAACTTCAGCATGATCGGGTCGGGATCCACGTTTCGGATATCGGTACTGTCCCTTCTGAGCCCCGGTATCGGAAAATAGCTGGAACCAAAAGTCTCACATTCAGGGATGTCCACCGTTGCATACAGGTCTATCAGGTTGCCGGGGGAGCCATGGGCTTGGTTTTTGGTTTTCTTGCCCTTGCTGTGAGCCCATGCTGTCCAGTTTGCGGTAAAGTGCTCCAGGAGCAGTTCGTGGAGCGTCTGACGATAATCTGATTTGATACGTGCCACCTCTTCGTTGTTTTCTTTTCCAAGAAGCTGTGGCAAATAGGTTTTTAAGTCATAACCCCTTCGTTGCTGAAATTCCTCAAGGAAGCTCTTGGTGAAATTGGCACCATACACTTCAAAGCTGTCATTGTAAAAGGCCCTTATTCCGGGAATGTCCTCTCCAAAGGCTTTTGCGAAAACATCCAGGTAACTGTTAACTGCTTCTGTCGAAAAGTGATCCAAGGTATAGCCTTGTCCTCCAGGAGCGGCTCTTTTTACCTTTTGGCCTGTTTTGCCATTGTAGATGGCCATGATTTTCCAGTTTCCTTCTGCCTGCCAGTTCAGCTGCCCTTGAGCGGAGACTTGGCTGGTGATTTCTTCTACTTGTCCATTGTCGCCATAAGCCATGACAGCGATAAGCTCAGGACTGAGTTCAGGTCGTTTTTCATCCTCCCAAGTAAGGTCTTGTGAGAAAGTCCCTTGTCCACTATAGTCAAATTCCTTCGTGACCAATTTGGATGCAGCATGGCCGGGGTTGACAAATGGCCCTCCAAAAGGCCAGCCGGTTCCTTGGGTCAGGTCCACTTGCATGTCAAGGCTGTCCGATACATTGATGGTATACTTGAGCATTTCAAGCCATTCGTCAGACAGAAATTCCAGGTAGCGGTCTTCATGACCTTTTGCCCCATAGATGGGGGCGATTTCTACTCCGCCCAGTCCTGCATCTGCGTATTCATGCATCAGGTAGTTGAGGTTTTCCTTATCCACGGCATTGCCCATCCACCACCATCTTGTCCAGGGCTTGGACTGGTTGGTGATGGCTGGCCAGCTGTTCGGCGTTATGGTGGGTTTATTGGCGGCTTCTTCAGAAGGAGCCTGACATGAAATGGCCAGCATACAGGCCGCTGGTATTAGAAGTTTTAAAGTAAGTTTCATTGGTTATAATTGCTGATTGAAATATTGGGCATCCGTTCACCTTTTTCAGGTCGCAAAGGATTGAGAGCAAATGTTAACGATTCCTGCAGTACCATGAAGTGTTACAAGGTGAAAACCTCTTTTAGTGGAACACTTACCGGCGATTGGTCGGGATTGGTTTCCATAATGTCAGCCATGTATGCCCACCATTTTTGAACGATTTTGGTATTGCCCAAATCTTGGGAAGAACTGTTGCCGGCTACAGTTTGTACCGCAAAGAGGGTGGAGGTTTCCTGGTCCAGGTAAATGCTGTAATCCTGCACGCCACTGTCCTTTAGCAAGGTCACCAGTTCAGGCCATATTTCACGGTGCCGTTTTTCATATTCTGCCTCATATCCAGGCAGTAGTTTCATTTTAAAGGCAAGTTGTTTTGTCATTTTTTAAGCGGAATTAGTGTCCCAACTCCTAAGAAACATAATAATGCTGAAATAACTGTTATGATCTGACGGGTATAGGATACAGAGGAGAGATGTGACTGGTGGTGTTAAAACAAAAAAAGATCATGAGCAGTCCAAGGTTTTGCTGGACAGGATCAGTACCCTGGTAGGAAAATAGTTTCGATAGTTTGTTAGGTGTAGGATTTTAAGCTGGTTTGTTGGTTGGTTTTTATTTTGTCAAATGATTTATATGGTGGTTTTTTAATTTTTTAATCGAAGGTGCAGAACAATCATTCAAACGTTTGAAAAGAAGGGTTTACGGGATACTACAGCACAAGCATCAAGGACTTTTCCATTACTTTAGAAGAACAGGGAGTGATTTTCATCGAAATAGTAGGTATTGTGTTTTTACCTGGCAAATCGGTGAGAAAGTGCTCTTAATGGTGAAAGGTGGCTTTTTTGATAAAAGCTGATGTAATGAAAAGATCGGTAAATGAACGTTTGCCGGTATAAAAAACCCTAAAAAATAACCGATGAAAAGACAATTAACCCTTAAGAATCCATGGCAAAAGCGTGCACTTTTGTTCATGTCCATGGCCTACGGTGCTGTGGCGAATGCGGAGGAAATCCCCTTTCCTTCAGGTCATCTGGTCAATGATGATTTAGAAATCACTATTAACAATCTGGAAAAAGAAATTACAGGTACAGTAATCTCCAGTGAAGACAATCTGCCACTGCCTGGTGTGAGTATTCTGCTAAAAGGCACCGGGCGGGGCACCGTTACGGATATTGACGGCAGGTTTACCCTGGAAGTACCCGATGAGGGAGCTGTCTTGACGTTTAGCTCCATTGGATTTGAAACGCAGGAGATCACGGTTGGAAGCCAGACTACCCTGAATGTAACACTCCAGGTGGACATGCAGCAGCTGGGAGAAGTAGTGGTAGTTGGTTACGGTACTCAGAAAAAAGCAAATATTACTGGAGCCATTGCCCAGATGGAACCAGAGAATTTGACGGAGCGGCCCATTCAGCGGGTAGATCAGGCCTTGGTGGGTCAGATGGCTGGTGTAAGGGTGAAGCAGACGACAGGAGTGCCTGGCCAGGGATTTGATATTCAGATCCGAGGAGTGGGCTCCATTACGGCCAATAGCCAACCCTTGTATGTGATTGATGGGTTTCCACTGGAGGCAGCAGGAGGAAATCCCATGGATAATATCAGTCCTAATGATATCGAATCCATCCAAGTGCTAAAAGATGCTGCAGCAGCAGCGATCTACGGATCCCGTGCAGCGAACGGTGTGGTGATGATCAATACGAAAAGCGGTAAATCAGGCAAAGCACAGATCAGTTTAAACTCCTATGTAGGGGTTAACGAAACGGTTAAGAAGCTGGACGTGCTGGGGCCCACCGAGTGGATCGACCGGGCCACCGAGATGATCAATACGCAGTGGGAGCAGTCTGGCGAAGGCCGCAGCGCAGCGCAAAGCCTGGAAGAAAGGGAAGCCATCCTGGGTGGTTTTGATCGAAACTATATGTATGACGAGCGGTGGATGATGGAGGGCTACCCGGGGCTGATGCTGGTGGATTGGCAGGATCACCTTTTCCGTAAAGGGATAGTGCAGAACTACCAACTCAATGCATCCGGAGGAAACGAGAGCGTAAAATACTTTATTTCTGGGGATTACCTTGATCAGGAAGGGATTGCAGTAGGCTTGGACTATAAGCGTTATTCTGCCCGTGCCAATGTGGAGGTGCAGGCGAGTAATAAACTCAAATTTGGCTTGAACCTGAATCCTTCTTATTCCGCCTTGAATGACCCGGGTGTGGAAGGAAAGGATGCCATTACACATACTACTGTGGGCATGGCACCGGTGGTGGAGGCTGATGCCGGCCTCAATACAGGTGTAGGAGATACTCCGCTTTACACCTGGGCAAGTTCACGCTTAAGCCCGATTGCCTATGCCAAGGGGAGATTAAACGAAACGACGATTTTCAGAAATTTGGCCACAGCCTATGGACAGTACGATTTTATCGAGGGACTGGCCTTCAAGACCACGCTAAACGTGGACAATGTAGACCAGCAAAATAAAAACTACACGCCTGCACCGGTTACGCGAAACAAGCAGACAACGGGCGGTTTTAATGGCTACAGGAAATTAACTTTTGTCAATGAAAACACCTTGACCTTTGACAGGTCTTTTGACGAGGTACACAACCTGAATGCGGTCATCGGTATGTCGTACAATTTCAATAAGCGAAATACCTATACCATGGGAGGGAATTTTGATGTGGAAGGCATCACTACCCTCAATGCTGCAGTAATCAATGCGGGAAGTACGAATACCACCGAAACACAAAGCACTTTGCTTTCTTATTTTGGCCGTGTGCAGTACGATTACAAAGGGAAATACCTGATATCGGCTTCTGCCAGAAGGGACGGTTCTTCCCGTTTTGGCGATGAGACCAAGTGGGGCTTTTTCCCTTCCGTATCCTTGGGTTGGAGGCTTTCTGATGAAGAATTCATGAAAGACATGTCCTTGATCAGCGACCTGAAAATAAGAGGTAGCTGGGGTCTTTCAGGCAACAATGGCATAGGGGATTATTCACATATCGCCACTTTGGATTTTGCCAATTACTCTTATGGAGGAGCGCTGAACAATGGGTTGATTCCCGGTAACTTCCCCAATCCTGGACTGGGCTGGGAAGAGTCCGAAATGATGAACGTAGGATTGGACTTAGGTGTACTCCAAAACAGGATTTATGCTTCCTTCGATTACTATACCAGAAAGAACACCAACCTGTTATTGAACATTCCTGTGCCCTCTGCTACAGGATTTACCACGGCACTGACCAATATCGGAGAAGTGATGAACAAAGGCTGGGAACTGGAATTGACCTCAAGGAATATCACAGGGCAATTTGAGTGGACGACCAATGTCAACCTCAGTCATAACAATAATGAGGTAAGACAGCTCGGACCAAACAACACCCCTATTTTGGGCGGAAGCTTTGATATCAACCACCGCATTACCATGGTGGGGCAGCCGATGAATACGTTGTTCCTGGTGCAGAATATTGGCATCCTGACGCAAGAGGAGATTGATAATGGTGCGGCCTTATATGGCAACCAGGAAGAAGGGGATCCACAGTATCTGGATGCTAATAATGATGGGGTCATTGATCCTGATGATAGGATTTTGTCCGGTAATCCCAATCCGGATTATATCTGGGGCATTACCAATAATTTCCGGTACAAGGGCTTTGACCTGAACATCCTGGTTCAAGGCCAATGGGGAGGGTTGATTTATTCCACTTTTGGCCGTGCGATGGACCGTCCAGGTATGGGCTATGTGGAAAATACCCTTGGAAGACACCGCAACAGATGGCGGTCTCCTGAAAACCCTGGTGATGGTGAGACCGGAAAAGCCGTGTCCAGCTTTGGCCGGATCAAAAATACCGACTGGCTGTATCCGTCTGATTACTGGAGAATCAGGAATATTACGCTGGGCTATGACCTGGGCAGGATCATTGCCAACGAAAAATTGCTTTCCGGAGCAAGGGTTTATATGACAGCGGAGAACTTCTTTGGTGGGGACAAGTACACTGGTGGATTTAACCCCGAGGCGGTAAATAGCGACGGGGATGATTATGGTGCATTTCCACTGTCCAAATCAATTGTGTTTGGTGTCAACCTGAAGTTTTAACCCAAAATAACAAGAACAATGAAAAAGTTGAATAAACTATATATCACGCTGATTGGTTTGGCCACTGGAGCAATGGTTTCCTGTGAAAGCAAGCTGGACCAGTCGCCCATATCTTCTATCGGCTCAAATGCCTTTTATCAGAATGAATCAGATTTCCTGAAAGGACTTACAGGTGCTTACAATGGGCTGAATTCCTATCCGATTAATCATTTTGAATTGAGTGAAGTCCGCTCGGATAATATCTATTCCCCCGGTACCGCAGGCGTTAGGGATTACAACCTGATCAATAATTTTAATACGAATCTAGCGACAGCGGGGATTATGAATTCCACTTGGAATGGCCTGTACAATAATATTATGCGCGCCAATACCATTTTGGACAACCTAAGCCCTGATGTGCTTCCGGATGAGGCGGTGAGGAGTAGAATTGAGGCCGAGGCGAAGTTTCTGAGAGGTTTGTACTACTTTGATCTGATCAGGTTTTACGGTAAAGTCCCGCTTTTTGACCGACCGGTGACACCATTGGAAGCATTGGAAATTCCACGCAGTCCTGTAGCGGATGTTTATGGGCTGATCATTTCAGATTTGGAATTTGCGGTTGGCAATTTGCCGGATGAATATACCAGTGCAGGCGATTTGGGACGTGCCACTTCACATGCAGCCAGAGGCATGCTGGCCAGGGTATACATGACCCGTTCTGGTACACAGCTGCATCCTGATGGCCCCGTTCTTGGTACAAACGAATGGAGTCAAGCGTTGACCCTGCTCAACGAGGTAATTAACAGTGGCCAGTTTGATTTAGTGGATAGCTATGAAGATATATTTGCTTATGACAATGAAAACAATGAGGAGATCATTTTTGATATCCAGTTTTTGAGTGGTGGACTCGGCGTAGGCGGTGAGTATGTGCAGTATCACTATCCAGAAG